>NZ_LSRW01000002.1:0-177927 GCF_003104955.1 Steroidobacter cummioxidans | reverse complement strand
TCCCGGCGCCGGGCACGGCCGGAGCGCTTGCGCTCCTACACCGCACGTCCCTGATGAGCCCTGCTGTTGCGGTCCCGTCCCTGTACCGCAAAGCCGCCGGGACGAGGTAGGTCACTCCCGACGACGCCGAAGCGTCACAGCGGCTTTCGCGCGTGACTTATCTCCGACCCGGCCGACGTCGGCTATAGATTTCAGCTTGCGCGGTGTAGCAGCGACAGCAGCGGCCGCGCTTTAGCGCGGCCGCAACTGCCGTTGCGACAACGATCAGCCTCAAACTCACAACCAACGGTTGGGGGTGGGAGCAGAGTCACGCGCGAAGTTGCTGTGACCTTTCGGCGGCGGCGGGAGCGACCTACCTCCGCCCGGCAGCTTTTCGGCACATGGACGGGGCCGAAACAGCAGGGCTCATCATGGACGTGCGGTGTAGGAGCGCTAGCGCTCCGGCCGTGCCCGGTGCCGGGCGGAGGTAGGTCGCTCCCGTCGACGCAGACCACTAACGCCTCCGACAGCAACGACGACGCGGACCACCGACGCCTCTTAAATCTTATCGAGCGCGAACAGTCCACCCATCCGCATCGTTCCGAACATCCAACGTCTCATCACCCTTCAAGAACTCCGCCAACGACGCCGGATCCGTCGCATCGAACACGCCGTTAATTTTCCTTTCCGCCACAGCCGGATCCTGAATGCGAATCGCGCGAGGACTGTAGCGAGCAAACTCCGCAGCCGCCGCCGACAACGGCGTGTCTTCGAAGATCAGCCTTCGCTCTGTCCACGACGTCACCTTCTCCGTATCACGCAGCGACACTCGAATCGCAGGTTGAGACTTCGCGACGATCAGCTGATCGCCGACCGCGAGCTCGAATTCGCTGATGGCTTTATCGGTCGCGGCTGCCGAGCGCTCGGCGGCATCGCGCTGATTCACGCGTACGCGACCTTCCAACACAGTCACGACCGTGCGTGAGTCATTGGCCTTCACATTGAATGCTGTGCCAACCGCAACAATGTCAGTTGCACCCGTGCGCACACGGAACGGACGATTCGGGTCTTTGGAAACGCGGAAGATCGCTTCACCCTCCAGCAATTCAATCGCCCGCAGGTGATCTTCGAAATGTGCCCGCAACCGAGACTGACTGTTGAGCTCAACCACCGAGCCGTCTTCCAGCGTAATGGAGCGCTGCTCGCCCACAGCCGTCACATACTCCGGTGCGAGCCACTGTTCGATCTGTGAGCGTCCGGCAAGCAATCCAACCAAAACAAATACGCAGGCAGCCGCAGCTGCCATTGACCATCGCACCGCCTTGCGTTCGGTGCGAGTAACGAAGACGGCGGGTTGATCGAGCAGCGTCACATTCGCTTCAGCACTGACCTTAGCCTGCGCAATGAGCTCTGCCATATCCGCATCCGGCCACAGCTCGCGCTGACTCATGCGTCCCGTGAGGCGGCTCAGTCGCAGGAACTCATCCACGTGCTGGCCCGACGAGCGCAGCCAAACGAAGAACTGCCGTCGCTCGGCCTCGGTGCAGTGCTCATCCGACAGCACCGACAGCCAATGCGCGGCGCACTGCCGGGCGTGCGTCGTGGCTGGATCTCGGGTGTTGTCTTGATCGGATTGCATGGGTCAATCGAACTCGATGTGCTCGCGGAGGTGGGCGTAACCGGTGGTCAACATTCTTCGCACCATCCGAGGCGTGACCCCCAAATGGCTGGCGATCTCATCGTGAGACAGGTCCTCACGCAGCTTCAGGTACACCACCGCTCGCACCATGGGCGTCATCGTCTGCAGGGCCGAGTCGAGCTGCGCCTTGAATTGCGCGTCGTCGAGCAGCGATTCCGGGGTGGCGGTCGCGACCAGGGTGTCCAGTTCGGCGTCGCTGTGGGGGCGGGCGTGGACGGCTCGCATGCGCCATTCCTGGGCGACGTTGCTGGCGACCCGGTACAGGTAGGCCTGCGGCTCCTTGATGTGCTCGATCTGTTCGACCCGGAGCAGGCGGACGTAGACCTCCTGGGCCAGGTCCTCCGGGTCGATGCGGCCAGGCAGCCGACGGCGCAAATAGCGCGTCAGGCCCGCGTTCCAGTGGCGGGCCCATTCGGCGATGCGTTGGCTGCGGCCGGAGGGCATGTCGGCGGGCGTTTCCCGGATGGCTTTCGATGAGGCTCTGGGGCTATGAGGGGGCGAGGGCCGAAACCTGCCCGGAGCATAAGATTTATGGCCGGGGCGTGCTATTTCCGGGGGCGCTGGCGGCGTACCTTGGGCCCATCGAAACAGGAGGCCGACATGCAGAACATCCGACGCAGTAACGAACGCGGCTATGCCGATCACGGCTGGCTGAAGTCGTTCCACACCTTTTCGTTCGCGGATTACTACGATCCTCGGCACGTCGAGTTCGGTGCCCTGCGCGTGATCAATGAGGATCGCGTGGCCGCCGGCGCGGGCTTCGGGACGCACGGGCATCGGGACATGGAGATCATCAGCTACGTGCTCGATGGCGAGTTGGCGCACAAGGACTCGATGGGCACCGGCGAGACCATCCGTCCCGGCGACGTTCAGCGCATGAGCGCGGGGCGCGGGGTGACGCACAGCGAATTCAATCCGTCGCGCGAGCGGCCGGTGCATTTCCTGCAGATCTGGATTCAGCCGAATCAGCGGGGCGTGCAGCCGAGCTACGAACAGAAGCACTTTGCGGACGAGGAGAAGCGCGGCAAGTTGCGGCTGATCGCGTCGCCCGATGGGGCGAACGGCTCGGTCACGATCCATCAGGATGCGAAGGTGTATGCCGGCTTGATCAGCGGCGCGGAGCAGGTCGAGTTTCCGATCGGCGCCGATCGTCAGGTGTACTTGCACGTGGCGCGCGGCACGGTGACGGCCAACACCAACGTGTTGAATGCGGGCGACGCGCTGGCACTGACGGACACTGCGGCATTGTCCCTGACTAATGGATTGGACGCCGAGGTGATAGTGTTCGATCTGCAGCGAGTTCCCTCTGGAGTGCGGCAGTGACAATTGAGTTGATGATTCCTTCGCGACGCAAGGACCTGGGCGGCTTCGAAGTCGGCCGGGTCCTGCCCTGGACCCAGCGTCGCATGGTCGGACCGTTCATTTTTTTCGACCACATGGGGCCGGTGAATTTTCCGCCCCAGGTACCCCGCAAGACCGATGTGAGGCCGCATCCTCACATCGGCCTTTCCACCATCACGTATCTGTACGATGGCGAGATCGTGCATCGGGACAGTGTCGGCTTTCATCAGACCATCCGGCCGGGTGAAGTGAACTGGATGACGGCCGGGCGCGGCATCAGTCATTCGGAGCGCTTCGATAGCATTCGCGAAACCGGCGGCTCGCTGAATGGCATTCAGGCGTGGATTGCGTTACCGGAAGCGGCGGAGGAAGCAGCGCCGGCCTTCGTGCACTTCGATGCGCATCAGTTACCGTCGCATGTGGACAAGGGCTTGAGCGTCAAAGTCATCGCTGGCTCGGCGTATGGCATGACGAGCCCGGTGACGACGCATTCGCCATTGTTCTACGTGCATCTCGAAATGGATGCTGGACGGACGACGGATGTTTGCGGCGGTTACAGCGAGCGTGCCATTTATGTGGCCAAGGGTTCTGTGCGCATCGATGGCGAGCAGTACGAGACGGGACAGATGGCGGTGCTGTCGCCGGGCTCGATGCCGGCGATCACTGCGATCGAGCCGTCCATCGTGATGCTGCTCGGGGGCGAGGCGGTTGGGCCGCGCCACATCTGGTGGAACTTCGTGTCATCGAGCCAGGAGCGGATCGAGCAGGCGAAGGCGGACTGGAAAGCGGGACGTATCCAGCTGCCGGTCGGCGACGATCAGGAGTTCATTCCGTTGCCGGAAGATCCGCCGCCGACGCCGCAGCCGCTGTAGTAACGCCGCCGCGGCGGTGATGCCGTCAAAATCGATACATCACCGCCGCGTCGAACTGAAAGTATGAATCGTCTGCGACGATCGGGCTGTCCTTCGCGTCGCCTTGCAACTGTGCCGCGGCCGCGCCTGCGGCGACGATCCAGCGCGGGCTGAGCGCGTAGACGGCGTTGACGAAGAGTCTCGCGTCGCCGACACCGCTTCGCGCTTCATACTGAGACAAGCCCGATCTACGGCTTTGTTGGGGGTCGACGGCGAAAAAACTTTCGGCGTATTCATCGTCGATCCAGCGCGCCGCGATTCCATAGCTGAGCGAGAAGCGCTGCGTGATGTCGGTGCGGCTTTGCAGAGTCAGTTCCGCGACGGTGCCATGCCCTTGATCGGCAATGTCGGTCGATATAGCCGCCGTTGCAGTCACGGGTCCCAGGTTGTAAGCGCCTTTGAGCCGCGCGACGGCCGTGCGATCCACGTCGCCGAGGCCGCGCAGATGTGCTGAATCGGATTCATCGCGCCGTGTGACATCCGGCGCCAGGGATAACGTCAGCGAGCTGCGATCGCGGCGGACCAGGTATGCTCCCAAGCCGTCCGCGTTCAGAAACCAACGATCGCCGTAAGTCACATTGAACGCCGGCAGCGGCAGCACCTCGTGCGAGTCACTGCCGGGAAAGTCGGGCCGTGCGATCACGCCGACGCCGGCGGTGACTTGCCACGACTGTTCGTGAACGTCGTCACGATGCTGAGCAACCAGATTTCCGGCGTAACAAAGGCCGACGCCGCTGAATATCAGCAGCGCAAGACGGGGCAAGAGCATGATGGTCTCCCGAGTAGGCGAGACCAGCATAGGGGGCGAGACTTAGCGCAGACTTAATCCGGCGGCTGCGTCTCGGCGGCGAGCTCGGATGCGGCCGAAGGTTCTTCATGCTCAACTGCAGCCGGCTTGGGCGCTGGCTGCAGTGTCACGAGCGCGGTTTCAAAACGCATCCGCGCGATCAATCCCGAGCCGTCGACGCGATTGATCAACTCCAACGCGACGCGATTCCGTTCCGCTGCGTTCTTGGCGATCGCAAGGCCGAGTCCGCTGCCTTCCGTTTCTGCGCCCTCGATACGGAAGAACCGATCGAACACACGTGGCAGCAGTTCGGCAGGAATGCCGGTGCCGTTATCGGCGATTTCGACAGTCACAACACCGGTGTCTCGGTGCAACGTCACATCGACGATACCGCCGGTCGGCGTGTAGCGAAGCGCATTGTCCAGCAAGTTGTGAATCAGGCTCCGCAACTCGTCTTCGTTCGCGTGCACGGTTGCGTCGATATCTGCCGCGTAGCCGAGGTCGATACTGCGCTTGTCCGCGAGTGCCATGAACTCAGCAATGCTGGACTTGAGCATGCCGTCCAGCTGGATCGCGACCGGCGGATCCGCCGGCCGCGGCGATTCCTGACGTGCCAGTCGCAGTAACTGCTCGACCAGTCGTTTGGTCCGCGCCAGGCCCGCTTCGAGCTGCTTCAACTGGTCGGCCGACGCCGTATCCGGCATACGCGATTTCAGATTCTCCAGCTGCAAACTCATCGCCGTGATCGGCGTGCGCAGCTCGTGTGCCGCGTCCTGCACGAAGCGACGCTGAGCGCTGAATGCATTTCGCAACCGAGCCAGCAACGTATTCACCGCCATCACCAGCGGCTTGATCTCACAGGGCGCATGCTCGACTGGCAGCTCAGTCAAGCGGTGCTCATCCTGTTGCGCGGCTGCGCGCGAAATCAATTCGAGTCGGCGCACCGCGGGCCGCATGCCGAACCACAGGAAGATGGCCGAGATCGGAATCATCAGCAGCACCGGCAGCGCCATCTGCAGTGCCTGCGATTTCGCCAGATGGCGGCGGAAATACAGGCTTTGCGCGCTCTGTACGGTGCGATCCGGGGATTGCAGGGTGTAAACGCGCCAGCGCGAGTCGCCGATGGTTACGTCATGAAAGCCTTGGGAAGGCTGCCGCTGCAGATCCAGCTCGGGCCAGGACGTTGCCACCAGTCGTTGGTTGCGATCCCAGATCTGCACGAACATGTCGCCCTTGTCGACCACGTTATAGCGAGTGAGCGGTCGTAATACCGGCGCGGAGCCAGACGCTCCAGCGTGCGACTCGGCGAACAGGCGCAGCTGATTGTCCATGAAGACGCTGACCATGCTGCCGAACACGTAGTAAGTCACGATCGCTGCGGCGATGGCTGCCACTACATAGAGTGGCAGCAACCAGGTCATGAGTTGTTTGCGCAGCGATTTCTTCATGACGCGTCCTTGCTGACGCGCCAGCCGAGGCCGCGGACGTTACGAATCACATCGGCGCCGAGCTTGCGACGCACGCCGTGAATCAGAACTTCGACCGCATTGCTGCTGACCTCTTCGCCCCAACCATACAACCGCTCTTCCAGTTGAGTGCGCGACAGGATCGCGCCCGGCCGTTCGAGCAGCGCATGCATGAGACGGAATTCCTTGGCGGATAGCAGGATCGAGCTGCCGGCGTGAGTCAGCTCGCGGCTGGAAAGGTCCAACTGAGTTTGCGCCGTGCCGATGGTGGATTGAGCGTGCCCGCCGACTCTGCGAACGATGGCTCGCATGCGCGCCAGCAGTTCGCGCATTTCGAATGGCTTGACCAGGTAATCGTCCGCGCCGACATCCAACCCTTCGACGCGATCATCGACGCCGTCTCGCGCAGTCAGCACCAGCATGGGGGTGCGATCGCCGTCCTGTCGGGCGCGGCGCAGGACTTCGAGTCCCGAGCGGCGGGGCAATCCTAGATCCAGTAACACGGCCGCATAGCCGCCCTGTGCCAGAGCGCCTTGCGCCAGCACGCCGTCTTTCACCCAATCGACGGTCAGGCCATTCTCGGTCAATGCCTCTCTGAGGCTCTGACCGATCATGTTGTCATCTTCAACCAGCAGGATGCGCATGCGCCGCACGTTCGGGGACGAACGTGCGGCTGTCAAGATGGGTGCCCTCGAATCGGCGCAGGGGTCGATTACGCGGCGCGGGGGAGCAACTCTCCAATCGTGTCGTGCGCCTGAGCCAGACTCTTTTCGCGGGCTGCGTCGCCCATGGCCAGGCCCTCGGCAAAGATGAAGCTGACATCGGTGATGCCGATGAAGCCGAGGAACTGTTTCAGGTACGGCGTCTGTGTATCAGCCGCGTCGGCATAGAAGCCGCCGCGAGTGATGAACACATACGCCTTCTTGCCCTTGAGCAATCCTTCCGCGCCGTTGGCGGTGTAGCGGAACGTCACGCCGGCGCGCGCGATGTGATCGAAGTACGCACGCAACGTCGAGGGGACGCTGAAGTTGTACATCGGCACCGCAAACACAATGGTGTCGGCGCTCTTGATCTCCTCGATCAGCGCATCGGAATACGCGTTCACTGCGCGTTGCTCTTCAGTGCGCGCATCGGGCTGCGACAGGAACGCCTGGAAGCGCTCAGCCGTCAGGTGCGGCACGGGCTCGCTGGCGAGGTCGCGCGTGATGACGCGGCCTTCGGGATGCTGGGCCTGCCAGTCAGCGACGAAGTGCTGGGCGAGGCGGGAAGACTGACCGTTGGCGCCGGCCAGGCTGGCATTGATCTGTAGCAAAGTGCTCATGAGGACCTCCGAATCAGCCTTGTTTTCAGTGGTCCCTATTTAAATATTGAATGGATCGATTAAAAAGCTGAAGATTTCGGTGAAATTCATCGACTGGATCGATATATGGTCACTCGCGCATCCAAGTCCCCTGCCAAAAAAGCCTTGCCTGCCATGCGGTTACCTCACATCAGCATGGAGCAGTGGCGCTGCCTGATTGCGGTCGTCGAGGCCGGCGGTTACGCCCGGGCGGCAGAGGCGCTGCATAAGAGCCAGTCGTCCGTGACCTACGCCGTGCAGAAGCTCGAATCGACCCTGCAGGTGAAGGCATTCGAGATCCAGGGTCGCAAGGCCAGGCTCACGTCGGTTGGCGAGATGCTGTACCGGCGGGCCCGCTTGCTGCTCGAGGATGCGGACGCGATCGAGCGCGCAGCGGGTCGGGCTTCGGCGGGGTGGGAAGCGGAGATCGCCATCGCGGTCGAGATCCTGTTTCCGAACTGGTTGATGTTTCAATGCCTGGATCGCTTCGGCAAGGAAAGTCCACAGACCCGCATCGAATGGTTCGAGACCGTGCTCGAGGGCACGCCCGAGGCATTGCGCACGGGCAAGGCGGATCTGGTGATCACCGGCATCATTCCGCCTGGCATGCCGGCGGAGCATCTGATGACGGTGCGCGCCACCGCGGTCGCGCATCCCGATCATGAGCTGCACAAGCTCGGCCGGCCGGTGGAATATCGCGATCTGCGCAAGCATCGTCACATCATCGTGCGCGATACGAGTGCCAAGCGCGACAAGAAAGCGTTGACGCTCGATGTCGCGCGCCGCTGGACCGTGAGCAACATGAGCACGTCGATCGGTGCGGTATCGCGGGGTTACGGGTTCTCGTGGCTGCCCGAAGAAAAGATTCGCACGGAGCTGCGTAACGGCGAGCTGAAACCGCTGCCGATGCGAGATATGAATCAACTCAGCCGATCGTTGTATCTGGTCTTTGCCGATCGTGAGGGCGCCGGGCCAGGCGCGTTGCGGCTGGCGCAGATCATCAAGGAAGAGGTGAAGAATGCCTGCCTCGCCGCCGGGCATGAGCAGGGATGATTGCGGTTGAGGTGGCAACGCCGACAGCTACGGCCTGAGCCTGCGGCAAGGGTTTGCCGCCGACGCGGCAAGGAAAAACCGCCAGCCTGGGAAGGATCCGCAGTAAACATCGCTTGCTGCTCGGCCTTATAGGGGCATTCAGGGTTGGTCTTATCCAAGATTTTCCGCTACGCAACGATAACTGATCCAACCGGTGAATACCCGATCAGCGGCGGGCGCCGGACCTACAAGAAAGAACTAGGAGAGGTCATGGGTCAGCTGGATGATAAGAAGATGTCGCCATCCCCGGCAGCGGAACGGAAGTCCGGGCGCGCGGTGTTCGACGAAGGTCGCACGGTGTGGGAGTGGCAAACTGCCACCGGTGTGTTCGAGCGTCATGTGAGCGAAGAGCAACTGGCCCGCCTGGAGCACGCAGGCTTGCGGCTGGTTGAACCATCCGACATGGGGTGCGCCATCTACGGCGCCGATCAGACGGGGAGTCAGGCGGCGTACAGCACTCGCAAACAAGTGTTCGTGGGCCGTCCCGCGCCGGTCGCTCGCGTCGCGCCGCAAATCGGTGCGCTTCGTCAGTTCTGGCGCCGGTTGCTGCCGTCGAGTTGAGATTGCATCACTGGCCGATGCGGTCTTCGTTGTCCCAGAGAAAACGATAGTAAGCAATGCGTTCCGGGTCCGGCTCGATGTCATAGGCCCGGAAGAATTCCTGTTCCCACCCCGGCCCGTAGTTGTAATCGAGATTGACGCTCGCGACGGCCAGGTCGGCCCAGCGGTCGGCCACGCCCAACGAGCCGAGATCCACATGGCCGATCGGGTTGGCATCGGCACCCATGAGGGTGTTTGGCGAACAGGGATCGCCATGACATACGACCAGGCGGTCGATCGGCGGGGTGCCAAGCTCACTGGCAGGAACGCGGTAGCCCGTGCGTTTCTCGGGCGACCATTCGAACGGACATTCGGCGATCGGCAGCGTTTCGTGAAGTATGCGCAGGCCACGTCCGATGGCTCGCGCGGCGAGCAGCGGTTGTGAGAGCCAGGGTTCCATCACGGCGCTCGTGCCGGGCAATGCGGCTGTGATCAACCACTGAGCTGCGTCGTTCGCGCCCCAGTCCAGCACGCGCGGAACGTTGTGGTATCGCGCGGCCCATTGCAGCCGGACACGCTCCGCGTCCAGATCGAGGCCGGTCGTGTGCGGGCTCCATTTGATGAAGCGTGCGCCCGCTCGATAAGTCGTACCGCCGCGCTCGTTGGTCCACACGAGCTTGGGTCGTTCATCGGCGCACAGTTCCAGGACTTTGGGCGGGACAGGTTCAGTCAAGATTGGATCGTCTCGTTGTTGCATACTCGAGCCAGGCAACGATAGCGGAGATTGGAAGGATGCGAGCCTCGATGTCGGTTGCGCCGGTTGCGTATGCACACTCCTGACGCTCTCATCAGGCAAGCCGTCGCGTCAGACATTGCGGGCATGCATCGAGTGCGCATGTCCGTCCTCGAGAATCGGCTCGTGTCCCGGCAGCTGTCTGAACAGGATTACCTGCTCGAGATCGAAACCACGGGCCGGGGCTGGGTGGTCGAGCGGGATGGAAACATCGTGGCCTTTGCCATCGGCAATGCGGCCAACGCCAGCATCTGGGCGTTGTTCGTCGAGCCCGGGCAGGAACGTCAGGGTTACGGCCGTCAATTGCACAAAGTCATGGTTGCGTGGCTCTGGGAGCACGGACACGATCGACTGTGGCTGACGACGGAGTCGGGCACTCGCGCCTCGCGCTTCTATGAGGCGGCGGGCTGGCGCCTGGCGGGAACGAGCGCCGATGGTGAATTGCGCTACGAGTTGCGCAGGCCGGAATAGAGTATGTGGCGACCTTTGTTTGCGGTCGTACTGTTCAGTGTGATGCTGCCGGCCGCAGCCGTCGATTTCTCGTGCCTGCAATACGGACCCCTTCAAATCCCCGGCACGATCGTGCGTCAGACCTACGCCGGTCCGCCGGATTACGAGAGTGTGACCAAGGGCGATGAGCCGCGGGTCATCTGGATTCTGCAGCTGGAGCAACGCACCTGCGTCGATGCCAACAGGCAATATCCCCGAGAAATCATCCAGCTGGAGATCGAGTTGGCATTGGCGCCGGAGCAATACCAGCAATATCGATCCCTGCTCGGACAGAAGGTGCTGGTCACCGGCGAGTTGCGGCACGGCGGTGCCAACTATCAAAAACGTCTGGTGATCACGCCGGACGATATTCGCAGAACCAGTGTGCTGCCCTGACCGGGCGGCCGGCGGACCGCCCTGCGGCCGACAAGGTTACTTCGGCGTGAGCTTGCCTACCGTGGCGCTTTCTTGTTGTTGGGCAGCGCTGAATTCCTCGGCGGACACGAAGCCGTCGCCGTCGGTGTCGAGCTCGGCAAAAGTCTGCGACAGACTGCGGTCGAAGCCGGCTTCGGAGCGGCTGATGCGGCCGTCACCGTTGCGGTCGAGTGTGGCGAACGATTCGGCCGCCACCAGTTTGTCCTTGGCGTCATCGGCGCGCGCGCCGACGGCGCTCAACAGACAGGCGCTGCCAGCGATCGCGGCAAAAACAAGCTTTTGCATCATCAGGTCTCTCATCCCTTCGTGGTCCACGGCGTCCCAGCGGTCGCCGCGCGTATTGCAATGTATGCGCTATGAATGCTCACTGAACCCTGTCGCTGTCGTCGATCGCATACATAGAGCCTCCCTGTTGGAGGGCTGTGGAACGACCGGGTAGGATCGTGAACAGATTCAGTTCGGTAGCGCGAATATCCCAGGAGAATCGGTATGGCCAAACAAAGTTCCAAGAAAAACGGCGGCAAGGGCGATGCGGTCGCCATCGACATCGGTATTAGCAGTAAAGACCGCGAAAAGATTGCGGATGGCCTGGCAAAGGTGCTGGCCGATACCTATTCGCTGTACCTGAAGACTCACAATTTCCATTGGAACGTCGAAGGGCCGATGTTCAACACGCTGCACCTGATGTTCATGGGGCAGTACACCGAGCTGTGGAACGCGCTGGATGCGGTGGCCGAGCGCATCCGTTCGCTGGGCTATCCGGCGCCGGGCACCTATAGCCAGTTCGCCCGCCTGACCTCGATCGAGGAGACCGAGGGCGTGCCTGAAGCGATGGAGATGGTACGGCTACTGGTCGCCGGTCATGAAGCTGTTGCGCGCACCGCGCGGGCGGCGTTCCCCGCTGCGGAAAAAGGCGGCGACGAGTCCACTGCAGATCTGCTGACCCAGCGTCTGCAGGTTCATGAAAAGACCGCGTGGATGCTGCGCAGTCTGTTGAAGTGATCGTCAGTGAGCGCGCCCGCTGCCTCTCAGCGGGCGCGTAGTAACGCGTCAACCGCGTTCTGCGCATCTTCATCCAAGTCCTGGAAGCGCAGCGAAATCCGGAAGCCGTCCATGCCCACGCAGGTACAGCAGACCACGCTGGTCCGCGCCTGCAGCCGCAGCGGATTGCCGTCCACGAAAGCGTCGACCCGCACCAGCGCGGTCTCACCTTCCCGCACCGTCCGGTCCATCAGCAGGCCGACGCCGGAGTTGGAAATCTGAATCGCTTTGCCCGTCAGCATGGTGGTATGGCCCAGGCGCAAGCTGGCCGGCCAGCGCATGGCCTTGATACGGGTCGCCCCAGCGTCGGAAGTGGGGCCATGCGAGCCGAAAAAAGACTCCATGTCAGCCGTGGTGCTTGGTTGTGAAACGATCGGGCAATGGCTTACGTCACCCGGGGTCGGGCGAAGCGTAACGCAGCCATGGAAAAACTGACCCCCGCACGCGGCGATGGCTGCTTGGAACTGTGAACCGGCTCTCGTCCGCTCGTGAGGGGGTGCCGTCCAGGGCCGGTACTCGGTGCGGGGCGGGGTGAACGAGAGCGCCGCTGCGGGTTACTATGGGTAACTGTCGGTTTACCACCATGACTTCGAATCCCAAAGACAGCGCGGCCCAGCCCACCGCCGAGGCGCCAGCCTCGGGGGGCGTGGTCAATCGTCACGAGCGGGTGCTCGATGAAGCCGCTCGTCAATTGAATCAGAAGGGCGTGTTGCTCACCTCGCTGGCGGAAATCGCCGCGAAACTGGGCGTCACGCGCGGGGCGATGTACCACTACGTCGCCGATCGCGAGGATCTGGTATTTCAATGCTATCGGCGCGCAGCCGAAATCATCGCGCGCCACCTGCGGGAAGCTGAGCGCGTCGGTGGTACATCGGCCGACATATTGATCGATTTCATCAGTCGCATGCTGGACCCGAAGGAGCCAGAGATCGCGGCCCGCGCCGAGATCGCGATGATGAACCAGACTCAGCGCGACACCATCCAGGGGCTGTACGACGCGCTGACTGCCCGGCTCGCCCATCTGCTCGAAACCGGGCACCGCGAAGGCGTGCTGCGAGCCTGCGACATCGAAGTGAATGCGCGCGTCATCCTGAGTCTGGTGACCTGGGCGCCGCTCGCAAGACCGTGGGCACATGCAGTCGGTCCGATGGGCGCGGAGCGCTTGCGGTCGGCGGTCATGGCAACGGTCCTCGAAGGATTCTCCACGCGTGCCGGGTTGCCGAATTATCAGCCGCTGGATCTTTCCGCGCTCGCGCCCCAAGTCGTCAGTGCGTTCGATCGCGACGCTGCGCTCGAAGCGAAGCGTGAAGCGTTGTTGCGAGCCGCGTCGCGCGCCTTCAATCGCAAAGGCATCGATGCCACGTCGCTCGAAGAGATCGCCGCTCAGTTGGGAACGACCAAGCGCACGTTCCATCACCACATCGGCAGCAAGCAGGAGGTGGTGTCGGCTTGTTACGAGCGCGCCTTCCGCATCTTTCTATTCATCAAAGACCGCATGCTCGAATATTCGGGCACGCGAATGGAAGCGTTGTCCGCATCGATGGACGCGCTGGCGCGCGCTTATCCCAACGAAGACTTGAATCCATTGTCGCCGCTGGTCGGGCACGGCGCGTTGTCGCCGGAAGGTCAGGCGAAGTTCGCGGTGCGTTCCGATCAGCTCGGCGACGCGTATCACGAGTTGATCCGCCAAGGCGCGCGCGAGCAGACGATCAAAGAGGTGGACGTGCATGCGCGTGCGCTGATGTTGCCCGGCCTGCTCAGCTGGCTGGTCAAGGATGACGTGCCCACCGACCCGGTACAACAGCAACACATCGCCCGCGAAATCGCCAATCTGGTCGCCGTGGGGCTCCAGGCTCGTTCATGAAAATCATCTACAGCGATCGTCACCGTCTGCACGCCGGTGACAGGGAAATGTATCGTGGTCAGATGGTGCCGTGCTTCGAGAAGCCGGAACGCGCCGACTTCGTTCATGACGCGGTGAAGGCTCGCAATTTCGGGCCGATCATGGAGCCGCAGGAATTTCCGGTATCTGCGCTCGAGCGCGTCCATGCGCCGCGCTACATCCGCTTTCTGGAAAAAGCCTGGGATCTGTGGACTGCGCAGGGCTACACGAACGACGCGTTGCCCGCCGTGTGGCCGGTGCGAGGTTTGCGCAGCGACATCGAGCCTGAGACCTTCTCGGGCAAATTGGGCTTGTATTCTTTCGACAGCGGCACGCCGCTGATGGCGGGCACGTGGACGGCGGCGAAGCTGGGTGCTGACATCGCATTGACCGCGCAGCAGATCGTCAGTGGCGGCGAGCGCGCGGCGTTCGCGTTATCGCGACCGCCGGGCCATCATGCGGGCCCCGATTTTCTCGGCGGCTACTGCTTCGTGAATAACGCTGCGGTTGCGGCTCAGGCGTTTCGTGACAACGGCGCGAAGAGTGTCGTCGTGCTGGATGTGGACTATCACCACGGCAACGGTACGCAGACCATCTTCTACGATCGCAGCGACGTGCTGTTTCTTTCCATCCACGGCGATCCGCGCACCGAGTATCCCTTCTTCCTCGGGCACGCCGACGAGACCGGGGCTGGCGAGGGGCTCGGCTACAACAAGAACTATCCGTTGCCGGCAGGCAGCAGCAATGCGCTGTGGTTCGATGCGCTGGGCGATGCGGTCCGTCGCATCAATGAGTACCAGCCGGACGCGCTGGTAATTTCACTCGGCGTCGATACCTTCGCCGACGATCCGATCTCCAAGTTTCAGCTGCGCGAGCCCGAGTACCTGAAACTCGGCGCGCAGCTCGCGGCCCTCGGACTGCCGACCGTGTTCATTCTCGAAGGCGGCTATGCCGTCGCCGAGATCGGCCACAACGTCGCGCAGGTGCTGCAGGGATTCGTAGACGCCGTCTGATCAGGTTTGCGCGCCCAGAGTAAACATGAACTGCGCGCCGGTGCGACCGTCGCTGCTCGCCCAGATCTCGCCCCCGTGCCGTTGAACGATGCGTTGGACGGTCGCCAGGCCGATGCCGACGCCCGGGAACTGCCGCGCATCGTGCAGGCGAGTGAAGGGCTTGAACAGTCGATCAGCCTGATTCGGATTGAAGCCCGCGCCGTTGTCCTGCACTCGATACACCAGTCGCCCGGTCGCGTCGCGATAAGCGTCGAGCTCGATGCGGCTGCGCTCACGCTTGGAGCTGTATTTCCACGCGTTCGATAACAGGTTCTCCAGTACCACGCTCATCAGGCCGGCATCGGCCGTCACTCGCAAGCCCGGCGCGATGCTGACGTCGACTTCGCGTAGTGGCTCGGCGTTGCGCAGGCGGTTCATGATCTTGCCCGCGATTTCGCTGAGGTCGGTCGGCTGCAAATACAGTTCGGTGCGCGTGATGTGAGACAGGCGCAGCAAGTCATCGATGAGCGAGCCCATTCGCGTGGTGGAGTCCCGCAAGCGATCGATCGACGTCGCCGGCAGCACGCCGGCGTGTTCGCGAGCCATGTCCAGCTCGGCATTCATGATTCGCAACGGCGCGCGCAGATCGTGCGACACCGCGGATGAAAACGCCTCGAGCTCCTGGTTCACCGTCTGCAGCTCGCGCGTGCGCTCGCGAACCTGGCGCTCCAGATTTTGATAGACATCGATATTTTCCATCGCCACTGCGGTCGTGTTCGCGAGCGCTTCCAACAGCATCAATTCCTGGGGCGTGCACTCGTGATGCCTGGCCCAGTAGTTGCCAATGGCACCGATCGGTGCGTAGGAGCGAATCGGCACCATTGCGAGGCTGTGCACGAAGGTCGGCCGATACGCGGCGTGTGGAATGCGCGAGTCCTTATAGATGTCGGGAATGATGGCGGACTGGCTGTTGAGCATGGCCCAGCCGCTGATGCAGGTCTCCAGCGGAAAGCGTTGGCCTTTCCAAAGCGGCGAGATCGCGTCTTCGTCGACGTAATAACAATAGGGGCCATCGCGCAGTACGAAGGTCGCGCCATCGCAGCCAGTGAGTTGGCGGGCCGCCTTGCGAACGATGTCGACGATGGCCTCCAGCCCGCGCGCCAGAGATAGTTTCTGCACGACATCGACCAGCAACATCATGGCCGCTTGCGGAGGCGCGACTACCGGTGGCGGCGGTTTGATGTTCCGGCGCAGCGCTGCACTCAGCTGCCAAAGATGATCTTTGAGCACGTAATCGCTGGCGCCAGCCGCGAAACTTGCGGCCACTTCAGCGTCGAGCGCGGCGCCGGAACAAACGATCACCGGCACGTTGGGGTAGGCGGCCTTGGATTCGGCGATCGCATCCTCGGCGCTGTAGCCCGGCAGATTGTTATCGACCAGCACCACATCGAAGCCGCCGTCCTGCAACGCCGCGGCGTATTCGCTGGAGCTGCGGACTTGAATGAAAGTCGCCTGGATGCCTTGTCGCTGAATGCCGCGCTCGATAATGAGCGCATCGCTTGGATTGTCCTCAAGATGCAGGATCTTCATCTAACCTCAGTTCCTCGCACTCCGGATGGGCTCACCGGAGATTTTCCAATCCTGGCTGCGGCCGCGTATTTTCCAGCCGAGCGCGACCGGGACGTGTGCGCCCGGTCACGATCGAGGGGCAGCTAGGTATTTTCCCAGGCTCAAGTCTTCCATACCGGCAGGCTTTTGTAAGACAGGGATTACCGTGCCCCCAATCAATATCGCCACAGCACTCCGGCCGACGGAATCAGCGGCAGCCAGGAATTGAAATCGCGCACGTAGCTCACCGAGCCATCCGCGTTCTGCCGCGGCTTGTACTCGACACAGCAAGGATTCTCACGCGAGGTTGCATTGGTCACCTCGACGAACACATCCAGCGCACCGCGTGGCATGAGGAACGTGCGAGTCACGCGAAAATCCAGCGAATTGAACGCGGCAAACCGGCTGCGATTGCGCGCTGACAGATCGATGCTCGGCACGCCGGTCACCGGATCGATGGCCAGCTCGGTGGTTGGCCAGCCACTATGAAAGCTGTTGATGACGGTCGCGTTCCACGGGCCCCGTGCCCAGCTCACGCCCAGATTGATGGCATGTCGTTGATCCCAGCTGCGCGGCACGTCTGCGCCATCGACCCGATCGGTTGCCTGTGACCATGTGTAGCTGAGCCAGCCGCTCCAGGGGCCGCGCGGCCGCATCTGCATCAGCACTTCGACGCCTTCGGCGTAGGCACTATTGGCGTCGATCATGACGCGATCGAACTCCGCTTCGGGAAACAGCACCAGTGGATCGAGCATGTTCTCGAAGCGCGGATGGATGCGCCGATAGTTTTTTCGATACGCCTCGACACGCAGATTGAAGCCCTCGTGGAAGGCATGCTCGAGGCTGGCGATGAAGTGATCTGCATGCTGCGCGGGATAGAACGTTGCAATGCCGTCCTCGACCTGCAGCTCGTTGATGCCTTGGGATTGGAAGAAACGTCCCCAGCCGGCGCGCAGGGTGGTCGCTGGTGATAGCGCATAGAGCACGCTCATGCGCGGGCTCCATTGTTCGCCATCATCGGTGCCGTCATAGGTTTGCACGTCGGCGCGCAGACCGGCCTCGATCGTCCAGCGCTGACCGAGCGTGGTCCGCATATCCCAGTACACCGAGTTCTCATAGCCCTGCGGTGCCGGTGAGGCGCGACGCGAAGTCACCGAGCCGGGCGAGCCTGGGAACGGATAATCGGGCGAGACGGTGAGGTCGAGCTCATAGTTATAGTCGCCCCAGAGCTTGCGGACTTCACCGCCGAAACGATACTTGAACGCACCGACGTTCCAGGTGTTTTCCAGCCTCAGCCCTGCGATATGGAAGCTGCGATCGTCCTGAACGCGCCCGGAGCGCTGGCCCGGCTGCTCGACGAAGCCGCGGCGTTCGTTGACCAGGTCGGTGAACGAGCCGATGGCGCGGGTTGAGAAGTCCGAGGACCAGGCGTGGTCCAGCGTGAGCCAGCTGTAGATGTTTCGATACTTGGCGCGTGCCTGCTGGGCCCCGTCATCGCGCTTGGCGACGATCTGATCGCCAGAGGCGAGCGCGTCGAAAGAAATACGCGTGGAGTCGTTCAGTTCGTACTCGACGCGAGCGAAACCATCGGAATAGTCCGGCTTGCCGAAATCCTCTTCCGCGAACTGCGCCAGCTCGCCGAGGTTGCCGCGCCGAGCGGAGATCAGTGCGCGGCCGCGGCCGTTGTCGAAGTCAGTTGCCGCCAGCGCGCCGGTATTGAACAGGCTGATGCCAGCTTCGTAGTAGCGCTCACTGGGACGGATGGTGCGCGCGTCGATGATGGCGCTCATGCGATCGCCATACAGTGTCGGGAAGCCACCCGAATAGAACTCGATGCCATCGATCAGTCGGGAATCGAGCAGACTGACGGGGCTGTAGAAGTTCTTGAGATGAAAGGGCTCGTATAGCCGCAGCCCGTTCAGGACGATGGCCGTCTCGTTCGGCACGCCGCCGCGAATCGGCCCGAGGCTGGAGACACCGTTGGTCGCCGTACCCGGCAGTCGTTGCACGGCCCGCAACGTTTCATCTGCCAGACGCGGCATGGCCTGCACTTCGTCCTGGGTCAGGAATTCTTTGGGCGCGATGTTGTCGGCGGTCGCCAACACGTAGCGGCTGGTTTGAACGACGACCTCTTCCGGTTGTGCGGGCTCCGGCTTCGGAGCGGCGGCCGGCGCTGGTTCGGGCGTGGCTGACGAACCGCGCACGACGGCATAGACGCGAGGGGCCGCCTCGGACAAAGCCAGGCCGTGCGCGGCCAGAATTTCTTGAGCCAGATCCAGCCCGCGAGTCGCGCCGGGCTCGACCTCGATGCGCAAATTCGCCGGCACGATCTGGTCGTTGTAGATGAAGATCAGGCCCTGGGAGCGCAGATCCTTGAGCACATCGCCGACACTACGGCCCTGAAGCTGCGCCATCGCGGCGTGGCACATCAGCAGTCCCGTCGACAGGCAGGCGACGCGCCGCAGCGCTGACTTCATTGCGGTCCCACTGAGATCGATGGGGCGGGGCAGGGTTCCATAGCCGGGCCTTGAAAACGAAAGTGTATAGAGTTAGCGAAACCGTCCACACGAGCATCGCGCTCCACACATCGTGTGAAACGAAATGCGCGCCGCGCGCTTGCTGAGCGATACCGAATATCAGGCCCAACAGCACGCCGGCGGCCAGGCCCCATCGCGCGGCTACCCGACTGCGCTCGCGAAACACGAAGTATAAAGCCAGCAACGCGTAACCGGAGCTGGCATGTGCGGCCGGAAAGCACTGCGCGCGGCGCAAGTCGGCGGGGCGATGCTCGAACAGATGAAAGAAGGGGAACCGGCCGCCGAACTCGATCAGGTCGCGCGGACAGTCGACATTGGTCAGTGTTTTCAGCAGGCCCACCAGTCCCACCGACAGCACGACGGCGACGAAAAAGTACAGCGCGGGCCTGCGCAGCTCGTGCAGTTGCGGGCGGACCCAGCTCGCGATGCAAGTTGCCAGTGCCAGCAGCGCCACCAGGCGCATCAGCCAGGTGCCGTCACGATGGATCAGCTCATTGGTCCACCAGCTGTGCGCTCCGATCCAGCGCGACTGGGACTCATCGAAGAACAGCGCGTGCGCGATGTTGAGGTCGAGTGTGGTAGTGGCAAGCAAGGGGGCGAGCAGCACGAACACCGCCAGCGGCGCGCGCAGATGACGCCAGAAAAACGTCGTATTCGGCATGCGTCAGAACGATTTCCGGGTTTCGATCAGCAGTTGCACCGAATCGATGTCGTTGCTGCGATCCAGCGGCATGGCCAGATCGATGTGCAGGACATTGCCCAGGCCCGAGCGAGCGCTGCCGAGTCGCAAGCCGACGCCGACATCCTGAAGCCAACCGGACGGCGCGGCGGCATATGCGTCCTGCCCCCACGCGCGGCCGGCATCGTAGAACACCGCGGCGCCGACATTGAACAGCTTCAGCGGTTGCCACGAGCTGTAGAAGCGCTCTTCCAACGTGACCAACGCATTAGTCTTGCCCGCCTGATAGCGCAGCGGGTATCCGCGCAACCCGTTATCGCCGCCGAGCAGCAGCTGCTTCTCGGGATCCAGATGTGATGTGAGCGATGCCGCAACCGACGCGAAGAACACGCTGCGCTCGGACTGCCGCAGATAGAACCGGCTGTTGGCATCCAGCACGGCGTCGGCGAGCGAGCCGCCTTCCAGGCGTCCACGCCAGCCCAAGGTGTGAATGAGATAACGCTCATTGGAGAGATCGGTGCCGGTCTGCAATGCGCCGTTGACGATGAAGGCATCGCGAGTCGAGCCGAAGGCGGTGCTGGCAAAGCCTGCTTCGAGTCGCACGCTGCGGCCCAGATAGAGGTCTTCCGTGCGCCCGATCTGATCCAGATTGCGCGTGCTCAGATAGTTGTCTTCGATCATCTCGATGCCGACCCAGGGATACGCGACGGTGCGGTCATCGGGGATTGCCGCGTCGGGCTCATCCAGGCGTGTGTTGAATGCACGCGCGTCATAGCGAAAGCCGCCGAGGTAGCGCACGGTCCAGCCGTCGTGCAGGCCATCCGAAATGCCGCCACCGAATTCGAATTGACGCTCCTGCATGGCGAAGCGTTCGATGCGTTTGCCGAGCGAGTAACGAGAGATCGCGCTGTCTTCGCTGGAGCCGCTGATGTTCGCGCTCCAGCGCGAATCCAGAGCATAGAAAGGCCGCGACAGCGCCAAGGCCTGTTCCTTGCCGTCGCTCATGGACGAATACGCGCTGGAAAGCGTCCACCAGCTGCCCAACAAATGAGGATCGACGTAGGTCAAGCGCCAGGCGGTGCGATCGACGTTGCTGGAGCGCTCCATCCCGATCTGTTTGCCCAAGCCGAGGAAGTTGGTGTCCTCGAATTTCAAGCGAGTGTTGTTTTCGCCGCCCTTGCGGCCGAAGGAAAAGCCGGGACTCAACGTCCAGACGTCATGAACGCGCACCTCGACATCGACCGTGTTGTCCTCGTTGTAGCGGACCACGGTCACGGATGCTTCATTGAGATAGCGCTGGCCACGCAGCAGGCGCTCTGTCTCATCGAGCACGCGACGATGAAACGGCTCGCCAGGTCTGAACAGCAACTGCTGGCGCACCGTTTCGTTGTGTGTGGAGATGTGCAGGCCATTCACCATGCGATACGGCGCTGCCAGCGACTGGGTTTCCTCGAACACATCGTCGACTCGGATGTCGACGCGGCCGATCGTGGCGCCGCGCCGTTCGAGGTCTGCGTCCGCAGGCAATTGCGATTGATCGAGAGCCAGCTTGCCAGGAAGCATCGCTACCATCGTGTCGGCACCGTAGACCAGCGGTGCCATCAGCAGAGTGGATGCGGCAGTCGTAACAGCAATCCTGGAGAAGCTTTTCATCACGCCCCCATCGCCGTGCTCGTGGGGCGCGATGATTCGCGTCCAGTCCGGCGCTCAGTGGGTTTGACGCGTGGGAACGCTCGAATCAATCGGTGCGAGCTCGATGCCAATCTCGCTCGAATTTGTTTGATAACGACGCAGCTGCGTCGTCGCGAGCACCGTCGTCAGGGCCACATCTGCATCCAGGCCCGCGATGGAGCCGCGCAGCTTCACTGCTTGCGCAGCCGCTTCGGCTTGCGGCGTGGAATAAACGACGTGCCGGCCAGTTTCGCGAGCGATCCATTGCAGGAACGAGGCCAGCGACTGGTTGTCGATGTCGAACTCAGGCGCGGCCTGCATGGCCCACTGCCAGTGCGGATCGGTGGCATCGAGCGTGCTGCGGGTCAGTTCGCCGCTATTCGTCAGATGCAGCACCTGTCCTGCTTCGCCGGTGTCCGAAGTGCTCGGAGTCATGACCCGCACGCGGCCTTCACGGATGCTGACCACCATCGCATTGGCGTGGGTCCGCACTTCATACTGCGTGCCGACGTGCTGCACGGATCCAGCGATCGTCTCGATCGTCAGCGCATTGGCACTGTCCGCACTTGGAGGCGCGTCGATATATACGGCGCCCGCGGCCAGCGAAATGCGATCGGTCGCGTCGACCGTGAGTTGGGTGTTGCGATCGAGCCGTAGCGACAGTCCGTCAGGGAAAGAAACGGCGGCGCGCGATTGCGCGTCGGTTTGCATGTTGTCGCCGACGAGAATGAACTGTCCGATCTCGCGAGCTGCGACGTTGCTGTCATCGCTGCCGGCCAGCAGATGACCATCGACGTACGAGACGCTGGCGAACTGCGCGGGGGCGGGCGCCATGAATCGATAGGCGAAAGAGGTGGCCCCGACCGCGAGCGCGACACCTGCAGCAACCCGCCAGGCAACAGCGCGCTGCTGGCGCCGACGTTGTTGCACGATATTCAGCCATTCGGCATGCACTGCCGACATCACTTCCGCCGCAGCCGCGGCCGAAGGTTCGTCGCGCGCACCAACCTCTCGCAGCAACGCTTCGATGCTGGCGTCGTTAGACTCGGGTTCGTCTCGTACCGTCGTCATGGCGCTACTTTCTCATACCGGCGAGCACATCGCTCGCAGTCGAACCAAATACAGTTTCCAGTGCCTCGCGGAATGCCGTGCGGGCGCGAGCCAGCAGCGATTGCGCCGCTATGTGCCCGACGCCGAGTAGCTCGCCGATCTCCTCGACGCTGCGTCCCTCGATATATTTCCATTCCAATACATCGCCGTAGCGCGACGGGAGCCGATCCAGGACGGACTGCACCAGCCGGCGGGCTTCGGCATTGCTGTAGCCCTGCATCGGTTCATCCGAGGCGGGGGCGGCGATCGATTCCAGCGCTTCGCGCAGGCCCGGAGTGTCGTCGATCAGCACTACGTTCTGATGATGGCGCTTGTGAGCGCGCAAATAGTCCGCGATCTGGCGCCGACAGATCTGGCACAACCAGCTGAACAGTGCCGCCTCGCCGCGAAAGCCGGCCAGGGCGCGCATGGCTTTGATCAGGGTTGCTTGCACCACTTCTTTGCAGGCCTCGGCATCGTTGCCCAGCCGGGGCAGGGCGAACCGGTAGACACGCGGAAAATAGCTCTCGAAAAAGCGGCGAAAAGCCGCCTCGTCGCCTCGGAGCATGGCGGCGATCAGGGCGCTTTCGGTGCTGGTTTCGGAGCTCACTTGTCAGTAGGACGGGGGCGTTCGATAAATCAATCGCCGCTCATTCACTGCCACCACTGCGGCGGCAACCGGCGATCAAATCCAGTTGCCGATCATAAACCTGGTTGCGCAGCTGGGCTGCACCCAGCACCGTGTGGTAGAAAAAATCATGACTCACCGGCAGCTTGGCTTCGGTGCGCAGACAGTCGGTGCGCAGCTGTGTGCGGCGGACATAACCTTCGGAGGTCCAGACCAGCATGGGCACCTGCCGCTGCGCTGCTGGGGCAAATGCGTACGGCATGCCGTGTAGGTAGATGCCGTTCTCGCCCAGCGATTCGCCATGGTCGGAAACATAGATCAATACGCTGTCGAGCTGTGAGCTGACCTCGCGCAGCATCCGGATCTGGCTGGCGAGCACGTGATCGGTATACGCGATCGTGTTGTCGTAAGCGTTGGTGATTTCCCGCTGGCTGCAATGCTGTAGCTTGTTGGAGCGACAAGCCGGCTGAAAGCGCTCGAACTGCGGTGGATACCGCTCGGAGTAGAACGGGCCGTGACTGCCTTTCTGATGGAACACGATGACCGTGTCGCGCTCGATCTTGCGCAAGGTCTCCGGCAGGTCGCCGAGCATGACGGCGTCGAAACAGTTCGAGTCGCGGCAGTACTGCGGATCGGGCTGCTCGTTGTAGTCGATGCTGGTCACGCGGGCGCAGACACCTTTGCAACCGGAGTTGTTGTCGCGCCATTGCACGTCGAATCCGGCCTGCACCAGCGAGTCGAGCAGATTCTTGTAGCGGTCGGCTTCAGCGACTTTGAATTCGGCGCGCGGCAGGTGCGAGAACAGGCAGGGCACTGAAATGGCCGTCGAGGTACCGCACGACGAGGTGCTCGAGAAATAAGTGAGACCGGAGATATGCGCCAGCTCAGGATTGGTCTCGCGCGCATAGCCGCCCAGCTGGAAGTTCTCGGCGCGCGCGGTCTCGCCAACGACCAGGAACAACACCAAAGGCTTCGCTGAAGGCGTGGCCAGGTGCTCGATCTTGCCGGCCGGATCGATCAACGGCCCGCTGGCATGCGCGTCGCGGCCACCGGCAAGCAGGCCCGCCATGCTGATGACCTGCGCAACTGGATTGAGCGTGTAGCGAACTGGCTTGTGCTCGCGAAAGAAAGTGGCGTAGTCGGCCGAGTTGGCGAACATGCCTGCGACCGCTACGCCGAGCGCGACAACAATGGCTAGTGCGCGTTGCATCATCTGAGTGCGCCAACGAGTTTCCGGCAACCGGACTCGCCACACGAGCAGCGCAGGGACGAGTCCCAGCAGCACACCGTGCAGCACTACGTCCGCATTCAGCAGTGCGGTGACTTCGGCATGGTCGGTCTCCAGGACATTGCGCATCATTTCCTGGTTCATGATGGCGCCGTACTGGCTCATGAAGTACGCACCGAAAGCGGCTCCCACGAACATCAGACTGGCGGCGGCACGCATCACCCAACGACTCGGCAACAGGAGCAGCAGTACCGCCTGCACCACCCACGCCAGCACGAAGAGCGAAGCCATGAAGAACAGCGACCCGGCGCTCGGGTGCCACATCGCGGCGCCCGACAACTCCCAGAAGCGGACGTTGTACAGCGCCAACCAGATGAACGACACGCCAAACGCGAAAGCGACATCGGACGAGCAGGGAATGCCAGCGCCCCAACGCTCGCGAAGGCGTGCGTACAACGGCAGCGGCGAGGCCGGGAAATGTTCAGTGTGCATCGCTGTGTTGGACGGGCCTGTTGACGGCCATCAATCGCAAAAAAAATTGCGGCAACCGCGATTGGTTTGTGCCGCAGCCGTCGTCCAACACTAAATTTGCGGCGGCCAGGGCATAATCGCCGCCAGTTTCGAGGCAGGGTGAACGATGCAGGCGAGTTGGGTGCAGGAGTGGTTTCGCGTAGGCAGTAACAGCTCACGCGATACGCGACTCGACCTGTTGTGGCTGTTGGGACTGGGATTGCTGCTGATCGCGACGGGGCTCGGCCTGCGCGATCCCTGGCCTGCGGACGAGCCGCGGTTTGCGCTGATCGTTCGCGACATGGTGGCAACCGGCGACTGGCTGTTGCCGCGCGTCGGCGGCGATGTGTATGCCGACAAGCCGCCGCTGTTCTTCTGGTTGATGGGCCTGTCGCTGCTCGCCACCGGTTCGCTGCGTGTCGCCTTCCTGCTGCCGTCCTTGTTCAGCGGCCTCGCGTGCCTGTTCCTCATCTACGATCTCGGCCGCCGTCTGTGGAATCGCGAAACCGGGCTGGCTGCTGCGTTGGCGTTGTTGCTGACGGTTCAGTTTGTCTGGCAAGTGCGACAGGCGCAGATCGATGCGACGCTGCTGTTCTGGGTGGTGCTCGGTCTGTATGGCCTGGTCCGTCACTTGTTACTTGGCCCCGCGTGGGGCTGGTACGCGATAGGTTGGGCCGCGGCCGGATTCGGTGTGATCACCAAGGGCGTCGGCTTTCTACCCTTGCTGATGTTGATTCCGTTCGCAGCGATGCGTGCACCGCGCTGGTCGCCACGCATGCAGAGCACGAGCATCGCGCTGTGGCTCATCGGGCCAGTGGCGTTCCTGCTGGCGGTGAGCACCTGGCTCGTGCCGATGTTGTTGGCGGCCAATGCCGATCCGACCCTCGCGGCCTATCGCGACGAGATCCTGTTTCATCAAACCGTGGGTCGCTACACCGATGCGTGGCATCACCGCGAGCCGTTCTGGTATTTCATCATCAAGGTGATTCCGGGGTTGTGGCTGCCGCTGACGCTGCTGCTGCCCTGGCTCGTGCCTCAGTGGCGCAAAGCCTGGCAGGCAGGTGACTTGCGCATCGGCTTGCTCACAGCGTGGGTCGTGCTGGTGGTGCTGTTCTTCAGTCTCAGCAGTGGCAAGCGCGGTGTTTATGTTCTTCCGGCAGTGCCGGCCCTGGCGCTCGCGAGCGGGCCCTATCTGCTGGGGCTGCTGCAGCGTCGCTCGGTGCAGCGAGTGTTGTTCATGCTGGCTGCGTTGATCGCTACGGTATGTCTGGTGGTTGCCGTCTACGTCCAGATACAACCGGGCAAGCGCCTCGAGGTCCTCGCCAATTATGAGATCGATGTATTCGGCCCCCTGTTGTTGATTGGCGGCGCCGGCGCCGTGGTTTGCGCGCTCGCCCGACCGGCTCGGGGCATTCTCGCCTACGCAGGCGTTCTCGCCGTCGCTTTGCTGACCGTCAGCTACTGGGTCAACCCGGTGATGAACTCGGCCCGCTCGGGGGCGGGCTTCATCGATCGCGTCGAAGCGAATGACGACCCGAACGCCGAGCTCGGCTTCGTGGGCTTCAAGGAACAGTATCTGCTCAACGTGCATCGTCCCATCGTTCACTTCGGGCACGCACGCTGGCGAGAGGCGGAGCAGGAGGCGGCTGATGCGGCGCTGTGGCTGAACGGCTCGAAAGATCGCCAGTTGGTCGTCAATGACTATGCCCGGCAGCTGTGCTTCAGCGATACCACGGCTGTGGCCTTGGGAGAGGCCAATCGCTCGCAGTGGTACATCGTGCGAGGCAGGCCGGATGCGAAGTGTGTGGCCCGGGGCAACGCGGCGGCGCTGTATCGCTACACGCCGCCGTCGCTCGTTATTGAGTAGGGCCCATCAGTTCGTTTGAATGGCGACGACACCGCAGGCAATGCGGTCGCCAGAGTTGCCCGACGGTTGCGTCTTGTAGTCGTCGGGCTTGGCATGCATCACCAGGGCTTTGCCGAGGATGTCGTTGGGCGAGCCCGTTTGCAGTGAGACATCGGGATTGTCGATGCTCACTTCTGCGACACCCTGCGCATCCGACTTCACATTCAACATGTCGCCTGCGTGATGGGGATGACCCTGCGGGTTGCCATGCTCCTGGCCAGTGGGGTTGAAATGAGCGCCGGCACTGGTCGCGTCGGGCGCGCTGCAGTCGCCCTTCTCATGAAAATGAAAACCGAATTCGCCGTCGGGCTTCAGTCCCTGCACCACTCCTGAAATCTTTACTCCGGTGCCTGCGGCAGTGATCTTCAATGCGCCGTTCGCAGTGTTGCCTTGCGTGGGCGAGAGTTTCACCGCTGCGCCGGCGGTGGCCTCTGCCGTCGCGGCGGTCTGAGGTTCGGTGGTGGTCGTTACTGCTGGGCCTTCACCGGCAGGCGGCGGTGCGGTGGTGGCCGGAGCGGCGTGCTCCTTTTGACCACAGGCGGCGAGCAGCGCAACCAGTGCGATTAGGCTGAAATATTTCATTGGAGCAACACCTCATGACACGAACCGGAGTAAATCCATGACGCGTTGATTGCGTTCCGAAATTCGCGATCAGGAATGTCACGACCACGTCATTCGGCTGTCATTGGCGCTTAATGCGCTACCACGAGCATGCGCCGGAAATTTTTTCCGCAGCCCAGTCGAAAGGGCCTCGGCCGCTTTCGACCATGCAAATAAGGACGCCACGGTCACATGTCGACGCTTCGCCACGCTATTCGCTGTCAGCTTGCTATTGCGCTGCCATTGTTTGTTGCCGGATTCGCGCATGCACAAGATGCCGGCACTTCCTCCAATAACCTGGAAGAGGTCATCGTTACCGGCCGCGCTGGTGTGGAAGAGATCCGCAAGGTGGATGTGAGCTACGCCATCACCACCATCAGCAGCGAAGCGTTGCGCATGGATGCTCCGCTCGGTGTCGCCGATGCGCTCGGCTCGGTGCCTGGTTTCTGGGTCGAATCCACAGGTGGTGAAGCCAGCGCAAATATTCGTGTGCGCGGCATTCCTGAAGAAGGTTTCTCGGCTGTGGGCATGGAAGAGGATGGTCTACCGGTGCAGCACGATCCCGGCCTCGGCTGGCTGAACGCGGATCAAGCGTTCCGCCTTGATGACACCATCGAACGTATCGAAGTGGTGCGCGGCGGCCCGGCCTCGATGTTCTCGTCGAACGCGCCCGGCGGCGTCGTGAACTTCATCACTCGCAAGCCCGGCGACGTCGCAGGCGGCAATATCAAGGTCGAGAGCAGCGATTACGGCCTGCGTCGTATCGATGGTTGGTACAGCCTGCCGATCGGCGAGTGGCGGCTCGGCTTCGGCGGCTTCTATCGTGAAGACGATGGTGTGCGCGATCCGGGCTATACCGCCAACAAAGGCGGTCAGTTGCGCTTCGCCGTCGGCCGCACGTTCGAGAACGGCTCGGTGGACTTCAACGTCAAGCGCATCGATGACCAGGTCATTTTCTACACCGGCCTGCCGCTGACCTATGACGCCAACGGCGATGTGGTCGGCGTGCCTGGCATCGATGAGCACTATGGCACGTTGTCCGGTCCCGACACCCGGCGCGTAACGCTGCGCAATGCCAACGGCACGTTCCCGCTCGATATCGATCGCGGCACGGACGTTGAGCTGACGCAGTACACGTTGAAGTTTGAATATCAGCTGCCGGGCGATTGGCAGCTGCGCAATGGCACGCGTTATCGCGAGTCGGACAGCTCGCGCATCGGCCTGTTCCCGAACACTCCAGTCACTGCGGCGTCGCGGCTCGCAGCGGCGCGCGCCAATATCGGCACAGTCGTTCCGGGCGCGGTGGATGTGCAACTCCGCTATGTGAACGCGCCGAATGAGATCTTCAATGTCAGCAGCCAGAACGGCAATGGGTTGACCAGCGACGGCTCGTTCCGTCAGGTGCGCGTGACGCTCGATGAATTGCTCAACGATCTGCGCCTGATGCGCAATTTCGAGATCGCCGGCCAGAAGCATGACGTGGCCGTCGGTTTGTATCTGGCCAAGGTCGACGAAGCGTTCGATCGCTACTCGGCGAACGCGATCATCGACGTCCGCGACCGGGCGCGCTTGCTCGATCTGGTTGCCGTCGATGCGGCGGGCAACCCGCTGCGCACGCTCACCGACAACGGCTTCATTCGTTACGGCTCGGAGTTCGCCAATGGCGAGGGCGAGTCGTTCACCAAGGCGCTGTACTTGTCCGACGAGTGGAGCTTGAACGATCAGTGGCGTATCGACCTCGGTGCGCGTTACGAGCAGGTCGACGTGAAAGGCAAGGTGGAGAAGTCCGCTCCTCGCAACCTGGGCATTCTGGCGAGCACTGCGGATGACACTGTGCTCACCGGCACCGGTGAGTTCGATCGTTTCGATACGGACTACGACGACTTCGGCTGGACCGCCGGCGTGAACTGGCAGTTCCTCGAGAGCATGGGCGTGTTCGCACGCTACACCTCGACGTTCCGTTTGCCGAACGTGGGCGACTACATCACCAACGCGTTCGCGACGCCGGTGGTGCGCACCATGGATTTCATCGAGGCGGGTTACAAGTTTCAGTCGGATCGCTGGTCGTTGTACGCGACCTTGTTCCAGACCAGGTACGACAAGTTCCGTTTCGGCGATGTGCGCTACAACCCGGACACCAGCAGCTATCAGGAAGTGAGCGTCTTCACCGACACCGAAACGCTCGGCGTCGAGCTCGAAGGTTCGGTACACGCGACGGACTGGTTGGACATCGGCTTCAGCGCGACCTGGCAGGAGCCGGAGTTCGGCGACTTCGTGCAGACCACGTTGGTCAACGGTCGCGAGGTCAGGTCCGACTTCACCGGCAATCGTCTGTTGCGCGTGCCGAAAGTGAGCTATCGCGTGACGCCTGCGGTCAAGCTGGGCGAGCAGGTGCGGTTCGAGGTGGATTATCAGTACTTCGGCGATCGCTATGCCGATGCGGCCAATCTGTTGAAGCTGCCTTCGTACGATGTGCTCAGCGCGAACCTGCGCTGGTCGCCGATCGAGCGCATGTCGGTTTACGTGCGCGGTGAGAATCTGCTGAATGAAGTGGGTCTCACGGAGGGCAATCCGCGCGCCGGCACGTTCGTCAGCGGTGAGGCGAACTCGCCGTTCTTCATCGGTCGGCCGATCTATGGCAGGAACTTCCGCTTCTCGATGACGTGGGATTTCTAACGCGGCCACGGGCATGATGGGGGGGCGGCGCTTTGCGCCGCCCTGATGCTTTCTACGGGCCGGCGCGGCCCGAACGCCGCTGAGGTTCCATGCGTTTCGTCTCCTTACTCGCGCTGCTGTGCTTGACGGCCCTTGCCAATGTGCATGCGGCTGCACCCGATCTCGTTCTCCGCGACACCATCACCGATAAAGCGTATCGGACCTATCGTCTGCTTCCGTTCGACGTGCCAGCGGGCGTGAAGGCTCTGGAAATTCGCTTCGACTACACCGGTCGCGAGGCGCGCACGACGATCGATGTGGGATTGCTCGGGCCGGGTGAAAAATTCGATGAGGCATTTCGTGGCTGGAGCGGGGGCAACAAACGCTCATTCATGCTGTCGGCGAGCGACGCGACGCCCTCTTATCTATCGAGTCCGGTGACACAGGGCCGCTGGCAGCTACTGCTCGGCGTGCCGAACATTCGCAACGGGCAGGCTGCCGAGTTCACGGCGGAAGTTTATTTCCAGCGCAACGACGAGTACGGCCTGCCGACGACGCCGGCGCCGTTGAAAACCGCAGCGGGCTGGTATCGCGGTGACCTGCACATGCACAGCGAACACAGCGATGGCAACTGTGCGAGCAAGAGTGGCGAGAAGCGAGTGCCTTGTCCGTTGTTTCTAACACTGGATGCCGCCGCCGATCGTGGGCTCGACTTCATTGCGTTCACGGAGCACAACACCAACTCGCATGTCAAAGAGTTGACTGCGTTGCAGCCGTACTTCGACAAGCTGCTGTTGATCCCCGGCATGGAGATGACCACCTTCCAAGGTCATGCCAACGCATTCAATCTGCGCGAACCGGTGGACTTTCGCGTCAGCAGCACCGCAGTCCCCGACTGGAACGCGTTGCTCACCGAAGCGAAGCAGAAAGGCGCGCTGGTCTCGATCAATCATCCACGCGTGCCGACTGGCGAGGCTTGCATGGGGTGCGGCTGGTCGCCGAATCCGGCGGCCGACCTGTCGTTGGTGCAAGCCGTGGAAGTCATCAACGGCAACGATGTGGAGAGCCCGATCACGGGCATTCCGTTCTGGCACGAACAGCTGCAAAAGGGGCATCGTTTGACCGCGATCGGCGGCAGCGATACGCATGATGTGACGTCGAAGAACGTATCTCCGCCGCCGGGTCACATCGGTGTGCCGACGACCGTGGTGTATGCGAAGGAGTTGAGCATCGATGCAATCATGGATGGCATCCGCGCCGGCAATGTGTTCGTCGACACTGCCGGCTCGCGCGATCGCAAGCTCGAGCTGAGTGCCACGTATGGGGAATCGATCGTCACCATGGGTGGCCAGCTGTCGGTGCCGGCGAAACAATCTGTCACCTTCACGGCGCGCGTCGAGCGGATGACCGGCGGCACCGTTGAAATCATTCGCGACGGCAAAACGACTCGACGCACCGCCATCCCAACAGCGAAGCACTCGTGGTCGTTCGAGGAGACGTCGGACGGCAAGCGTCACTGGATTCGGATCGACGTGCGCGACGCCGACGGCAAGCTGGCACTGCTCGGCAATCCCATCTACTTGAACTGAGAAGTGGCTTTCGCGTAGTCGCGAGGCGCTATGTGGTTGATTCTCGGACTCAGATGACTTGCGATTGCGTGCTTGGTGCAGGAACGATTCGCGATTGTGCGACGTTGCCACCTTTAGGAGAGTTAGCCGCAAATCGAAACGAAGATGTTGATATTGGTAGTAGAGGACGAGCCCATTTGCGCACTGAGCACGGTTGCCGAGCTGGAGCAGGCGGGACATGAGACGTTGGGCCCAGCGGCCACGCTCGAAGAGGGACTGGAGCTGGCGCGCAACGGTCATCCAACCCTTGCTCTGATTGACATCGACTTGATGCACGCAGGAGATGGCGTCGAATTGGCGAAGCGATTGCGAGAGCTGCACATCGCGGCAGTGTTCGTAAGCGCTCAGCACCCTGCAGCGTTTCAGAATCAGGATCTGGCGCTGGGCTTCATCGGTAAGCCTTACAATCCGTCCGACCTGCCGCCGAGTATCGAAGTGATCTCGGCGATTCTGGAAGGTAAGACACCGCCCGAGGCCTCATTGCCTGGGGCGCTGCATCTGTTTCATTAGTGCTCAGTTACCCGCCGTCTGCGATACCTTCGCCGGCGTCGCTGCAGGCGCATCGCTCTCATTCACGTAGCGATAGCGAATCACCCCGTAGAGCATCTCATCCCAGGTCTGCTGGCCCCACGGCACGACCCGGTTCGGGTCGGGGTTGGCTTTGTTCTGCGTCGAGTTGTCCCAGGTCGTGCTGTGCGTGACCTTGGTGCCCGCGGGCAAAAGCTTCGGTGTCTTCAGCTCGTACGTGGTTTGCCAGTTGAAGTCGTAGTTCGGTACTGACAACAGCACCTCCTTGCGACCATCCGGATAAGTGGCGACAAAGTCCGATGCCTTGCCGCGGAAATGCGAGTGCGGCAGCAGGTTGTAGACGATCACGTCATGCTCGAATGTCTTCGACACCGACTCGGTGTGTGCCTTGGTGTTCGCCGGAATCTTCAGTCGAGGATTGAGCAGCGCGACGCTGCGCATTTGATACTGAGGCGCATCCTTCCGGAAATACAGGCCCATGCGACTGCCGTCGCGGGCGGGCTTGCCGCTCACGGTGTAGTGCATCTGGAAAAAGAATTTCGCGTCCTTCTTGACCAGCACGCCCGTTTCCTTGGGCAGCAGCATCGGGCCGGCGCCGGGCACATAACCGCCGAGACTGCCGCCATCGCGCACGCTCTCTGCATCTGTGCCCATGGTCGCGATGATGTGATGGAGCACGGTGCGATCGCCCGGCTGGAAGTCGACTGCTCGCACCCACACATCATGATCCAGCGGGTTGGCGACCATCGGCATTTGATACGGAATCACGCCGGTCGCCGGCACGTCGAAGGCGGGAATCTCGACGATCAGGTCCGGCTGGCCGAGCGCCCACTGCGGCCATTGTTTCTTCAGATCCGCCAGTGGATCGCTGCCGGTGCCGCGCGGCGAGCCTGCTTCGATCCAGTGCACCAGATTCTTGATCTCGTCCTTGCTCAGCGAGCGATCGTTGGAGAACACGTTGTAGTGCGGGTCCGCATGCCATGGCGGCATGCGCTCGGTGCGCACCACTTCGCGAATCATCGGGCTGAAGCCTCTGATCATGTCGTAGCTGCTCATCTGCCACGGACCGATGCCGCCCTGGCGATGGCAGGTCACGCAGTTGTCGATGAGCATGGGCGCGATGGTCTTCTCATAAGAGATCTTCGCGTGTGCCTGCTTGCGATCGGCTTCCGGGAATTTCAGATCGCAGCCTTTGCCTTTGCTGGCATCGACCTGGGCGGTCTTCACCGGCGTGGCGTTGATGATCGCATCGAGCGCGTTGGCTGCGTACGGCGTGCCACCGGCGGACACGGGACCGCGATACGCGACCTTCCAACCTTTGGTATTGATGACCAGCAGCTCGCCATTGCGCTGCAAGCCGAGCGATTCGCCGATGATCTGCGTTTCATCGAGCAGGATGGGCAGATCGATGCTCTGCGCCTTGGCTTCCTTTTCGATGGCGTTGCGCGTGTCGGCGAGGTTGGAGTTGATCATCAGCAGCTCAACGCCTTGCTCGCGATATTTGTCACGGAGTGCCTGCAGCTCGGGCAGGGACTTGCGCACGACGTCGCAGCCATTGCCCTGCGCCATCAGCACGACGGCTTTCATGTCGGAGAGGTAATAGAGCTGGCGCGAGGCGCCGGTGTGATCGAGCAGGCGAAAATTATCGACCGTGTCGCCTGGATTGAGCGCCCACGCCGGGCTGAGTGTGCCCGAGAGTGCCAGGGCAGTTGCGATACCGAGCAGCGTGGATCCGTGCTTCATGCTGATGCTCATTGCGTTAACCCCCAACTGAATGTTCCCTCCCTGGCGGGCGGGAACGAAATTGCCCCTGACCGGGCGCTCGTTCTATCGGGGCAGTCTGCGTCCATGCCCGCGCGGGTGTCCATCCGCGCGTGGTTCAAATGTCACGAATGAATGTTAAGAATCTTTGCACTTCTGTAACGGCGGGCGTTTCATGCCGTCAGGCGGAACTATTCGCGCGGGGCCGCCAGCGATTCCCGTTTGATCACCGAGCCGCGCAGGATGATGCGGTCGATGCTGGTCCAGGCTCGCACGGTTTCCAGCGGATTCGCGCTCAGTAACAGCAGGTTGGCAATCTTGCCGGTCTCGACGCTGCCGTAATCCTTGTCGAGGCCGAATTGCCTGGCGTTGTTGAGGGTCGCGGCACGAAAGATCGCGGGTAACGGAATGCCGGACTGCGCCATCATCCGCATCTCGCGATAGGTGTCATAGCCCGGCTGAGCGCCGAAGGTCGGTGCGGAAGGCGTGTCACTGCCAAGCAGCAACGGCTGGCCGAGGTCGTTCAGATATTTAGCGGCGCGCATGCCGTACGAGCCCACGACCATGTAGGAGTGCATGGCCTTCATGTCCGGCATGCCTCCCATGCCCTGACGCATTTCTTCCTTGAACCATTGCGCCGGCGGCGTTGCATACCATTCGAGCAAGGCGGGCGGCACGACTTTCGCGTACGCCGGATCTTTCAGCGTGTCCTCACGAAGTAAATCCGCCAGCCCCGCGATCACGCGCAGTGTGGGTTGATACCCGATCTTCTTCGCATGGACCTCGCGCAGATGCGCGGCAATGGCCGGCGGCACGCCTTGGTCGGTCGAATACTCATTCCAATTCCACAGGCCATGCGCGATTACGTCGACTTGTGTCTCGACGGCAATGCGCTGCATGTCGATGGCGTTGGCATGCGCAATCAGCAGCAATCCTCGCTTGCGAGTCTCGGCGCGCACTCGCTGCAATGTTTCTTTGCTCATGAGCGGCCAGTCGGAGGCGCCGCCAAAGCCGTCTTCGATGAAGATCTTGATACAGCGAGCTCCGCTCGCAGCGAGCTTGCCGATGATGGCTTCCGGCGTGTGTTGAGCTGCGTCCGCGCCGGCCGGCAGCGGATGTTTCACGGCATTGGCGGGCTCGTACACATAGTGCGGCCAGGCGCTGTAGCGAGCCGCCTTGTCGATGAATACCGATGGGTAGCCGTCGAGCACGACGGCCGCGCCACAACTGAACAAATCGGGATGCACAGGCTGGGCCTCGAACGCAGCAGCCTGATCGGGCGCGCTGAGCAGATTCAGCACCTGAGTGACGCCGTAATACAGATAGCTGCGAGGTTGCTGGCGCGTATATGCCTCGCGCAGGGCGCTCATGGTCGGGTCGGTCGCGCTGCCGAACGGAAGGCCCGGCACTTCGCCGACATGGACATGCGAATCCATGAGGCCGGGCGTGAGAAACTTGCCCCGGCCGTCGATGCGCACGGCGCCCGAACCGGCGGTGACCGGCTTCGAGCTGACGGACACGATGCGTCCGTCGCGGATCAGCACGTTCTGCTTGGGTTGAGGCGCGGCGAGCTGCGGCGAAACGACCGTCACTTGCTCGATCACGAGCTCAGCTGCCAGGGCTGGATGGCCCAGGCCGGCGAGGGCGGACACCAGTCCGGCTCCCAGGCTCGCCATGACGCCGGCTTTTCGACTTCCTTTCACGACTCATCTCCTGATGGGCGGGCGTATGGATGCGGAGACCGGCCTGGCGAGGGTGCCTGGCGGGGCGCCGGTCGCGGGATTGTGCGCGATCGGGCGCCACAAGGGCAGCCGGCGGCGGTGTTTTTGCGTGTTGGATGAGGCTGATAACAGGGAAATTGCGGCTTGTTTGTCGCGGCAATTGATGACATTTTGTCTGAGTATTAGAATGAGTTTCCCAAGTCGCCGGCCAGAGTTTTCGTGACCCAAAAACAGATAGTTTCGTACGGCCGCAACGGTGCGGCAGGCAAGGTCCCAGAGGCGTCCGGTCAACCCCGGCGCGAGGGTGTCGCAAAGGCAGGTCGGTGGCTGGTGGGAGTACTCGTGCTCAATAGTGTTGGTGCGTCGGTCGCGGGGGCGGTGGAAGCCCGTCGCGGTGAGTTCGGAAAGCTGGCCGATGGGCGGCAGGTGGAGTCGGTCGAGCTGGCCAACGCCAAGGGCATGTCGGTGCGCATCCTGGCGCTCGGCGGTGTCATTCAGCAGTTGCTGGTGCCGGACCGTCACGGCAAATCCGCTGACGTCGTCCTCGGCTACGCCACCGCTCAACAGTACCTGGACCAGCCGCAGTACTTCGGCGCGACGGTCGGGCGCTATGCCAATCGCATCGCCGCCGGCAAGTTCTCGCTGGACGGCAAGCAGTATCAGCTCGAGATCAACGACGGCCCCAATCACTTGCACGGCGGCAAGCAGGGCTTCGACAAGGTGCTGTGGAAGATCGAGTCCGTCAGCGCCGGGTCGCCCGCGCGCGCGGTGCTCTCTTACACGAGCGCCGATGGCGAAGGCGGATATCCCGGCAAGCTGCAGGTGACCGCGACCTACACGCTCAACGACAAGAATGAGCTGGCGATCGAGTATCGCGCCACCACGGACAAGCCGACCATCGTCAACATCACCAACCACAGCTATTTCAACCTGGCGGGTGAGGCGACGCCGACCGACGTGCTCGGCCATCGAGTGACTTTGTTCTCGAGCAAGTACACGCCCGTGAATGAAACGTTGATTCCCACGGGCGAGCGCCGCGCCGTCGCCGGCACGGTGTTCGACTTCACCCAGCCGCACACGATCGGTGAGCGTATCCGTGACGGTCGGGACGAGCAGTTGCGCCGCGGCCGCGGCTATGACCACAACTACATCGTCGACGGCGAACCGGGCCAGTTGCGCCCGGCGGCCCGTGTCGAGGACCCGCAGTCCGGTCGCGTGCTGGAGCTGCTTCAGAGCGCCCCGGGCGTGCAGTTCTATTCGGGCAATTTCATCGACGCCACCAGCACCGGCAAGAGCCAGCGCGTGTACCGGCAGGGCGATGGTTTCTGTCTGGAGCCGCAAGTGTTTCCGGACTCGCCCAATCACAGCGACTTCCCGAGTGCGCGTCTGAATCCCGGGCAGACGTACGTGAACACTCTGGTGCTGCGCTTCTCCGCCGCTCCCTAAGCTTTCGAACCTGACGCTTCAATCCAATGAGCTCATCCAATTCCAATTCGTCAGCACCGCGTCGCCTGCGCTCGCGCGCCTGGTTCGACGATCCCGCCAATGCGGACATGACTGCGCTATACCTGGAACGGTATATGAACTTCGGTCTGTCGCTGCAGGAATTGCAGTCGGGCAAGCCGATCATCGGCATCGCGCAGACCGGCAGCGATCTGTCGCCGTGCAATCGTCATCACATCGTGCTGGCGGAGCGCGTGCGCGAAGGCATTCGCGAAGCGGGCGGCATCGTGCTGGAGTTTCCGGTGCACCCGATTCAGGAGACCGGCAAGCGTCCGACCGCCGGCCTGGATCGCAACCTGGCCTACATCGGCCTCGTGGAAGTGTTGTTTGGATATCCGCTCGATGGCGTCGTGCTGACAGTCGGCTGTGACAAAACGACGCCCGCGTGCTTGATGGCTGCGGCCACGGTGAACATGCCAGCGATCGCGCTGTCGGTCGGCCCCATGCTCAACGGTTGGTACAAAGGCGTGCGCACCGGCTCGGGCACCATCGTGTGGCGCGCTCGTGAATTGCTGGCGGCGGGTGAGATCGATTATCAGGGCTTCATCAAACTGGTCGCGTCTTCTGCGCCGTCTACCGGGTACTGCAACACCATGGGTACGGCGACGACCATGAACAGTCTGACCGAGGCGCTCGGCATGTCGCTGCCCGGCTCGGCTGCGATTCCCGCGCCGCTGCGTGATCGTCAGGAATGCGCGTATCTCACAGGCAAGCAGATCGTCGAGATGGTGTGGGCGGATCGCAAGCCGTCGGACATTCTCACGCGTGAAGCTTTCATCAATGCGATTCGCGTGAACTCTGCGATCGGCGGTTCCACCAACGCGCCGATTCATTTGAATGCGCTGGCGCGTCACATCGGCGTCGAGCTGACCATCGATGACTGGCAGAAGTACGGCCTGGATATTCCTTTGCTCGTGAACCTGCAGCCGGCCGGCGAATATCTCGGCGAGGATTATTATCGCGCCGGTGGCGTGCCCGCTGTCGTGGCCGAGCTGATGCGTCAGGGCCTGATCAATGAGAAGGCGTTGACGGTCAACGGCAGCAGCATTGGTGACAACTACCGCGGTGCCAGCATTGTGGATACCAAGGTCATCAGGCCGTTTGCTGAGCCGCTGAAGAAGAGCGCGGGTTTCACCGTGTTGCGCGGCAACCTGTTCGACTCGGCGATCATGAAGACGAGCGTGATCTCCGACGAGTTCCGCGCCCGCTACCTGTCGAATCCGAAAGACCCGGAAGCGTTCGAAGGCCGCGCCGTCGTGTTCGATGGCCCCGAGGACTATCACGCCCACATCGACGATCCGTCGTTGGGCATCGATGAGAATACGCTGCTGTTCATGCGCGGCACGGGGCCGATCGGCTATCCGGGCGCAGCGGAAGTCGTGAACATGCGGCCGCCGGTGAATCTGATCAAAGCGGGCATCCACAATCTGCCGTGCATCGGTGATGGTCGGCAGTCCGGCACGTCGGGATCGCCGTCGATTCTCAATGCTTCGCCGGAAGCAGCGGTCGGCGGTGGCCTGGCGTTGTTGAAAACCGGCGATCGCGTGCGCATCGATCTGGTCAAGGGCGAGGCGAACATCCTCATCAGCGCCGAAGAGCTGAATCAGCGCCGTCAGGCGTTAAAGGACGCGGGCGGTTATCCGGTTCCTGCGAGCCAGACGCCGTGGCAGGAAATGCAGCGCGCCGATATCGGCCAAGCCGAAACTGGCGCGGTGCTCGAGTCGTCAGTGAAGTATCAGCGCCTCGCCCAGACCAAGGGCGTGCCCCGGCACAATCACTAATTTAAGATTTCAAGCTCCCGCGCGACTCTTGCGCGGGAGCTTTTTCATTTGTAGCGAGGGGCAACGTATGGCGGAGGCATGGCGAGTCATTGCTCGCGAGCAGCGAGACGAGTTGGGCGAGGGACCGATGTGGTCCGCCAGGCACAACGCCATCTTCTGGGTCGATATCCTTTCTCACTTCCTGTATCGCTACTCGCTGGCGGACGGTGCGGTGCAACGCTGGTCGTTGCCGGAGCGCATCGGTTGGGTGGTGGAGCGGCGTAACAAGCCGGGGTTCATCGCGGGCTTGCAGAGCGGCTTCTATGAGCTGGATCTCGATCCCTTTGCGCTTCGTGCCATTGTCAATCCCGAGCCGCAGCATCCGGGCAATCGTTTGAACGATGCGAAGGTGGATCAACAAGGCCGTCTGTGGGCGGGCACGATGGATGCTGCCATCGTCGAGACCACCGGATCGCTGTATTGCCTGCACCCGGAGTTGAAGGTGCGTCGCGTCGACGAAGGGTACAAAGTGACGAATGGCCCGACGTTCTGTCTGAAGCAGGAATTCATGTATCACACCGATTCGGGTCGCGGCGTGGTGTATCGCTTCAATCTGTCACCCGAAGGTGAGCTCAGCAATAAGCAGGTCTGGCTGGAGTTCAGCGGCGACATGGGATCGCCGGATGGAATGACGACCGATGCGGAAGGCTACGTGTGGATCGCCCACTGGGGCGGCTCGCGAATCAGCCGCTGGTCGCCGGACGCCAAGCTGGATCGAGAGATTCGATTGCCGGCGCCGCAGATTACGAGCATCACGTTCGCGGGGCCGGGGTTGGATCGGATGTTTGTTACTTCGGCGGCGAAGGGGTTGGATCGGTCGAAGGAGACGTTTGCTGGAGCGCTGTTTGAGGTTGATGCCGGCGGCGTTCGTGGCTTGGCGCCGGGGTTGTTTGCTGGGTGACGTTTCCGGGCCGTGATTCCCCTGCCCGCGCGCATCTTGCTGGCGCTGTGGCGCGTTCAATCAATCGCTGGCTCCAATGTGCCGATATAACATCTTATATATTCAAATGGGGCTGGCGCCGCGTTGATAGATCAAGTAATTTCCCTGGGCAACATGCGGGTCGTGGATGATGTTTGTCGCTAGCGGCGGCAACGAGTGATGAGTTAAGACTAATAAGACTCGTACGGCTGTGTCGCCGGCCACCTGGTGAGCGTCACGCGACGGTTGGAAGACATCCAGATTCGCAGCACGATTGGCGGTACTCCTCAGACGGTGCGCCGCTACTTTTTCACCTACGACGCTGGAGCTGTCACCCAGCGATCGCGGCTTACACATATCAAGGAATGCGCCGACGATGCTGCGGCCAATTGTTTGTCGCCAACCCTCATTGGATATCAGGCTGGACAAAACGGTGTATCCGGGACTGTGTCCGTAGGCCCCTGCTCGAGCACTTCGATCCTCAAGGGCGATTACGATTTTCGTCCATCGCGCCACAGTTCACAGGCTCGAGCACGCTGACGGTTAGGCAATGGCTGAGCACGCAATCCTTGAACGATCAGCGGTTATTCGGCGAGCAAGTCCTGCGTCTATTCGGAGTGCCGTAGCATGGAAATCCATGATCTCGTGAAGGAGTTCGCGGATTGTGTGGCAGCACAAGCGGCGGCGATAGCTGAAGCGGATCCGATTAGAGGAAACAAATTCGCGAGGCAGTACATCGCGGCCTTTGAGAAACTGCGCTCGACCGGTGATAGTGGGCGAGATGCGCTCGCAGTACTGCTTGAGGATGGTCGTCAAGAAGTCAGGGTGATGGCGGCTGCCTATCTGCTGAGACATTGTGAGGATAAAGCGAAAGCTGTACTAGAAGCGGAATCGGGCGGGAGCGGTCTCGTTGCTTTCGGCGCAGCCCAAGCGCTGCAGCGTTGGAAGGAAGGAACGTGGGCGCTTGATCCGGAGTGATCGCAACTCCGACAAAGAAAGCACTCTGACCGCCCGCCACGCTGCTTGCGAAGTTGCGCATCGCTTGAGCTGCGCGCCGCTTCTTGCGCGCCTCGCTCGGCCCTGCGGCTTGTCGCTTGCAACGCAAGCAGCGCGCCGGGCTGCGGCAGTGTGCGTCGGCAGCTTCGGTGAGCTCGGTGGAATGACTCGGTCAGCACCCGCGAGGACGCGCGTGCTGAGAGTGGTTCAACTAATCGTGCCGCCATGCGCGAGACGTTCTTCGCTCCTTCACGCCTTCGCGCGCTGTTGAGGATGCGTGTTCGGTGAACGCGAACGGCGGGAACCGTGAATCGCGATGCTTCTGGCAACCAGTCATAGACTGTGACCGGTTCAGCGCCTCGGCCTCGGCGCGCGCCAGCGGAAACATGAAATCTTCCGGGAAGCGCTCGGCGTTGCGCTCGGCCGTTTCATCTCGGCAGACCCGTACGTGCAGGCGCCGTTCAACTCGCAGAGCCTCAATCGCTATAGCTACACGTTCAACAACCCGCTGAGCAATGTCGATCCCACGGGCTATGCGTGCGGCAGCATCATGGAGATCATCGATAACCAGCTGAGCGCGGTACCCCAATTTTGCCCATACCCTGATCTGCCAACCTTTCCGACCTACGATCTGGGTGGCACAATTGGGGGACCGGGCTACGGCGGTGGGGCAGGGGAGGCTGGCACTACTGCCGATAGCACAGTGGGTGGGGTCAATGGTGCGCAGTGGGAACCACCGATGGAGGAGCCACTCCGCGGAGGATTCTCAGATCTTCTGAGACAACTCAACGAGTGGACTAGCCCGCCTCGATATGTCACCGAAGATGGCCGGGAAATTCCGCGCGTTACCGGAATGCCTCCGCTGCCTGGCGCGATCGTTCGGGCAACCAGCGCAGCCAGCGCTCAGAACATCGTGAATGGCGTTCGGCTTTCAGGGCAGCTCACGGTGTCGGAAGCAACTTCCGTATTCACTACCGGCGGACGACTTAGCCAAAGAGCCATAAATGGTGCCATCGAAATCATCCCGGCCGGTGCGCTCGGAAATCCCGCGATTCCTGCGGGCTTCGCGAAGTTCACGACCGAAACGTTCAAGAGCCCCGCTGGGCCCTTTCAAGTTCACTTCTACATGAATCCGGCCACGCGAGAAGTCTTCTATGGGCTCGACTACAAGGTCATCTTCAATAGCGGTCTTTGATCAATGAAAGTCCGATGCACACGACTGCTGGATGCGCCGCAGAGACAGTCTTCTTGGCTAACTGTTGGAAGGATTTATGACGTGCTGTCCGTGGTCTTCGATGCTCATGGTCGATGGCTGTTGCGATTGCCGAGTGACTCTTACCCTGGCGTTGGACTCTTTCCTATAGAGCAGTTCGAGGTTGTAGACGCGAGCGTTCCTAGCTGTTGGATCGTCACGTGGAACGCCAACGGCGTCTTCGAGCTTACAACTCAGGACTGGAGCAATCCGGGGTTTTGGGAAGCGTATTTCGACGGTGATCCGAGTGCGCAGGCAGCATTTCAGCGCGACGTGCATCGAATCATTCAAGCGAGTGAGAGTGGCGGCGAGTAGCACGTGGGCCTCACGTCGCGCTGCTTGCTGCGTTGTGCTTCGCTTCAGCTGCGCGCCGGGCTGCGGCAGTGGAGCGCTGAGGTGCGGGCAGCTTCGGTGAGTTGAGTGGACTGAGTCGGTCAACACCCGCGAAGACGCGCGTGCTGGGAGTTGTTCCACTGATCGTGCACTCAAGCGCGATACATCTACACTTCTTCACACGTCGGCGCGCCGCTTGCGTGCCCGATCAAGACCCCCATCCCCCTGGAAGGGGGCTTTAGGCGGGCATCGGACACAACGCTCAGAAAATATGCGCAGCGGCGAAGCGCCGCAGTTTTATGCCCGCCCATCGCTGCGCGGCGCGCCTTCGCTCACAACCGTTGTGAGCTGCATGTGCGCCGCTTCGCACCCCTGTTTAGTCGCTTCGGTGCTGGCAGAACGGAAGCACCAGAGAACGGCTAAAAGAAATGCGCGAGGCCGATGGCTGCGCGGCACTTCTCGTCGAAGTCGGCGGTAAAGCCGATGCCGCAGCGCTCGGGCGGGGGTTCATCAGCTCGCGGATGGTCTTGAGAATCCCGGTGATGGCTTGACCGTGCGTGGCGAACTGGCGAGTGATGCGTGCTTCCAGTTCGTCGAGGCGTCGGGCGAGGTGTCTGATATGGCCTGTTCTGTCAACGAAGGGCGCGGACTATCCTTCGCTGAGGCGATGATGAGTTTGGCCCGAGGGTTACATTGGACGGCGCTGACAGCGAGCGAGCAACGCGACGTGCGGTCGATGGCTGCGACGATGGATCACTCTGATATCCGCGGGTTGGCTACCGCATTTCATCTCTTCTTCGCGGGGCTGCCTCGCTCTAGGAGCGGGGATCATCACACGGATGCCCACATAGAACGTTCGAGGATTCCCCTCATCGGTTCCGCACATCGCGTTGCCGGCTCGTTGTCAGGTGTGGTTCGGTTCAGCGTTAGGGACGCCCTCCGAGAACGCATCGCCAAGGAACGTAACTGCTTACGCCGATGCCGGGGTGAGCTGGCGGGCGATGTCCCAGATGAAGCCCGCCAGCTCCCGAGCGATCGCCACGCACACTTTGTTCTGCGGCAAGCGGCGCATGCTCAAGTGTGCGAAGCGCCGGGTCAGGCGCAGCTGCGCACGCCAAGCGATGTCGCGGCTGGCTTTGGACTGACCTTGCTGGCGAACCTCCAGGACGCGACTGATCGATGCGCGGTGGCGGTAATTCCAGGCGGCCTCCACCAGGATGCGCCGAGCATGTTTGTTTCCTGTCTTGGTGATGGGGCCCTGATGGCGAGACTCGCCGCTGGAGTACTCCGAAGGCACCAGTCCCAAGTAAGCCATCAGTTCACGTGGATGAGAGAAGCGGCGCGGGTCACCGACTTCAGCGACGAAGGTCACGGCGGCGACGAAGTCAAAGCCGCGCAGACACATCAGCGCCTTGACCAGTGGATTCATGCGCCAGTGCGCGCATTGTTCGCGCAGTTGCTCCGTGAGGCGTTCCACGCGCTCGTGGGCTTCTTTGACCGCTTGGCGATACTCTTCGAAGGCGATCTGCTGCGCCGAATGCGCGAAGCGGATCGTGCTCAAGTGCCGCTCGTGCGCACCCGTCCAGGAGGTTTTCCCCTGGTGGGCATGCCCATGACGCAGCAGCATCGCTTTGAGTTGCTGACGCGCCCGCAAGCGCGCAACGCAGGCATCCTCGCGCGTGCGCGACAGATCCCGGATGGCCTCATCAGAGGTATCGGGCATCACCACCGAGACCAGATTGCCAGCGCGCGATTCTCGCGCCAGCAGCAACGCATCACGTCGATCGGTTTTAATCCGCTGCTCAGCGGGACTGCGGGCAATTCGAGCCGGTGCGATGACGTCGCAAGTCCAACCGTGCGCACGCAAGTGACGCGCCCAGCCATAACCGCACGGGCCGGCCTCATAGACCACCAGCGTGCGTTCGGCGCGGCAGACCCCTCGCAAGGTCTTGCACAGCGTACTCATCGACGACGGAACTGTGCCTACAAAGCGTGGTGCTTGCCGCCCGGCTTCAGCGACCGCGATTGCAACGGAGTTCTTATGAACGTCCAATCCGACAAAGGAAGTGATAGCCTCTTTCATGGTCTGTCTCCTTGCAGTCTGACGCCCTCGGGCGCTCTGCATGTGGCTCGGCGCATTCGCCTGCGCAACCCACGATACGGGAGACAGACCCCTCCCTCTAACCGCTGTTTTCCTCTTCATCGCCTGACTCCGAACGGATGCTCAGGCCATGATGTCTAGAGAAACGTATGAGCGACCCGGATTTTTATTTGGCATCTTCCGAGGGATACGATCTAGAAAGTCCCCGACGGGCGTGGCGCGTCAGGCGATTGTCGACAGACGGACGAGATGATCTGCTGCTGTTAAAAATTGATCCACCTTTGTTGGGGCAGAAGTACGGCCTCGGAAGCCGCGACGTCGACATGGTGCTGGTTGCTACTCGATATCGCGGCAGCTCGTTGTTCCCGATCAACGAGTGGCCGATCTTTGTGCATGTGGCGCGCCCGTTAGTCGAGCATCCTGAACTCAGGGACGATCTGCGCTCCGACGAGTTTGAGTCAATCGCATGGGCTGAGTTGTATCGCACTGAGAGCGATGCTCACTCGAAGGTGATGTGAAATCTGTCGTGACCCAGCCGATGATGAAGAAGCGCACAGAATCGACGCAGGTCTCACAGCTCCGTTTTTTGGGGGGACAAGACGGAGTGCCCGAGCGCGAACTTAAGGAACGATTAATCGAATACTTCCGGCACAGCAGGAGTGTGGAGGCCGCCTACTTGGCGCAGGTTACCTACGGCGGCTCTGCAGTAAGCGTCGCTCTCTGCCTGACACCGTCGGGCGGTCACGATAGCGATGTAGTTCAGCATGCTGGGAGAATCTTTGCGTCGATGTTCGGCCCCCCACGAGCACATGGATATTGTTTTTGTAGATCGGAATCAGGAATCGAAGCTTGCCGGTGTCTGTGCTCCGTTCTTCGATCGCAGGATCAGATAGTTCCGAACAGACGCACTCCGACCACCCGTCCCGCGCTTGCTGAGTTGCGCTTCGCTCTGCGCAGCGACTTTGTCCGCCCTGCACGAGTACGGTGTGTCGCGGTGCCGGGGAGGAGATCCCCCACCCCGGCACTGCGAACCACCGAGCCTCTTACTCCACTGCGACAACGACCACCGACTTCGGCGGCAATTCAACCCGCAGCTCATTCCCTTTCTTCGACGCCTTGAACGGCGCCGGCTTCACAGCCTCAGGCTTATCAAACGTATTGCGTGCATCCAACGCGGCCGCAGTGAGGATGCGACCCGAAGCAGACTTCACATTCACGCCATTGATCTTCGTAGACACCGAAGCGCCCTTATTCGGATCAACGTTCGTAAACGCAATCTGCAACTTGCCATTCGCATCACGCGCGGCCGACACCGATACCTGCGGCAGCGACCACTCGCCGCGCGAATACGTTGGCGACTGAACTTCCGCCGGCAGAGACGTTGCGCCCTGGAACGGGATGTACATCTCGAACACGTGATACGTCGGCGTGACCGTCATCTTCTCCTTGTCGGTGAGGATCATCGCCTGCAGCACGTTCACCATCTGCGCGATGTTCGCCATCTTCACGCGGTCGGCGTGGCGATGAAAGATGTCGAGTGTCAGCGATGCCACGAGCGCGTCACGCAGCGTGTTCTGCTGATACAGGAAGCCCGGGTTGCGGCCCGCTTCCGGGTCGTACCAGGTGCCCCACTCGTCGACGTACAGGGCGACCTTCTTGTCCGGGTCGTGCTTGTCCATGATGGCCGAGTGCTTGGTCACCAGCTCTTCCATGCGAACGGCATGCTTCAGCGTCGATGCCCAGGCATCTTCGGTGAAGCCGATCGCCGGGCCTTTGTTCTCCCAACGGCCAGGGAAGGTGTAGTAGTGCAGCGAGTAGGCATCCATGTGCTTGGCCGCTTGCGACAACATCACTTCCGTCCAGTGATAATCGGCGACATTTGCGCCGCTGGCGATCTTCACCGGGGTGTTGTCCTTCGGCGCTTTCACGAACGTCTGGAACTGCTTGTAGAGGTCCACGAAATATTCCGGCCGCATGTTGCCGCCGCAGCCCCAGGTTTCATTGCCGATACCGAAGTACGGCACCTTCCAGGGTTTTTCGCGGCCGTTCTTACGGCGCAGCTCGGCGAGCGTCGATTTCGTGTCGGAGGTCATGTATTCGACCCACTCCGCCATTTCCTGCGGGCTGCCCGAGCCGACGTTGCCGGACACGTAAGCGTCTGCGCCGATCAGTTCGGCGAAATCCAGGAACTCGTGCGTGCCGAAGGAGTTCGGCTCTTCGACGTTACCCCAGTGCGTGTTCACTTTCACCGGCCGCTGATCGCGCGGGCCGATGCCTTCGCGCCAGTGATATTCGTCGGCAAAGCAGCCGCCGGGCCAGCGTACCACCGGCACTTGCAGTTTCTTCAAGGCCGCGACGACGTCGTTGCGATAGCCGCGCGTGTTGGGAATCGAGGAGTTTTCACCTACCCAGATGCCTTCGTAAATGCCATGCCCCAGGTGTTCGGCGAACTGGCCATAAATATTGCGATCGATCTTGGCGCCCGGTTGGTTGGCTTGAATGGTCACCGAGACGGCCGTCGATTCGGCGGCACCGGCAGTGAAAGGAACCAAACTGAGCGTCGCCAGACCGAGCGCGGCGGTCAGGCGGGAAGCCCCCTGGAGAATCGGCATCTTGTTGTCCTCTATTCGATGAAGGGATCGACGACGGAGCGCCGGCCGGCCATGAATGCATCGGCGACCAGGCGGAAGGCGGCGAGATCGACGTCCATGCGACGCTCGCGAACCAGCGGGGCGAAACGCGCGTACAGATTCGCGTATTCGCGATCCGGTGCGGACACCGTTTGTTTACCGCCGACGTGCATGACCGAGCCGCCTTTGGCAAGCAGCAGGTGGCCGTCGTCGGTTTCGATGTCGATGTCCCAGCTCTGCGGGCCGGTCTGGCGGAAATCGAATTCCGCGCGCACCGGCAAACCGCCTGGACCTTGCAAGGTCAGTTCAGCGGCGATGGGCGTTTCACAATTCGAGGGAAAGTGCAGCTCGGCGTCCTTCAACACCAGAGGCTGCGGCAGGATGCGAGTGATGATGGACAGCGCGTTGATGCCAGGATCGAACACTCCGAGCCCGCCTGCTTTCCAGATCCACGCTTGGCCCGGATGCCAGACGCGGACGTCTTCCTTCCAGATCACCTGCACTTTGCGAATCGTTCGGCCCGCGAGCCACTCACGCGCCGGCTCGACCGCAGCGGCTTCGCGCGAATGCCAGGTAGCAAACAGCGCGAGCTGCCGTTGTTGTGCCATGTCCATCAGGCCCGCGACTTCATTCAACGTCGCGCCCGGCGGCTTCTCCAACATCACATGTCGATTCTGCTCCAACGCATAGCGCGCGATGTCGTAACGAACCTGCGGCGTGCAGCACAACGAGACTGCCTCGATCTGCGGCTGCTCGCGCAGCAAGGTCTCGATATTCGGATAGGTGGGCGTGCCTTCGAGCTTGCTGTTCGGGCTGGCGACCGCGACCAGTTGGTAGTTCGGATTGGAGGCCAGCGATGGCAGATGTTGATCGCGCGCGATCTTGCCCAGACCGACGATGGCGAGTTTGATCGGGCTCATGGGTTACAGCGCCTTGACGGCCACGGACGGTGATTCACTGCGTTTCAGAGGATTGCGCAGTGGCAGACGGAACGGCGGCGCCTCGATTTCGAACACATCGCCTTCCTTGGTCTGAATGCCTTCGGAGAACGACAACGTCGCCGTGCCAAAGAAATGCACGTGCACGTCGCCGGGCCGACGGAACAATCGATACTTGAAATGATGATGTTCGAGGTTCGCGATGGTGTGCGACATGTTGGCTTCGCCGGTGAGGAACGGCTTTTCCCACAGCGTCTTGCCATCGCGAAGCACGCGGCTCATACCGCGCACGTCGGCAGGCAAATCACCAACCAGCAGTTCGGCGCCCAGCGCGGCATGGCGCAGTTTGGAATGCGCCAGCCACAAGTAATTGCCACGCTCGGTGATGTGATCCGAGAACTCGTTGGCCAGACAGAAGCCGAGACGACGCGGATTGCCTGCGGCGTCGATGAGATAAATGCCGGCGATCTCCGGCTCTTCGCTGCCGTCGAGCGCGAAGTCAGGTGAGGGCAACGCCTCACCTGTGCCGACCACGCAGGAGCCGTCGCCCTTGTAGAACCACTCGGGCTGCACGCCGACCTGGCCGGCGGCAGGTTTGCCGCCTTCCAGGCCCATGTTGAACATGCGCATCGAGTCGGTGAGCGTGCCACCGGCGGCGGCCTTGTGCATCTTGTCGCGACCTTCGGCCGAGCCGAGATGCGTGAGGCCGGTGCCGGTGAGATACAGGTGCGCAACGTCCGGATGATCGATTGGGGCGAGCAGGCGATTCCACGTCTGCAGCTCCTCCAGATCGAGCCGTTCGTCGGAGAGTCGCGCGGCTACGCATTTCTCCAGCGAGGTGCCGCTGTTCAGGGCCGAGTGCGCCAGCTCGTACGTGCTGACGCAATCTTTCACTTTACGAGCGACGCCACTGTCGTCGATGGCGGCCACGCACCGCTGCCCGTCAGCAGCGCGCACCTGTATCAAACGCAAACTCATCTGTTAACTCCGGTAAACGCCGTCGAATCGATGTGGCAGCGAAGCTTGAGCGTCACGCTTCAGCGCCGGCGGCAGCAGTGCGTCTGGGATGTCCTGATAGCAGACCGGGCGCAGGAAACGTTCGATGGCGAGCGTGCCCACCGACGTCGTGCGGCTATCGGAGGTCGCCGGGTAGGGGCCGCCATGAACCATGGCATGCGACACCTCGACACCGGTCGGCCAGCCGTTCGCGAGGATGCGACCCACCTTGCGTTCCAGCGTGGGCAGGACTTTCTGCGCGACCGCGTAATCCTGCTCGGTGACGTGCAGCGTCGCAGTCAGCTGGCCTTCGAGTTTCTCCAGCGCGCCGATCAGCTCTGCCTCGTTGGCGCAGCGGACGATGACGGAAGAGGCGCCGAATACTTCTTCGGCGATTTCCGTCGTGAGCGCGCTGGCGGGAACAGAGAACAATGCGCCACGGCCGCAGTTCTTGCCTTGCGTGTCGCTACCGCGCGCAATCGTCTTCACGCCTTGTTGATTGGCGAGGCGATCGACGCCTTTCTGGAACGCATCGAAGATGCCAGCAGTCAGCATGACCTGGGGCGCCGTGCCGCCGAGCGCTGCGGCCGCAGATGCGATGAATGTGTCGACGTGCGGGCTGTCGATCGCGAACACCAGACCGGGGTTCGTGCAGAACTGACCCGAGCCGAGCGTGAGCGAGCCGACGAACTCTTTGCCGAGCGCTTCGGCACGAGCGGCGAGCGCACCGGGCAACAACAACACCGGATTCACGCTGCTCATTTCAGCGTACACAGGAATCGGTTCAGGACGAGCCGCGGCAATCTTCATCAACGCCACGCCGCCACCGCGGGAACCCGTAAAGCCAACGGCCTTGATGCGTCGATCGGCGACCAGGCCCGCGCCCAAGTCGCGCTTATCGCCGTTCAACAGCGAGAACACACCAGGGTGCAAGCCACACTGAGCGACGGCTTCAGTGATTGCTTGTGCGACCAGCTCGCTCGTGCCCGGATGGGCCGAGTGACCTTTGACGATGACTGGGCAGCCGGCCGCGAGCGCGGAGGCGGTATCGCCACCGGCGACAGAGAACGCGAGAGGGAAGTTGCTGGCGCCGAAGACGACGACCGGACCGAGCGGCACTTTGCGCTGACGCAGATCGGCGCGCGGCAGCGGCTTGCGGTCGGGCATCGCGGGATCGATGCGAACGCCTTGCCAGCCGCCCTTGCGCAACTCATCGGCGAACAGACGCAGCTGGCCCACTGTGCGGCCGCGCTCGCCCGTCAGACGAGCGAGCGGCAGACCGGACTCCGCATGAGCGCGTTCGAGCAGTTCATCGCCCAACGCCATGATGCGATCGCCGATGGTCTCCAGAAATTTCGCACGCGTTTCGCTATCGAGAGCGCGGTATTGATCGAAAGCATCGCTGGCCAGTTGGCAGGCGCGCTCCACTTCGGCGGCGCCGGCCGAGCTGAAGGGCGGCTCGAGCAATGAGGCGGTGGTGGGGTTGGCCGCGCGAAAGGTTTGTGCGGTCGCGACGCGTTCGCCACCGATGAATAGCTGACCGGTCAGGGGCATGGGAGATTCTCCACCTAAACTTGTTCCGTGATTTACTCAGACATTATCCCAGTTGCGCCATGGCGGGCAATGCCGTGGCGCCCCGGGGGCGAGGTAGCGCTAACAACGCCTGCGGCATTAAGGCATCCGAGGCGGGGTATCAGCAAGACCATGCCACGAAAGGTGAGGGGCCCGGGCGCAAAATCCATAGCCTGGGGGCAGCTCCTGCACATCCATGTGCCCGCTGCATTCGGGCGTCCTGCCCAGCAGCGCCTCGAGGGAGCGTTATTTCAGCTGCGAGCCGAAGTCGCAGACTTGGCAGGTTTGGCTTTGCGCGAGTTGGTCGTGTCCAGCTGCGCCAGCTCGACCAGATTCAACATCGCCGCGTGCGCGGCCTTGGGGTCGGAGGCTTTGACCGCCTCGTACACCTTTTGATGATCGGGAATCGGATCGCGGCGCAGCGGGTTGTGGCGCTGTTTGAAGATCGTGGTCCACGACACTGCGGCGCCGACGCCGCTGGTCAGTGACACGATGAAAGCATTGCCGCTGGCGCGCAGCATCGCGGAATGAAATTCCTGGTCGGCAAGGCGACCGGCCTCGCTGGCCAGCGTGTGTGAGGCCATGCCTTCGAGTGCTTTTTCCATGGCTTGCAGCTCTTCGTTGGTCCGACGCAAGGCCGCGAGTGCGGCAGCCTCGGGCTCGACGATCTTGCGCAACTCGAACAGGTTCGCCAGCAGCGTATCGTCCGGCTCGAACTCGAAAATCCAGGAGAGCACGTCGGGATCGAGCATGTGCCAGCGGGCTTGCGGGCTGACGCGCGTGCCCACTTTCGGTCGCGATTCCACCAGGCCTTTCGCTGCAAGGATGCGGACCGCTTCGCGATAGGCGGTGCGCGACACTTGCAGCCGATCGCTCGCATCGATCTCGCCGTTGAGGATGTCGCCCGGCTTGTAACGTCCCGAGACGATCAGCACTCCCAGATCCCGCGCGATGGTTCCATGCAGCCGCAGCGACTTGCGGCGCGCCCGTGCATTGGCCCTCGCCGCAGACGCTGATGATTTTTTGCTCGACATCGATGATTTCCTCGCGACACGGACAGGTCTATGCCCGGCGCCCTTTACTTAGACAGTAGTTTACGCACGCCGGCGCCCGATTTCGCAGGATCTGCTCTGATTTACAGCGAAGCGCGCATTGCGATTGCGTTCGCCGCTCGGCGCTCTGCAAAATGCAGAGCCGATTTGCCTGACAAATCAAAAATCGTTACCATGAAATTGTCTGAGTAATATGACTCAGGTGGACGAATTTCAACGGGGGGGATCCATGCACAGCTGCGACGGTGGGTCGAGACTCACGTGCGGAACGTGAGTGTTCACAGGCGCGACCTGTTACGCGCCTCGCTGCTCATGGGCTCGACGCTGGGCTTGTCCGCCGGCGTCTGGGCCAAAGCCCGTGCCGATGAGCGTCCAGCCTCGCTCAACGATCGACTGGCTGGCGACATTGCGCCCGTGCACGACCCCTGCATCATCAAACAGGGCAATACCTATCATCTGTTCTGCACCGGGCAGGCGCACGATCCTACCGGCCTGTTGCCCTGGCGCACGTCGCAGGATCTGGTCAACTGGAAGCTCCAGGGCCGTGTGTTCGATGAGATTCCCAAATGGGCGCAGCAAGCAGTGCCCGGCACTCGCGGCACATGGGCGCCGGATATCGCGTACTTCAACGGGCAGTATCACCTGTACTACTCGTGCTCGACGTTTGGCTCGAATCATTCGGTCATTGGTCTGGTAACCAACAAAACGTTGGATCGCACGTCCAGGGACTTCAAATGGGAGGATCGCGGTCTGGTGGTGAAGTCCGAGCGTGGCGATGACTTCAACGCCATCGATTCCAACCATCTGATCGACCGCGACGGCAAGCACTGGCTGTGCCTCGGGAGTTTCTGGAGCGGCATCAAAATGTTTCCGCTCGATCCCGCAACCGGCAAGCTGTTCCCGAACGACTCGCGCAAATATTCTCTCGCGTCGCGGCCTGCGCCGGAGAACGCGCCAGGCGCGATCGAGGCGCCGTTCATGATCGAGCGCAACGGTTACTACTACCTGTTCACGTCATTCGATTACTGTTGCCGAGGCGCGAGCAGCTCGTACTACATCGTCGTCGGACGCTCGCGAGATGTGACCGGACCCTACGTGGGGCGCGACGGTAAGTCACAAATGGCCGGCTATGGCACGGCGGTGATTCAAGGCAGCCGTCGCTTCAGGGGGCCAGGGCATCAGGCAATCCTGAGAGAAGGCGATCGTGACTATCTCGTGTATCACGCGTACGACGCGGAGCACGACGGCCGGCCGACGCTGCGCATTGCGCCCATCGAATGGACCGCCGACGGCTGGCCTTCGCTCGTCTGACCAGTCACCAATCATTAGTCACCCGTCACTTCTCATGCCTGGCATCGAGCTAAAGAACGTCACCAAGACCTTCGGGGCCGCCACCGTCATCGACAACGTGTCGCTGAGCATCCGGCCGCATGAATTCATGGTGTTCCTGGGGCCGTCGGGCTGCGGTAAGTCGACGCTGTTACGCATGATCGCTGGCCTGGAGTCCGTCGATGCCGGCGAGATCTGGATTGGCGACCGCCGCGTCGATCAGCTGGCGCCGGGCGAGCGACGCGTCGCGATGGTGTTTCAGCACTACGCGCTTTACCCGCACATGACGGTGCGGGAGAACATGTCGTTCGGCCTGCGTAATGTGCGACTGCCTGAAGCGGAAATAGAAAAGCGGGTCGACGCCGCGGCCAGGATGCTCGAGATCACGCACCTGCTGGACCGTAAGCCTGGCCAGATCTCCGGCGGCCAGCGCCAGCGAGTCGCGATCGGTCGGGCCATCGTCAAAGAGCCGCAGCTGTTCCTGTTCGACGAGCCGCTGTCCAACCTCGATGCCGCGCTCCGTGTGCGCACGCGCCTGGAGATCGCGCAACTTCATCAGCGCGTGGATGCGGCGATGGTTTTCGTCACGCACGATCAGGTTGAGGCGATGACGCTCGCACATCGCATCGTCGTGATGAACAACCGCAAGATCGAGCAGATCGGCACGCCGATGGAAATCTACTCGCGACCCGCGACCACGTTCGTCGCGGGTTTCGTCGGCACGCCGGCCATGAACTTCTCGCCGGTCGAGTTGAGCGATGGGCCGAACGGCTTCGTCTCGGCACGGCTGCCAGACGGCGCGATTGTCACGACGCGCATCGACAAATCATCGTTGCCCGCGTCCAAGTCGTTCAAGCTGGGTATTCGCGCCGAGTCGCTCGATATCTGTCCGGTCGGGCAGGGCGAGACCGCGGGTGTTGCGCAGTTCGTGGAGCGCCTGGGTGATCGCACGCTCGTGTACGTAAAGCTGTCCGATGGCTCAATCATCGTGGCCGAGGATGCCGGCAACAGCCGCGTCGCGCTGAATGATCGGGTCGGCGTGAAGTTCGACGGCGGCGGCGCGCATCTGTTCGACGATCAGGATCGCGGCCATCACGCCGTGCTGGACGGGAGCACAACGTGAGCACCGCGGCTGGTCAGTTGACCGAGCTGGGCCAGGCGCGCGCTCAGCCTGCGCGCGCCGGTGCGCAGCAAAGCCGCTGGGGGCACATGCTCTATGTGGCGCCGTTCCTTTTCTTGTATGTGACGTTGCTCGTCTATCCCCTGTTCGCAGGTTTCTGGTTGAGCCTGCACAAGGCGGACTTCTTTGGCGGCAGTCGCTTCGTTGGCTTCGAGAACTTCGTTCGCTTGTCCAACGACAAGGTCTTCATCGGTGCCGTCGGCAACACGTTCTACTTCATTCTGCTGACCGTGCCGGCACTCGCGATCATTGGACTGGGATTGGCGCTGGCGCTGAATCGCACGACACGCACCGCTGCGTTCCTGCGCGGGGTGTTCTTCTCGTCCTCGGTGCTGTCGGTGACGATCGTGACGCTGCTGTGGAAAGTGGTGTTCGCGCCGGACGGCGGGTTCCTCGCGAATCTTTTCGAAGCTTTCGGCAAGCAGCCGGTTGCGTTCCTGAGTGACGCCGATCTCGCGCTGCCTGCAATTGCGATTACGACGATCTGGTGGTGCATCGGTTTGCCGATGATGCTGTTCCTGGCGGCGCTACAACAGGTGCCGCGTGAATTGTACGAAGCCGCGGCGCTGGACAATGCCGGGCGATGGAAGACGCTGTGGAGCGTCACGTTGCCGTCGATCCGCCGCACGTTTGCGCTGGTCGTCATCATCGAAGTGGTGTTGCAATTCCAGCTGTTCGGTCAGGCGTATCTGATGACGCAGGGCGGACCGAACAATGCGTCGCGTCCGCTGGTGCTGTTCATTTTCGAAGTGGGCTTCACTCGCTGGGACGTGGGCTACGCGGTCGCTGCGGGCCAGATCCTGTTCGGCCTCATTGCGATCGCCGCGATGGCTCAGTACTTCGTCGCGCGTCGCAAGGAGGCGTTCTGATGACGACGCAGCTCGCATCCGGCGCCGTCGGTCGCGGTCTCGGCGATCGAGTGATTCTCGCGGCGACGATCGCGCTCGCCATCGTGATGGTCCTGCCCATGCTGTGGGCAGTCGGCCTGTCGATGAAGACCAATGCCGAACTGCTGGTCGATACCAACTCGGTTCTGAAAGCGCCGTGGACGCTGCGGAACTACTACGACATCTTGATCGGCTCAGGGGTGTTCCGCTGGCTGCTCAACAGCATCATCGTGTCGGTGGGCATGAGTCTGGGCGTGCTCGCGCTCTCGTCGCTGGCCGGCTATGGCTTCGCGCGCCTGGAGTTTCCGGGCCGCAATGTGATCTTCGTGCTGGTGCTGTGCGGCTTGGCGATTCCCGAGCAGGCGGTGATCCTGGTGCGGCATCAGCTGTTCAGCGATCTCGATCTGCACAACACGTATGCCGGCTTGATGTTGCCGGGCATGTCGGCCCCGTTCGGCGTGTTCCTGATGACTCAGTATTTCAAGGCGATTCCAACCGAGGTCGATGAAGCGGCGATGCTCGACAACGCGTCGCGCTTCAAGATCTTCTGGCGCGTGCTGTTGCCGATGACGCTGCCAGCGCAGGCGACGCTCGGCATCTTCACGTTCCTGCATGCGTGGAACGACTACTGGTGGCCGCTGGTGTCGGGCACCAACGAGCAGATGTACACACTCACCGTCGGCATTGCCTCGACGCAAATGAACTTCGCGGAATCGGCGGGCCTCGGCTACTTGATGGCGCAGGCGGTGTTCGCCGGGTTGCCCATCCTCATCGTCTATATGTTCTTCCAGAAGTACATTGTGCGGGCAGCTTCCGGAGCGGCGACATGAGGCGCCTGCTTGCGTCCCTGCTGGGCTGCGTCGTGCTCGCGAGTTGCGGCGTACATCAGGCGCCGAACGAGATCGTCGTGCAACGGTTCTTCGGCACGTGCAAGGCCGAGTATGGCAGCCGCACCGATGTCGAGAACGCGGAAGGCGAGTGCGGCATCATGACGACGCTGATCAACGAGTTCAGCGTGCGCAATCCCGATGTGAAAGTTCGAGTGAGCCCGGTGGCGTGGCCCGGATATAACCAGTTGGCCGCGCAGCTCGCGTCTGGCGATCCGCCGGATCTGGTCACGATGCACCTGTCGGCGATCTCGGATTATCAATCGAGAAAGTTGCTCGAGCCGCTCGGCAAGGATCTGCGTGCGGTCGGGGTGGATCCGAATGGCTTCACTGCGGCGAGCCTCGCGAGTGTCAGCAAGCAGGGCGAGATCTACGGCTTGCCCATCGATAACTGGGCGCCGCTGTGGCACATCAACATGAACTATTTCCGGCAGGCCGGCCTGGTGAAGGATGGCAAGCCCATCCTGCCGCGCAGCCCGGAGGAATTGCTGGCACAAGCACGGCAATTCAAACAAGCCACGGGCAAACCGTATTTCGTGCAAGCGCTGGCGAATGAGCGAGCCGCCTACAGCCGCAATCTGTACACGCTGTTGATGCAGCAGAACGTCGATTTCTTCGCGGATCCGCAACGCGTGAAGCTGCAGTCGCCGGCAGTGAAGCAAGTCCTGGAGATGTTCCGGCAAATCTACGTCGAAGATCTGACCACGAAGAATCAAGACTACGCGGCTGCCACCAATGGTTTCATCAATGGTGCCGGTGGCGTGTATCTGGTGGGCACTTGGATGATTGGCGATTTCGATGCGGAGTCGCGCAAGTTGGATCGGCCGCTGTCGAATGGCTACGCCGTCATGCCTTGGCCGCAACTCTATGGACGCGACGCTACGTTCATCGACGGTCACGCGTGGGTGATGCCCGCCAAGGACCGCACGCCGCAGCAGCGCGACGCGATCTTCCGATTGCTGAAGTTCGTCGCCGACAACGACTTTGAGTGGTCGCGCACCGGCCATTTGCCCGCGTACCAGGCGGTTATCGAGAGCGAGCGCTTCAACGCGCTGCCTCATCGTAGCGAGATCGCGAAGATCTCCTCGACCGGCGCGCCATTGCCTTCCGCCGTACAGCGACAGTTCCCTGTGCAAGACATCATCGGCGAGGAAATGGCTGCCGCCATAACCGGCCACAAAACCGTCGACGCCGCGCTCGCCGATGCCGAGCATCGCGTCAACGATCTGCTGTTTCATCTTCTGTAGCTCACTGGATCATCGTCATGCTCACTTCACGCATTGTCGTCGACCGCGACTTCGTCATCTCCGAACTCGACCGGCGTGTGTTCGGCACCTTCGTCGAGCACATGGGGCGCTGTGTCTATGGCGGCATCTACGAGCCCGGTCATCCCACCGCGGACAAGGATGGCTTCCGCCAGGACGTGCTGGAACTGACGCGCGAGCTCGGCCCGACGATCGTTCGCTATCCCGGCGGCAATTTCCTCTCGGGCTACAACTGGGAAGATGGCGTGGGTCCGAAAGAGCAGCGTCCGACGCGGCTCGATCTCGCGTGGGGCTCGACCGAGACCAACGAGTTCGGCACGAATGAATTCATCACCTGGTGCCGCACAGCCAATGTCGAGCCGATGTTTGCGGTGAACCTCGGCACGCGCGGGCCGGATGACGCGCGCCATCTGCTCGAGTACTGCAATCACCCGGGCGGCACGTACTACTCGGATCTGCGGCGTTCGCATGGTTACGAGCAGCCTTACGGCATCAAGTTCTGGTGTCTGGGCAATGAGATGGATGGTCCGTGGCAGATCTGTCAAAAAACCGCGCAGGAGTATGGCCGTGTCGCAAAGGAAACCGCCAAGGTCATGCGTTGGGTCGACGGCGATCTGCAACTGGCCGCGTGCGGCTCATCGCAGCGTGCGATGCCGACTTACGCGTCGTGGGAATACGAAGTGCTCGACCACTGCTTCAACGAGGTCGACTTCATCTCGCTGCACGCGTACTTCCGCAACGACAGCAATGACATCAAGGAATTCTTCACCGTCATCGAAGACCTCGACTCCTTCATCAAGGAAGTCGCCGCGATCGGCGATGCCGTGGCCGCCAAGCGACGCTCGCCAAAGCGCATCATGCTGTCGCTGGACGAGTGGAACGTCTGGTACAAGGCGCACTCGCCGGCCGATCTGCGTAAGCCGGGCTGGCCCAAGGCGCCGCCACTGATCGAAGAGATCTACAACTTCGAGGACGCGCTCGTGGTCGGCGGCGCGCTGATCACCATGATCAACAACGCCGATCGCGTCAAAGCGGCGTGCATCGCGCAACTCGTCAACGTCATCGGTCCGATCATGACCGAGACCGGTGGCGCGGCCTGGCGTCAGACGATTTTCCATCCGTTCGCGCAGGCTTCGCGTCATGCGCGCGGGCAGGTGTTGCGTGCGAAGGTGCAGTCCGAGACGTTCTCGACCAAGACGCATTCGAATGCGGCGCTGCTGTTGTCGAGCGTCATTCATGACGAAGCGACCGGTGCGGTGACCATCCTTGCGCTGAATCGCAGCACGACCGAATGAAGAAATGCAGTTGGAGGTCGAGCTGCGTGGCCTGGGCGAGGGTCGCAGGGTGGCGATTGCCAGCGAGCTGCATCACAGCGACATCAAGGCGGTCAACAGCAAGGAGTCGCCCAACGCCGTCGCGCCGAAGGAGCGCACCGATGTTTCCATCAACAAAGGTGTGGTCAGCGCGAAGCTGAAGCCGCTGTCCTGGAACGTTATCGTCACCACCCTGGCGTAAGGAGCTCGCCCATGCTGCTGCGATCTGTATTGTTTGGAACTCTGGTCATGGCGAGCCTGGCCGTGGAAGCCGCGACGCCGACGGTCAAGACTTTCGGTTTGGGCGACGTCGAACTGCTGGACAGTCCGTTCAAGCAGGCGATGGAGCGCAATGCCGAGTATCTGCTCAGCCTCGATGCGGATCGTCTGCTGCACAACACGCGCAAGTACGCGGGCCTGAAGCCCAAGGGCGAGTTGTACGGTGGCTGGGAGTCGCGAGGCATCGCTGGTCACACGCTCGGTCACTATCTGACGGCGGTGTCACAGCAGTACGCGTCCACTCGCGATCAGCGTTTCAAACAGCGGCTGGATTATCTCATCGGCGAGATGGCCGAGGCGCAGCGCGCCTACGGCGATGGATATGTTGGCGCGCTACCTGAGCTGGAGTTGTCGACCATGCGCGGCTTCAAGCAGGGCAAGGTCGAGAGCAAGGATGCCTTTACCTTCAAGGATGGCGCTTGGGTGCCCTGGTATACGCAGCACAAGGTGCTCGCCGGGGTGAGAGATGCATGGACGCTGGGCGAAAGTGCACAAGCCAGGGACGTGACATTGAAGCTGGCGAACTGGGTGGATGACATCACCGCCGGCCTGACGCCCGAGCAGCAGCAAACGATGTTGCAGGTCGAGCACGGCGGCATGCGTGAAGTGCTGTTCGATATCTACGGGCTGACCAAAGACGAGCGGTATCTGAAGACCGCGCAGCGCTTCGAGCACCGTGCCATTCTCGATCCGCTGCTCGCCGGGCGTGACGAGCTGCCCGGCAAGCACGCGAACACGCAGATCCCGAAAGTCATCGGCGCCGCACGCGGCTATGAGGTGGCAAATCAGTCGGAGGGGCGGCCGATCGCCGAGAACTTCTGGAAGACTGTCGTCCACAATCACTCGTGGGCCATTGGCGGCAACAGCGACGGCGAGTTCTTCTTTTCGCCGAACGCAGCTTCGGAGCATTTGAGCGCCGCTACGGCGGAGACCTGCAATACCTACAACATGCTCCGACTCACCGAGCGATTGTTCGGTTGGCAGCCACAGGTCGAGTACGCCGACTTCGAGGAACGCGCGCTTTACAACCACATCCTGGCTTCACAGGAGCCGAAGCAGGGCATGTTCACGTACTTCATGTCGCTCAAGCCGGGTCACTTCAAGACCTACAGCACGCCGCATGAGTCGTTCTGGTGCTGCGTGGGCAGCGGCATGGAGAATCACACCAAGTACGGCGCGGCAATCTATTTCCACACGCCTGATGCGCTTTACGTGAACCTGTTCATTCCGTCGGTGCTGCGCTGGCAGGAGCGCGGCCTGGAGTTGCGGCAGAACACCCGGTACCCGAACGAGAATCGAACTTCGTTGACGGTCGCTAAAGCGCCGCGCGGGCCGCTGTCACTGCGAGTTCGTGTGCCCGCCTGGGCATCGGGCAACGCTACGCTGAAGTTGAATGGCAAGGCGGTCGCGGTCGATGCGAAGCCCGGTTCATACGCGACGCTGCAGAGGCGATGGAAGAAGGGCGATGTGCTCGAGGTGACGGTCCCGACCTCGGTGCGCACCGAGCCCCTCCATGGATCCAGCGATCAGTTCGCGTTCGTGTACGGGCCTGTCGTTCTTGCCGGCGATCTCGGGCCGGCGCCGGCGGTGCCGACGGTGCCGTATGCGAAGGAGCAGCAGGCGAATTTCAAAGCCGAATCGGTCGCAGTCCCGGCACTGGCCGGAAATCCGCAACAGCTGGCCGCCGGGTTGCGTCGGGTGCCGGGCAACGAGCTGGCCTTCAAGCTGACGACTGGCGAGCCTCGCCAGGAGGTGACGCTACGGCCGTTTCACGAGCTGGACTACCAGCGATACACGGTTTACTGGAAGACGGCGCCCGCTAACAGCGCCGAATGACTACTGACCTTCGTTGACCTCATCTACCGTCGTCTGGCCGGTCCAGCGACGGTAGAGATGGGCCCAGGCCATGCCGATGGCCATGATCAGCGCCAGCACCACCAGACCGATCCAGGTCAGTGCGTTGGTGTTGTCCAGGCTCACCCAGCCCCACGACGCGACCAGCCAGATCAGTGCGGCGCACAGTGCCAGTGCCAGCACCATCCCGAACAGGCCGATGGACTTCAGCGTCGCGCCCAGAAATACGATCCAGCCGATCAGCAGCAGGATGCCGAGCACCGCTTCGACCGGCGAGATGCTCGGAAAACCGTCAGCGACCATGTGTACATACGAATAGCCGCTCGGGTTGAAGGTCAGCAGCACGAGTATCAACGACAGTGCTACCCGCACCAGAAACCCGCTGAAGCTCAAATCGTTCACGTTGTGTCCCCTCGCCGCGAAGAGTGAAGTATCGACGAGGTGGCCGGCCCTGTGAAGCGGCGCGGAAATACCCGCGGATCGCCTCTCCGTGCGCGTGCCACGGCACGCCATACATGGTCGCCGCTACATCAGTCCGTTCCGTGAAAAACTCTGCGCCGTAGCGATGAAAGCGATTTGCGCAAAGCTGCACCTTTTGACGGCGCAACGTGCTGGCAAGCAGTGGCAATCTGCGAAACAAATATTGGAACTAAGCTGCGCATAAAGTAACGAGAAATTCATTTTCCACGGTCAACGAATTGAATAGCCGAACTCGACAACCGCAATGGATTCATGTGTCATCCCAAAACAGGATTTGTATATTTCAGGAATAACAACGATGGAAGCTCGGGATTGTGATCAAGCACGAAAGCCGCGCATATTTCAAAGCTCTCGGGGCGCACGTCGCGATGTTGCGCAAATCCAGGGGCATGACCCAGGCGGAACTGGCACGCGCCATTGGGGTATCACAACAGGCAGTCTTTGCCTACGAGCTCGGCGAGCGCCGGGTGTCGGTGCTCATCCTGACCAAGATCGCGAAAGTGTTTACTGTCTCGGTCGAGGAAATGGCGGGCTTGTCCAAGCCTCCGCGCATTCCGAAGGGGCGCTTGTCGCCCCGGGCGATGCGTCACGCGGAGCGATTGCAGGCGCTGAGCAAGACGCAGCAGCGCTTCATCATTCGTATTCTCGACGTGCTCGAACAAAGCAACGCACGTTAGAGACCGTGTCATGCGGCGGGAATGCCGCATGACGCGCGCACGCAAGCCAGGGCGTGTCGACGCGAGCACCATCGCGTCTCTCGTCATTACCGTGGAAGGTTGCAAGGCGATCAAGGACGCCGATCTTGCCCGCTTGCTTGGCCTCAGCCTGCCGATTTTTTATAAGCGCATCGGTGGCAAGCTGTGGGCCCTGAAATCGCCGGCGTACTTCAAGCTCGATCAACGCTACTCTCGCGGCCGGCTCGACCGTCGGCCCGCGCTCGCATTCACGCAGTCGGGCGTCGCGATGGTCGCCAGCATTCTCGGCAACGACGCCGCGCTGGAGATCGGCATGGACGTTATCTATGCATTGAGGAATCGCCGTCGCGATTCCGCTCATAAAAAGCGGCCCGTGCGACGTAACAACGATGCAGAGAAGGCTGCGCGTTACTACGAAGCCATGGCGCGCATGATGCAAGGGCGATTGCATGAGCTGCTGAAAAAGATGCGCCACTGACGCTCCAGGCTGGTGCGGCGAGCCACGCTCCGTTTTACAGTTGTTCAAAACATTCAGGGATCACCCTTGGGGCAGGCACATTGTGACAATTTAGGGAAGGTGACAGTTCGGTGATATCGTCGTCGCCGCGTCCCACGCCGATCAATCTGTGATGCAACTCTCTTTGTGGATGTGCGCTGCTGCCTACAGTGTGCGGCAGTTCGCAACCCCAGGAGATAACAATGAGCAATCCGTACGATACAGCTGGCGAGCGGATGTCCATCCTGCCGCCGACGTTGCGTTTCAAGGGCGAGCTTTCGGCCGATGAGGACTTGCTGATCCAGGGTCAGATCGAAGGCACGATCAAACATACCCAGCGCGTGACCGTGGGCAAGGAAGGCAAGGTCAAGGCCAGCATCAGCGCGCAGACCATCAAGATCGAAGGCACCGTCGAAGGCGATCTACACGCCGAGCGCTCGGTGTATGTGGAAGATTCCGGCAACCTGCGAGGGAACATTCATGCGCCCTCGGTGTGTCTGGTGGAAGGCTCGAAATTCAACGGCGCAGTCGACATGGATGTGAAGAAGTCGGCGCAAGTGCGAGGTAAGACGGGCACGTAACCCGTGTCGAAGGCAGTCGGGTCAGGACCGTTCGAACCTTGAAAAGATCATTTTGGAGGCCTCGTATGCGCAGCTTCGGATTCGATCAAAAGCAGGAACCGACCACGGACACGGTGCGTGTGCCGTCCTTGTCGTCCATGCCTCTGTCTCAAACGTCTCCTCAGTCATCTCAGTCTCAGGCGCCCGCGGTTGAGCCGCCGTCGAAGGCCGCTGCCGCACCGGATCGCAAGATTGCCGTGCTCGGGCCGACGTTACGGTTCAAAGGTGAGCTGAGCGCGGAAGAGGATTTCATTCTGCAGGGCCGGATCGAGGGCTCGATCAACCACACGCAGAGCGTGACCATCGGAACTGACGGTTCCGTGGTTGGAAACATTTATGCGCGCGTGGTTGTGGTGGATGGCAGCGTCGAAGGGGATCTGCACGGCGTCGAGTCGGTGGTCGTCCATGAAACGGGACGCGTCTCTGGGAATATCTTCGCGCCCAGAGTCGGGCTGGTGGATGGGGCGGTGTTCAACGGCCGCATCGATATGAGCGGGACCAACGTGGCTCAGTCCGCGCCGGCGGCCAAGAAACGAGTGGATAGCCCGACCATCTCTCCGGGCCAGCCGCTGTCGGCGGAGGAAACGGAGAAGGTGTTGGGCGGGAAGTAACAGCTCGGCTCGGAACGTTTGCCCAGGAAGAGGCCTCGGTGGCTGGCACGCCGCCGGGGCTGGGTTTCAGCCGCGCGTCTTCACTTCAACCGTTCCAACTTGCCTTTGCGACGAACGAGATTCTTATAATCCCACTGGATTTCACGAGACTCCGATAGCCATTTGCGCAAGGGGCCTGTTGCAACCTGATCGGCAGATGTGTACCGAGCTTCTGCCGCCTTGAATTTACCCTCCTGCTTCAGGCCAGGGGTGGCGAAAGACTGACCGCTCCAGAAAAGCAAGCGCACGCAGTCTTTCAGTTTGCTGTAGCCAACGATTGGATTGCCGTCCAGGAACCACACTGGATGTGCGTGCCACACCTTGTTTTCTGCCTCAGGCAACCCGCGCTCGATCTCTTGTGCCAGCAGCTCACAGATTAGCCGATCGCTGGCCGCTTGAGATTTGTTGTACTGCTTGGTGTCTAGATGAATCACGGTTTCTGCCTTTCTTGATAGTGCGCCCTCATCGGACGAGAGCAACCACGACTGATTCCTCGAGTCGCTGCAGCCGCCAATGGCTCGGCCCATTCGCGACTCCCAGGATCCGAACTGCGGTTCGGTCTTGGTCGTGCCAGTGCAGCGTAATCTCGATTGCGATCTCTTCGCCGCTGATGGTTGCGTACTTTACTACGGAGGGTTTTCCTACCAGTGCCGCGAGCTCACCATGAGGGATCGATGTCCACCGCTCGAGCTCCCGCGACAGAACTTGATAGGCGCTTGCCTTGTGCATTTTCTGCGTTCCCCGGCGCTCAACGCCGTCGTTAACCCGGAACGCGCGTTGTCGCACGCACTCGAGGTGATCGACTGACTAGAGCCAGCTTCCCCAAGAACCGCCCCAGATGAGGGTCGCTCCGGGGCAGTGGTGCTTCATTGAAATGAAACCACCGCACGGAGTGGAATTCTTCCCGATCGAATTCCAGTGCAAGGCGACGATCGGCATGGATCACGTACCAGAGCGAAACATCGGTGTGGCCCGCGGTAATGCCCACGGTTTCTGAAATAGTCAGCATCAGCGGCGCCTCGGGAGCATCGCTAAGACTGAGTCCCAGCTCCTCCTGCAACTCCCGAGCTACAGTGGCTCGCGGATGTTCGCCCGGCTCAACGTGGCCACCGCTTGGCAACCAAAGTCGTGCATTCTTGTGATCCACGAGCAGCACATAGTCGTGATCCACCAGTGCAAAGTACGAGATCAGGTGCTTCGGCGGTGTCGCCGGCTTCTGAGTTCGGCACAGCTCGACGCCGGAGTCGATCCAGGCAAGCGCATCTTCGCAATGCGCGCGCTCCAGCGCGTCGAACGGTTCTATGGAGGCAACTTCCTCTCGTATGGCGCTGCGCATTCCGGTGTGAGCCTGTAGCAGCGGTTTGTTATGTGCCATCGCCTAGCGCTCGAAGCACCGACGAGGCCAACTTCCTGGGACCGCGAGCCTGCGGATCTCTGCTCGCATGCTCTTGGCAAGCTTCCAGGAAGATGGCGCCAACCGATCCTTTTGAGTCCAATCCAACAGCCCGTCGCAGTCTGAGGCACTCCCGAGCACCATTGAGCAGAATCTCAGCGTCCGAGCCGAAAAGATGAGATGGCAGATTTGATGGGTTGAACTCCGTGTTCGTGAAAACATTAGATCCGCTCTCAGCGGCCTCCGGCAGAACGCGCAGAAGGTGCTGCTTGAGCTTCTCCTCTTCGGCCGCCAGTTCTAGCTCCAGCTTTTCAAATTTGGATGTCTTCATGACATTTCCATGGGAATGCCTTCCAACGCCGCCAGCTGCCTTAGAGCCAACGTCTGACTTGTCGAGTGTACTGCTGCCAGGCGACGCCGTGCGTGCGCGCCAGCCAAGGTTCCTCGCCGAGCACCACGCGCAGGTGGAAGGCGACCCCGATCGCGAGTGCGTAGGCTAATAAGCCAATCGAACTGAACGAAATAGACCAGCCCACCAGGACAGTGAACACGCACACATACATGGGATTGCGGCTGTAGCGGTACAGGCCGACGATCACTAGCGATTGCGGAGGTGCCCACGGGGCGAGCGTACCTTTGCCTGATACGTAGAAGTCTCGGACACACCACAGCAGACCGAAGGTGCCGAGTGCGATCAGTGCGAGGCCATACGGCCAGTGGAGCGCTCGATCCGTGAGCCACATCCATGCGCCGGGCACCAGATACGCAACGATGCCTGGCAGCGCGACGAATGCTATGACTGCTCTCGTGAAGATGGGTGAGCCCTAGCCCTTGCCGTCGTCGTCTTCTCCGAGAACCCATTTCTGCCACTTCTTCGGCAGTACAGATATCTGGGATGGGAATGTATTCGCTGGTTGATTGCCGCGTTCCTTCCAGATTCTGCGGACTGCAACGATAGAGCCAACCAAGAAGAACCCGAGGCCAATGAATGCAATTGCAGAATTGAGCGTGCGCGATCCAATCGCCAATATGAGGCCGAGGATGGCCACGAAAACGAAGAAATGAACGAACGCGCGTGGTTTGCCCAGCATGGCAGCTTTCCTTCAATGTCGCTTTTCAGTGCGCGACGTACGAACTCCGTCGTTGCTTCTTAGGCTTGCGCAGGTACGGATTCTTTACGGATTTCGAGAAATCGTAGCGCTTCTTCATCGGAGTCACCAACGATATTGGCGTTGGTTGGAGCGAGGCATCCTTGAATGCCCGCAACACGGCATTGATGCGGGTTTGATAACCGGGGCCTTGCGCCTTGAACCAGGCGAGGACATCCGCATCTACCCGCAGGGCGATGGACGCTTTTGGTGACACTGGCTGCAGTCCGCGACGAACAATGCCGCGAACGATATGCTGCATGTCGGCCTCCGGATGCTCCCCGGAGATGCTGATGCCCTTCTGTTTCATAGCGCGCACGCGCTTCCAGTCGGTCTTGGATGCTTTTGAAGAGGATCGCTTCTTCATTGCGGGTTGCTCGGCGAAAAGAGATGACGTGAATACGTTCGGTAGTCTCGGTGTGAACGATCGAAACGGCGATGCCGCCGAGAAATCCGAGCGATACCAAGCGCTGTTCCCCGTAGTCGAACCGATCGTCTTCAAACGTGAAGGTAGGTCCCTCGAACACTCGTGGCGTGTCGACAAAGTCGAAGCCATGAGCCTTCCAGGTTTCATCCCACGTGAAACGCATAGGCGGAGCGTATATACAGCCATCCAATAGGTCAAAGCTGCCCACGTCGCCCCTGCGACTGCTGGGTTCCCCGATCACGGAATACGCGGCACGGCGACAGAGTCGGCTGCAATCCCCCGACTCCACCGCTCGCAAAACTTCTGACTCTTATCCGCGCAAGTGCTTGCCCAGTTCCTTCGGGCTCACCAGTCCATTCAGAAACTCAAACGTTCCTTTCTCAAGAACCTCACGCGCGGCGTGATAAGCCCCACTCATCGCCGCCCGATGCAACGACGTCGCTAAGCTAATCCTTCGCACGCCAGCCTCTTGCAGCTCCGGCACGCTGAACGACCGCCCCGGAATTCCAACCATGAAGTTCACGGGTTTGGATAACGAGGAACAAACAGCCCGCACCGCCTTCAAATCCGGCAGCCCTGGCGCGAACAACACATCCGCGCCCGCCTTCTCGAACGCCTGCAATCGTTGGATCGTGTCGTCCAGGTCTGGATGGCCGTGCAGAAAGTTTTCGCAGCGGGCGGTGAGGATGAACGGCGTGCCCAATGATTTAACTGCCTCCACCGCTGCAGTCACACGCTCGACCGCCTGCTCGAAGTCATAAATCGGTTTGGTCGCCTCGCCGGTGTGGTCTTCGATCGAGCCGCCCGCCAGGCCCGTCTGGGCCGCGAGGCGGATTGTTTCGGCGACGAAGCTCGGTGCGTGTCCAAACCCGTTCTCGAGATCGGCCGACACTGGCACATCCACCGCTTCAACCAGCGCTTTCGCGTGCGCAAGCGCTTCGTCGCGGCTGATTTTGCCGTCTTGTCGGCCCAGCGTATTGGCGAAGGCCGCGCTCGAGGTCGCGATTGCCGGAAAACCCATCCCTGCAAACAGCATCGCAGAACCGGCGTCCCACGCGTTGGCGATAACAAACGGGCGAGGTTGGTCGTGCAGCGCTCGGAATGCGGCGGCTTTATCTTTTTGGGTGGCGGACATGGCGCGAGATCTCCTGAAGTTCATGTTCGGAGCCAACCTACTCGGAAAACCCGCCACCCGCTGTCAGGAACTTAAGCGGCTCCTCAGGTTGCGGAGGTGCGAGGAGGCGCTACGGAGGAAGATCGCAATCGGCGATACAGCGAGCGCACGCGCATGTACAGATCGGGATGACGCGTCAGCCAATGCCGAAGCCGGGGCGCGACGCGCAGGTGATATCGCAACCGTCCGCTCGGCGGCACCCGTTCACCGAGGCCTTCCTCGATGGTGTAGATGCACGGATTGCAGGTGCCGCACGGTTGGCCGCGGCGCGGGCGGTGACAGAACCAGGTGAGCTTCATGAGTTCGTCGAAGCCGCCGGCGCGCGCCTCGGACTGCATCTGGCGCTTGGTCGTGTCGAAGAGCGGGAAGCGAAACGATTTGAACAACTCGTAGCGGCAATCGCCGGCGAACCGTGGGGCGAGTCGATCGCGGCTCGGGCCGATCAGCTCAACGAGCAGCTCGCGGGCTTTGTCGTCCCGGTGAATGGACAGCTCCATGCCGTCGATGTCGTGCTGGCGGCAGTAGCGCGCCAGCCATTCGTACTGACCGCCGATGAAGCCGATGGCGAGGCAACGTTCGTAGTAATGCTGGGTCTCGCGATCGGCGTCGATATCGGCGAGTCGGCATTCGACGGTGTCGGCCAACCTGACAGCCGCCTCGGGCCGGCGTTTCAGCAGCGCCTGGCGGATCAGCCGCATCGCTTCGCGCTCGGCAGGCACGGCCGGCCGATAGTGCAAGCTGTCGACGATGTAGTAAGGCTGCACCTGGCGCTGCTCACGCAGCAGCAGAGTCAGCAACCGGAAGGTGGAGTCCCATCCTCCCGTCCATAGTAGTGGCGTCGTTGCCATGGGAGCCCTCGCCAAACAATTTCGTGGCGGGCGCCGCCCGCCAACTCGTGGAATGACGAACCGGGGTCGTCCATCGTTCCCTGGCGCTATGAAAAACCGCTGTCGATGCCGCACGACAGTTTGCATCTACGCACGCAGAGAGCGCAGCATCCGCTACACTTCGCCTCGGCAAAGTCCCTCTGGCCTGTGCGAAAACCAGCGATGAATAAACCTCTCGAAGCTGTGCAAGAACCAGCCGTCGAAATCCGTTTTGGCCAGGTCGGTCTGGCGCAGGTGCGTATTCGCACTACCGACGCCGGGGTCATTCTCGATGAGTTGACCGGTCGCGTGGCCTCGGCGCCGCAGTTTTTCGAGCGGACCGCGGTGTGCCTGGACCTGAGCGCACTGGAAAAAGAGCCCACGACGAGTGACATGCGCGCTGTGTTCGATGCTGTGCGGCGTGCCGGCATGCTCACGGTCGGATTGGCGCATGGAACCCAGGCCGTCGACACGCTGGCTCGTGCGCTCGATGTTCCGGTGCTCACGCAATTTCGCGTGCAGGGCAAGGCTTCGCCGGTGCAGCCGGTAGTCAAAGAGGCGCCCAAGGCCGCGCCGCCGCCCAGCGAGCCGCCGGTGTTGCATCCGCCTTCATTGATGCAGCATCAGCCGGTCCGTTCCGGGCAGCGCGTTTATGCGCGCAATTCGGATCTGGTGGTCACCTCGACGGTGGGCGCCGGCGCCGAAGTGATCGCCGATGGTTGCGTACATATCTATGGAACGCTGCGCGGTCGCGCCGTGGCCGGGGCCCGGGGCGAAGTCACTGCGCGCGTGTTCTGCCAGGAATTTCATGCCGAGCTGATTTCCATCGCCGGCGTGTTCCGGGTGTTCGAGACCTTGCCGCCCGAGCTGGCCGGCAAGCCCGTGCAAGCCTGGCTGGATGGCGACGATCTGCGCTTCGCCCGGATCGGTGGCTGAAGTGCAGGCCCGCCCAGTCCTTACTCTCGAATTCCAGAATCATAAACTTCCGCAAGGAGACTCCCACTTTGACTGAAATCATCGTTGTAACTTCCGGCAAGGGGGGTGTCGGCAAGACGACCACGTCCGCCAGCGTCGCTTGCGGCCTGGCACGCCGGGGCAAGCGCGTCGCCGTGATCGACTTCGATATCGGTCTGCGCAACCTCGACCTCATCATGGGCTGCGAGCGCCGCGTCGTTTACGATTTCGTCAACGTCATCCAGGGCGACTGCACGCTCAAGCAGGCGTTGATCAAGGACAAGCGCATCGAGACCCTGTTCGTGCTGGCTGCCTCGCAGACGCGCGACAAAGACGCGCTGTCGCTCGAAGGCGTGCGCAAGGTGTTCGATGAGATGATCGAAGACGGCTTCGACTACATCATCTGCGACTCGCCTGCCGGCATCGAAAAGGGCGCGCACCTGGCGATGTACTACGCCGACCGCGCCGTCGTGGTCGTGAATCCGGAAGTTTCCTCGGTGCGCGATTCCGATCGCATCCTCGGCCTGCTGTCCAGCAAGACGCAGCGTGCCGAGAAGGGCGAGGAGAAGATCAAGGAACATCTGCTGCTGACCCGCTACAGCCCGCGCCGGGTCGCCACCGGCGAGATGATGAGCGTCGCCGACGTGAAGGAGATCCTCGGCCTGGACGTCATCGGGGTGATTCCCGAGTCGCCGGACGTGCTGTCGGCGTCCAACGCCGGTACGCCAGTGATCCTCAACGAGCAGAGCGACGTGTCGAAGGCCTATGAGGACGCGGTCGCGCGCCTGCTGGGCGACACCCTGCCGTTGCGGTTCCTCGAAGAACCCAAGAAGGGCTTCCTGGCCCGCATGTTCGGAGGTTGAGAATGGGATTGCTCGCATTCTTTCGCCGCTCCTCCCCGCCGACTGCCAACGTGGCGAAAGAGCGGTTGCGCATCATCGTTGCCCAGGAGCGTACTGCGCTGGGCGGTCCGGACTACTTGCCGACCCTGCGGCGTGAGCTGCTCGAAGTCATCCGCAAGTACGTCAATGTCGATCCGGACGCCGTGCAGATGAACCTGGACAAGGAAGACGGCCACGAGGTGCTGGAGTTCACAGTGGCGCTGCCGGAGAAGGGCAAGGCATAGCCGGCGCTCGGCCAGCTGGGCTATATTGCACGCCATATGACCGCCCACCGAATCATCGGGATTCAAATTCGCCGCCCGGCATCCGCGGATGCCGGGGTGTCGATGCGAATTGTGAATTCCGGTGACTCAGAGGCGTTCAATCATGCAAGTCGGCAATGCTGCAGCTCTGCGGCTCAAAGCGGTGGTGGAAGCGGATCCAGGTGCACTGGTTCGCGTCCTGCAATTCTTCCAGGCGCGTAACCTCATCCCGCGCACGGTCGCGAGCGAACGGCTCGGCGACGAATACCTGCAGATTCAGATCGAGCTCGATCCGGCCGAGCTGGCCGCCGACGGCTTTCGCATCGTCGTCTCCAAGATCAACGAGTTGCCCCTGGTTCTGGCTGCGGTTGCCTGCGACTGATCGTTGACCGGAGCTGCCCCGCGCCCCGCCCGATCGGGGCACTGTCGGAATCCGTCATACTGCTTCGTCCTTGATTCATAGAGGAGCAAGTCATGCTGTATGCGGTCATCTGTTACAACTCCGAAGCGGTCGTCGGCGCGTGGTCGAAGGAAAAGGACGACGCGGTGATGGCGCACCATCAGGGAGTGCTCGCCAAATTTGCCGCCAAGGGCAAGCTCGGCCCGGTCGCGCGCCTCATGCCGACCACCACGGCCACGTCGGTGCGTAGCGGCCGCGAGAAGATGGTGCTCGACGGGCCTTTCGCCGAGACCAAGGAGCAAATGCTCGGTTTCTACCTGTTCGATTGCGACACGCTGGACGAAGTCATCGCCGCCGCGCGTGAGCTCGTGCACGAGCCCGGCTGCATGGAAATTCGCCCGGTGCAATTCTTCGAGCCAGGGGTGCTGAAGAGCGCTGCTGGTAAGTGAGTGACGCGTGAGCGACCTGAGTTGGATCGATGCAGCGATCACCGGCGCGCGGCCCCAGGCGGTCGCCGCGCTGCTGCGCTACTTCCGCAATCTCGAGACCGCCGAAGAGGCGTTTCAGGAAGCGTGCCTGCGCGCCTTGCAGAAGTGGCCGGTCAACGGTCCACCCCGGGATCCGGCGGCCTGGCTGATTCTGGTCGGGCGCAATTTCGCGCTCGACGAGGCGCGTAAGCGCAGCAAACAGCAGGCGTTGCCCGATGAGGAAGTGCTTTCCGATACAGGCGACGCCGAGACTGCCATGGCCGACCGGCTCGACAGCGAAGACTATCGCGACGACGTGCTCAGGCTGTTGTTCGTGTGCTGCCATCCGGACTTGCCTGCGACTCAGCAGATCGCGCTGGCTTTGCGCATCGTCTCGGGCTTGTCGGTGCCGGAAATCGCACGCGCCTTCCTGGTGGGCGAAGCTGCGATGGAGCAACGCATTACTCGCGCGAAGCGACGGATCTCCCAAGCCGACGTGCCGTTCGAGACGCCGGGAGCGGTGGAGCGGGCCGAGCGGTTGTCCACCGTCGCCGCGATGATCTATCTACTGTTCAACGAAGGCTATTCGGCGAGCGGTGGCGAGCTGCACATTCGCGAGCCGCTGTGCGAGGAGGCGATTCGTCTGTCCCGGCTGCTGCTGCGTTTGTTTCGTGGCGATCCGGAGATTCTGGGGCTGAACGCGCTGCTGTTGTTGCAGCACGCGCGCGCCCCGGCGCGGCTCGATGCAGAGCAGAACATTGTCTTGATGGACGATCAGGACCGTCGCTTGTGGCGGCGCGAGTTGATCGCCGAGGCGTTTGCACTGCTGGATAAAGCGGTTCGCTTGCAGCAGCCCGGGCCGTATCAGATTCAGGCGGCGATTGCGGCGGTTCACGCGCGTGCGCCGCGCTCGGAAGACACCAATTGGAACGAGATCGATCGGCTGTACGCATTGCTGGAAACGATCCAGCCATCGCCAGTCGTGACGTTGAATCGTGCAGTTGCCGTCATGAAGTGCGAGGGGCCGGAGGCGGCGTTGGCCATGGTCGAGCCGCTCGAGTCGGCGCTGTCGAGCTACTTTCATTTCCATGGACTGCGCGGCGGCTTGCTGATGCAGCTGAATCGGAACGACGAGGCGCGCGTGGCGTTCGATAAAGCGATTTCGCTGGCGAACACGGCCGCTGAAGCGGCGCACATTCGGACTCATTTGGACAAGCTGGCCGCCGAAGGCAAGAAGCGGCAGGCGCACTGACTATTTCGAGGCGCGCGCCGCCTTCGGATCGACATACGCGATCTGCTGGCCGCGCACCTCGTACGCTTGTTCGTTCGTATCGCCGCCAAATAGATCCGTCGGCTCGATCTTCAACTTCTCGCGCAGGCGTTGCATGGCTTGATCGTGCGACTCCACCGCGCCGTTCGCCAGAATGTGCGCCACGTCCTCGCCGCGCTTCACCAACTCCCGCGCGACCAGAATGGTGCGATGACAATCAAGTGGATCCTTTTCCGCGCACATGATGGCGACCGTATGTGACTTCGCGGCCGCCAGCAGGCGATCAATGCCTTGTCGGAAAAGTTCCGTCGCCGCGAGCCTTCGATAGCTCACGCGCCCTTGCTCGTAGCACGACGGATCCTTGCTCCGGGCGCCCAGTTCCTCCCCGAGGAACAGATATTCGATGCCCTGCCGTGAAAGCTCTTCGAGCAGCGCGTCGCGCCGGTACTGCGGGTTGAACCGGCTGTAAGGCGTTGATCGCACGTCGGCCAGCAGGGTCACGCCCTGGCCCTGCAGCAGCTTCAGGAAGTGCGCGATGGGATGGTTGGAATGGCCGACGGTATGGATCATGACCGGGCAAAAGTGCTGATGCGTGTCGGAAGCGCTGCTCGCCGTTCGTCCTAGGCTCATCAACCCAAGTGGCGGAGCAAGGCGATGAAGAATAACCCAATCGTGTCCCGAGACGAGTGGCTGGCCGCCCGCAAGCAGCTCCTGCAGAAAGAGAAGGAATTGACCCGCTTGCGAGATGAGCTCAGCGCCGCCCGGCGCGAGCTTCCCTGGGTACGCATCGACAAGCCGTATGTGTTCGAAGGCCCGCACGGACGCCGGACGCTGGCCGATCTGTTCGACGGCAGCAGTCAGTTGATGACATACCATTTCATGCTGGGACCAGACTGGCCGGCGGGATGTCCGAGCTGCTCATTCCTTGCCGACCACATCGACGGCGCGCTCGTCCATCTGCAACAGCGCGACGTGAAAGTGATGGCTGTGTCGCGCGCACCGTACTCGCAGATCGCCCCGTTCAGGCGGCGCATGGGCTGGCAGTTCGATTGGGTGTCTTCGCACGGCACCGATTTCAACTATGACTTCCAGGCGTCGCATACGCCGCAAGACATTTCCAACAACACGGCCTATTACAACTACGAGTTGCTCGAGTATCCGGCCGAGGAGACTCACGGCATCAGCGTTTTCTACAAGGACCCAGCCGGAAACGTCTTTCATACGTATTCGAGCTACGCCCGCGGCTGTGAGATGTTGGCGAACACGTACAACTTCCTGGACCTGGCGCCGAAGGGTCGCGACGAAGGCGCTCTCGAGTTCCCGATGGCTTGGGTCCGGCATCACGATCGATACGGCGCCGACCCGGTCGAGGCGAGCGTCACCCACGATCTTCGTGACCAGGAGACTGCCTGATGTGCCCCGCATGTTTTGCCGCGGCAGCATGGATTGCTGCTGGAGCTGGCTCGGCCGGTGGACTGACCGCTTTCGTCGTTACTCGTCGGCGTTCTCGCAAACAAGCCGAGACAGAACGGTCGCGTCCAGCGGCGGCGCCGTCGCCTGAGTCGAAGAAAGCGGATTAACTTTCCACCAGCTCCACGCTTTGGGGCGGTGAGGCAGCGAGCTCGGCCCAGTCGAGCTCCTGTTCCAGGGCGTGAAAGACATCGTCGTCGATGGCGCCCTCGCTGCGGAGCTCGGCAAGCTTGTTGCGCTTGGTTGCGATGTTCTCACGGCGCAAGGCGTCGAACTCGCTCACATCGAGCGGATGATCGCCGGCTTCGGTGATTCGTCTTTCCTCTTCGTAGGTATCGCGCAATCGAATCGCTGCCGGGTCGTCGCGATTCGCCATGCTGCTGACGGCGGCATCCAGCAACTGCAGGCGAGCCGCCGCGATCTGCTTCGCGAAGGAGCGATCCGGCGGAAATGACAACAGACGGATCAGCGGCCGCAACGTCAACCCTTGCACGACCAATGTGCCGAGCACGACCGCGAAGGCGCTCAGCACGATCAGGTCGCGCTGCGGAAACGTGCTTGGCAGGGACATCGCCGTTGCTAATGTCACAAGCCCTCGCATGCCACACCACGAGACGAGCACGGCGTGCGCCCAGCTGTTGCTCGCGCTTTTCCTGCCACGCTTCGCTGCCACGAATGCATACGTTCGCATGTACAGCATCACCCAGGCGAATCTCACTAGCACGACGACGCCGAACACCGTGGCCGCGAACCCGCACGCCTCCCAGATCTCGGCCGGGTTCAACCGCCGGATGATCCCGCTGGCTTGCAGGCCCATCAGCAGGAACGCCAGCACATTCAATAGAAACACGATGGCTTCCCACACCGCGTAGGTATGCACCCGTTCGCGAGGCGGCGTGCGCGCAGGCAGGATGTGGGCGATCGTCATTCCGAACGCGACCACGCAAAGGATGGCCGACAGGTGCATCCGTTCGGCGACGATCCACGCGCCGAAGGTGGCAATGAAGCCCAACAGCGTTGCGCTCAACGTTCCATACATCCAGCGCATCATCCACGCCAGCGTCGTGCCGATCGCGATCCCCAACAGCACTCCGCCGGGCACCGCGAAAGCCAGTTCGGGAATCAAGTGGGTCGCGGGCTTGTTCGAAGTGGCGATGCTGACGGCCGCCGCGAAGATCAACAGCGCAACAGCGTCATTGAGCAGGCTTTCGCCTTTCAACACGCTGACCATGCGACGAGGAATTTCTGCTCGCGCAAGCATGGCTGCAGCAGCCTGTGCATCGGGCGGAGCGACGATGGCGCCCAAGGCGACCGCGGCAGCGAGCGGAAATCCATGGAGTGCAACGGCAGTCCACGCGACTGCTGCGGTCGTCAGAATCACCGCGATTCCCGCCAGCGCAACCAGTGGTCGCCAATGCCGTCGCAACTCCCGCGGTGGCAAGTCGAACGCAGAATCGAGCAAGGCCGGCGCGATGAACAGCGCCAGCGCGAGCTCGGGCTGAATGACGATATGGGGCGCCCACGGCAGCATCGCGATGATGACGCCAGCGGCCGCCAGCATGGTCGGGTAGGGGATGGCGAAGCGTCGGGTCACCTGCAACAGCAGGATGGCGACGAACAGGAGCATCAGCAAAGTCTCGAAGAAGGTCATGACGGCGCATTGCTCCGGTTAGCAGGCGGTCACATTCCAATCTGCAGACCATCTTGACTCTAATTTTATGAAGGCCGCCAGAGCCGCGGGTACAGTGACGGCCCGTATTCCAACAACCAGGGTGGCCGGATGATCAATTCACCGCGGGTGGCTAGGGTTCTCGTGGCGCTTGCGGTAGCTGGCGCACTTACAGCGTGTAGCAAGACCCAGCCGGTGGCCGCCCCGCCCGCGCCGAGCCCGATCAAACTGACCGCCGGCATTCAGGACATCATGAAGGACATGATCGATCCGGCCGCGGATTTCCTGTGGGAATCGGTCAGCACGACGGAAACGGCCGAAGGTGTTGAAGAGAAGCAGCCGCGCACGGATGAGGAATGGGCGGAGGTGCGCAGGCAGGCGCTCATCCTGGCCGAGTCTGCGAACTTGCTGCTACTCGACGGGCGGCATGTCGCACGTGAAGGCAAGCAACTCGAGGACCACGGCACACCGGGCAATCTCACGGCCACCGAGTCGGAGCAAGCCATCGCAGCGGATCGCGCGGCGTTCGTCGGCTTCGGGCAGGCGCTGCACGATGTCGGCGTGCAGTTCCTGAAGGCCGCCGAAGAGCGCAGCCCGCAAGGGATCATGGACGCCGGCGAAACCATGGATCAGGTGTGCGAAGGTTGCCACCTGAAGTTCTGGTATCCCGGGCAGGTCATTCCGCCGCTGCCGGATCAGGCTCCCGAAGAGAAGTAAGCGCGGGCGCGGTGCGTTTCATTCCCATCATCAGCAGCGTTGCTGCGGCCACCAGCATGCTTGCGTTCACGCCGAGTGGGATCGGCGTGAACGCGGCACTACCGAACTTCACGATGTAACCCACGACCAGCGCGGCAATCGTAACTGCGCCCGCGATCTGCAGCCGGCGCTTCGCCAATGTTTCATCCTTCCAGCGATGCGCGACGGCGCCCGCGATCGCAATGACAATCCAGAACACGAGCGTGCCTGGAATGCCGAGCAACACCAGCGCGATGGCCGACAGTGCGAGTGCCGGCACCGTGCCCCACACGAGCCCTGCCCACGCGGTGTTCAGAAAGTCACGTCGCTTGCGCTTGGCCAACCAGATGTTGAAACCGGTGACCGATACGACCGACATCGCCAGCCCAAGAATGAAATAAAGCACCTTGACGCCGAAGCCGCCGAAATGGCCGAAGTGGATGCGATACGTCGAGAAGACGATCTGGCGGCCCGGCGGGCCGTCCGAGTAGCCGATCTTGTCGATGAAGTTGCCGGCGGTGTCGAAGCGATACTGCTCGACGTAGATCAATCGATCCGGCAGCTGGGTGCCGACCAGCATGAATTGATCGGGCTTGCCGGCCTCTTCGATGGTGACATACAGCGGTGTCGTGCCCGGCGCCATCGCACGCGTCTGCTGGATCGCCTTGCTGAGCGCGATCGGAGTGAGTGTCTGCTCCAGCTTCGGCTCCTCGCCATACACTTGCTCGAACAGCTTGAGGGTGTCGCCATTCGTGTAGATGCCCGCGAACACCAGCGCCATCATCTGCGCGAATCCAAAGTACGCGCCAGTGATTGCAATCATCAACTGGAATGGTGAGCTCCACACGCTGAGCCGATTGTGAATGTCCGCCTGCTCCAGACGTTTGGAGCCACCGAGGCGAAGCACGAACGCATCCTTGAAGATGCGGGGATGCGCGATCAGCCCGGAGACGATCAGGCCGCACAGAATTGCACCGAGCGCGCTCACGATGTACATGCCGAAGCTTTCCGGCAGGTGCAGATACAAATGCAGATTGATCAGCAGGTGGGTCCAGTCATGGTTCACTCGCTCGCCGCGTGAGCCGTCGGGATTGATGAACCAGCCTTCCTGCTCGCTCGAAATGCTGGCGCGCGGCGCCTCGGGCGACGGCAGACTGATGTACATGTGCTCCGTGACTTCGACGCCACTCGCGACGAGCTCGTGGTACGCACGCTCCAGCGCTGCCGGGTCGTAGTCCTGCACTTCCTGGATCTGCGGCTGTTCCCAGCGCTCCAATTCCGGATAGAACACCGCCAGCGTGCCGGACAGGCACACCAGATACATCAACGCGCCGACCATCAGGCCGAGCCACGAATGGCTCGACAGCGATTGTTTGACCAGGCTCGCGGAAGGAATGAGGTTCATTTCAGCCCCGCGGTGGCCACGCCGATCAGCCCCAGCACGATGATGGTGATCGCCGGGCGCGCGGGCTTGCTGTCGGCAATCACCCAGTACGCCGCGCATCCCCACACGAACGGCATGAACAACACGGCGAAGGCGATGTGACTCAGATAGCTGAAGGGCAGGGCTCGTGCGAGTGCGACGCTGACAAAAACCGCGGCGGCTGCGCTCACTGGCACCGTCATTACAAACAACAACAGATGACGCGACAGGCTGCGCGTGCCGTCGGTCTCGACCTGCTCCGTTGGCTCGGCGACTTTGCGCTTACGGACCTTGCTCTGACGCAGTTCCAGATTGACGGCGACCAGCAACCAGGCGACCAGCGCCGGCGCAGTGAAGATCACCGTGGTGCCGAATTCGGCGCCGCTGGCTTGGATCGCCAGGTAACCGGAGCCGATCAGCAGCAGCCAGCCGAGCAGCGTCGGCCGCAGTTGCGCGGCCAGCCGATCTTTCCACGAGCCGTACAAGCAGCCGACGCCCGCGATGCCGAGCGCGTAGGCCGCGATGGTACTGATCATTGCTGTCGCTTGGTGCCAGGAGGGAACCAAGCCTAACGCGAATCATTCTCATCGACAATGGCTCGCGATCTGCCCTGATCGACGCCGCTACTTGAAGCGACCGATCCAGGTCTCGAAGTCGCTGAGCATGGAGGTGAGCAGCTTGATCGTGTCTTCGCTCACGAGCTTGCCGTTGCTGTCGAACAGCTTGGCCGCCTCGCCCAGGTAGATTTCCGGCGCGGGCATGACGGGGACGCCGCTGACGGACAGCGACAAGCGCAGCTGCTGATGCGCGGCCATCGCGCCGAGCCTGCCGGGAGTCAGCGATATCACCGCAGCAGGTTTGCCGCGCCAGACGCCTTGCTTCGGCGGGCGCGAGCCGACATCGATGGCATTCTTCACGGCAGCGGGCATGCCGCGGTTGTATTCGGGCGTAATGAATAGGAGGGCGTCGCTGCTCTTCACTTGATTGCGAAACGTGGTCCACGCGGGCGGCGGCGTGTCCGTTTCCAAATCCTGGTTGTACAGCGGCAGTTCGCCGATGCCGATCTCGGTGAGCTTGAACGACGACGGCGCGATGTCGGGGAGCGCACGCGAGAGCATGCGGGTGTACGCGCCTTTGCGCAGGCTGCCGACGATGTAGCCGACGTTGATCATGGAAAGCTCCCGGTCAAGGTTGAGTCTGTTTGTGGCACGCGTCGCAGGAGGGTCATGTCGTAGCCCATCGCGCGTACTCTCTCGGACAGCGCGTCGAACTCCGCAGGCGGAATGTGCGGCGTGCGCGCCATGATCCATACATAGTCCCGTTGCTCGCGGGCGATGATGGTTTGTTGATACTGCTGATCGAGATGGACGATGACGTAGTTGGTCTCCATCGGCCAGATGAATCGCATGCCCCACTCGGCGTTGCTACCAGGGTCACGCACGAAGCCCCTGGGTTGGTATGTCTTGCGCGGCCCGTCTGGCGCATCCTGATTGAACGTGAACGTCGTCATGATGGTGCCGTCGGATCGCAGCCGATACGACTCGACGGCGTTGTACGCACCTTTCTCGCGGAAGGTCGGGATGTGCGCGATGACATACCAATTGCCCATGAAGCGTGGCAGATCCACTTTCGCCACCGGCCGCAGCGGCGGCTTCGCCGGCGTCGTCTGGCACGCGGCCAGCGACAGGAAGCTGCCCAGCAGCGCGCACTGAACCAGCACGTAGACAATTCTCTTCATGATCCGCCATCTTAGTATCGAACGGCGCAGTGTGGCCATTCGGTGCCAGTGCGACGCTGCAGAAAAGTGCTAACGGCCAAGCCGTCGCGACGCTAGGATGCGTGCATGTGTGGTCGCTATGTCTCTCCCGAAGAAGCCGCGATCGAACGTGCGGTGGAAATCCAGCGTCGCAGCTGGTCGTCGCGCTTTCGCTCGCAAGGTCTGTTCGGCATCCGCTACAACGTGTCGCCGACCGATCCTGTGCCGGTCGTGCGGGTGGTGCGCGAATTGGATGGGCAGCGGGAAGGCACGCATCTGCGCTGGGGATTGATCCCGCACTGGGCCCGCGGCAAACCCATGGGCAACACGATCAACGCGCGCATCGAGACGCTGCGGACCAATTCGTCTTTTCGAGATGCGTGGCAGCGAGGGCAGCGATGCCTGGTGGCGCTGTCCGGTTTCTATGAGTGGCAGGCGCAACCGCCAGACTGGCAGGTCGCCGTGCCTTACTACATCACCGTCGTCGATCAGGATCCGTTCTTCCTCGCCGGCCTGTGGGATCGCACCGTCACAGAATCTGGCGAAGTGATCGAGTCCTGCACCGTCATCACCATGCCCGCGAACGAGCTGCTGGCGGATATTCACAATTCCAAAAAGACCGCCGGCAAGCGCGTGCTGCTCGCCCCCGAAGAGCGCCGCATGCCCGCGATCCTCGCCCAGGAAGATCACGAAGCCTGGCTCACCGGCACTCCTGCCGAAGCATTCGCCACGCTCAAACAATTTCCTTCCGGCTTGATGTTCGCTTACCCCGTCAGCAACCGGGTCAACAGCAACCGCAACGACGGCCCGGACTTGATCAAGCCGCGGGGCGAAGAGGGCGGGCAGTCGGATTTGTTTGGTTAGGTGAGCGTCGCTCGCCGTGCGGCGAGCCCGACAATCGCGACATTCACGGTACGGTCGGAGGCGTTCATACTCGCCTGCATGCGTGATTTGCCTTCACGGCCGCCGTCTCCCGCCAAGCACATTCTTCGGGGCCTGTTCGAACTGCGGCCGGCACCTGCGGGGCGGGCGTGGTTTTCGTTGCGGGCGGCGGTGTGCATGGGAGCGCCAATTCTGACGGGGTGGCTGGCGGGGGATACGTCGGCGGGGCTGATGGCTTCGATCGGCGGATTCACCGCGCTGTATGGCAGCGGTCGTCCTTATTTCAGTCGCGCATTACAGCTCGCGGTAATCGTGTCGGCGTTCGCGCTCAGTGTGGGCGTTGGAATTTGGGTTGCGCCAATCAGTTGGGCTGTGGTCGTCGCAGTCGCAGCGCTGGCGATGATCGCGACGTGGCTGAGCAACGCGCTGCAGATTGGCCCGCCGGGTGCGTACATGTTCACGCTTGCGTGTGCGGCGGGCACAGCGATGCCAGCCGCACACATCGGGCCGGTTGGTGCAGCAGTGTTGGTGCTCGGCGGTGGCACATTTGCGTGGGCGGTTCACATGGCCGGCGCGTTGATTTCCTATCGCGGGCCAGAGCGCAGCGCAGTGACCTCCGCGGGCAGGGCGGTGATCGGATATATCAAATCGATCGGCACAGCCGAGGAAAGCGCCGCTCGCTACCGCGCGGCGTTCGCACTGCATCGGGCATGGACGACCTTGGTGAACGATCAACCCTCGCAAGTGCCTGCCGACGGCCCAGTCGCCCGATTCCGCGCGCTGAATCGAGAGTTGCATCTGCGCTTTGCTGAAGCGATGAGTGACGCGAGTCGTCATCAAACACCACGGCCGCAGCTGGTCGAAGATCTGCACAAACTCATCGAACAGGCCCGTGATCCGCAGAGTCTTCCTTCGCTCAGCGGCAACACGACCCCACTCGGACATCCGAGCTCCGGTGCCGCCATGCTCGAAGCGTTGCAGCCTGGCTCCAATCCGATGCGAGTCATCGTGCGTGTCGGAGTTGCCGCTGCGCTCGCCGGCGCGCTTACGGCGATCTTCCATTTCGAGCGCGCGTATTGGGCGGTCGCGGCGACCGTGCTGATGCTGCATCAAGGATTCGATTGGCTGCGCACGCTCCAGCGCAGTACCGAGCGACTGCTCGGCACGTGGGTGGGATTGCTGCTCGCCGGCGCCATTCTCATTCTTCATCCGCAAGGTGTGTGGCTGGCGCTAACTGTCATGGCGCTACAGTTCACGATCGAGATGCTCGTGATCCGCAACTATGCGCTCGCGGCCGTATTCATCACGGGCGTGGCACTCACGATTGCCGCTGGCGGCCATCCCGTGGAGGATGCGGGCAGCTATTTATGGGCGCGTGGCATCGATACGTTAGTTGGCTGCGTGCTTGCTCTCGTTGTATTTCGGCTGATCCCGCCTCGTGCCACCACGCGTCACATCCCGGAGCAACTGGCCCGGGCCTTGCGAGCCGTCGCAGACACCACCGATCACCTCGCTCACGGCGAAGTCACCACACCAGAAGCCCGCAAGTGTCGCCGCGAACTCCAACTCGCCAGCTTCGCGCTCACGCATGCTTATGAGGACAGCTTGGCCGCATCACGCGGCCAGCGCTTCGCCGCTGAGGAGCTATGGCCAGCAATCGCCGCCGTCGAGCGCCTCGCCTATCGCACGCTCTCAACTTGCTGGGCGCTCGAGCAACTCGGCGCTGATGCTGCTCGAGAAACGGCGGCGTCGATGTTCGTCAACGATGGCGCTGCGCACGTGCGTCGTGTGATTGATGAGTTTGTCGCAGCGATCTTGTATGACGGTGCATTGGCACCGTTGCCCGTCCTGCCTCACGTGTTGGAGCCGGAGCTGGTAGATGTCCGCGAATGTTTGCTGAGGCGCGCGCCGTCGAGTGAGTTATCCGACTAGTGCCCGGATTGTCTCCATCGGCATCACCAGCGTTCGCTCGCCGAGCGGGCAGGGGATGAATCCATGCCGTTCATAGAATGCCAGTGCGTCGTTGTCAATCGCGTGGGTAATTACAGCGCTCGCGCCGGCTGTGTCGGCGGCAATGAGGCAGCGGCGCAGCGCATCGATCAGTAAGTCGGTGCCCAGTCCGCGCTTTTGAAACCCGGCATCGATTGCCAATCTTCCGAGGAGCAGCAATGGCACCTCGTCGGGCATGCCGCGGCGGAGTTTTGCTGTAGGCAGTCCGGAACGATGCGCCATTGCGGTGGATATGGCGTAGTAGCCGACTACGCGGTCATGAGGCTCGCTAGAACAGATGACATATGTGCGCGCTGACAGGCCTTCGCTCGCCAGCGCTCGGGTGCGCAGCCAGAAATCCAGCGATTCATGCTTGCCGCTCTTGAAGTGTGTGAGGTCGTGGTGCGCGCCAAGACGCTCGGGTGGCTGTACACCTATCGCCGGGAGCTTGGGCACTCAGCGTTCCCAGGCCGGCTTGCGCTTCATTCTCGCTCGCAGTGCCTTGTCCGGTTTGGACGGGGCGTCGAGCATCGCAAGAAATGCCTTGTAGTTCTCATCATCCAGCGCAAACAGGCGCTGGTCTAGGATGGTCTCCTCGGCTCGTGCGCGGGCGCTATCGAGCATGAACTCGGATAGCTTTTGCCCGCGCATGGCCGCTGCGCGGTTCAGGATGGCCTTGGTGGCGGCAGAGGCCCTGATCTGAATCAGGTCGTCTTTGCGCGCTGCTGATTCGTTACTCATGCGCGGTGTCCAATGATTGTGTAATGACAAGTACATTACGTACAGTGTATTGACGATGTCAATACAGAGTTTTCTGATTGGTCGTCAGAACAGCGACTTGGTGCCGCTGATCGCCGCCGGAATAGCCGTGTGTTCTCGGTTGCCTCCGTCGCGGCCGGCTTCGATCGCGAGGCACTTGTTCTCTGCGCCGGTCGAGCTGGACTCTTCGCGGTTTGCGCGATTTGCGGTGCGGGCGCGGTGCAGTGGGTACGCCTTGTGTGACGGAGTAGAGGGGCCGTGGCGGCCGCTCGCACTATCCTCCCTTGGGTCAGCGCAGTGGCAAGGAGCAGGCGGTGGGACTGTACTTTAGAAAATCGGTCTCCGTCGGACCGTTCCGTTTCAACCTGTCAAAGGGTGGCGTGGGTGTCTCGGTGGGTGTGCCCGGTTTCCGCGTTGGTACAAGCCCACGTGGCAATTACATTCACGTCGGACGTGCAGGGCTTTACTACCGCGCGACTGTTCCAGGAAGACAAAGCACGGCCGTGCCGACGAAGCTCACGACTTCTGCATCTGCTGCCGAAGTCGTGATGCATGAGATCGATAGCGCTGAGGCGTCGACGATCGTCGATACTGATTCGGCTGAACTCGTTGCGGAGATGCATGCCAAGAGTCGCAGGCTCCGTCTATGGCCGTGGGTGTTCGCTCTAGGCGTTGGCGGGTACGCCGGAATTGTTCACCGTTGGCCGAACATTTCTGCGCTTGTGACCATTGGCTTCGCCGTATTCGCAGTTGTCGCAACGCTCGGTGCGATGCTCTTTGATCGGGTCAGAAAGACGACCGTTTTGATGTATGACTTCGAGCCTGGCGCGGAGCGGAGCTTCGAGCAGCTGCACGCCGCCTTCGATGCGCTCGAATCCAGCGGGCGCCGTTGGCACATATCGGCGCAGGGGCAGGTGCACGATCGGAAGTATCATGCGGGTGCATCGCGTCTGGTCAACAGAACGGCGATCACCGTTGGTAAGCGCAGTCCGCCCTTCGTGAAGACAAACATCGATGTACCATTCGTACCGGTTGGTAAGCAGACGCTCTATTTCTTTCCCGATGTCTTGCTCATCTTCGAGCCTGAGGGCGTGGGTGCGGTCAGTTATTCAAAATTGAGCGTCAACAACATCGATTCTCGATTCATTGAGGAAGAGGGGGTGCCGCGGGATGCGAAAGTTGTAGACCGCACATGGAGATACGTGAACAAGAGCGGCGGTCCCGACCGGCGTTTCAAGGACAACAGAGAATTGCCGATCGCGCTGTACGGCAGGATTACCTTGGAGAGTGACAGCGGGCTCAATGAGGTGATTCAAGTATCCAGGCTGGGTGTAGCGGAACGCATCGTCGGTGCGCTGAAAGAGCTCGATCGCGTCAATCGCGCGCGGAGCAAAGGTCGAGCTTGAGGGGTTGCCGCTGACCGCGAGAACGAAAATGGTGGGCCCGGCAGGATTCGAACCTGCAACCAAGGGATTCACTGTGGTCCCGATGTTTCCAAAGGGAGTGGACTATCTCTTCACCCGCGCTTTTCGAATGATCGAAGCGAGCGGTGGGGTGCGGGACGCTCCAGCCTGTTATCAAGGGCACTCGAGATCGTTCACGGAGCCGCAGCTCCGGGCTCGATCCCGCCCTCAGGTAGTCTCTGCACCTTCCGGCGGTGTACCGCCGGCTTGGCTCAGGGTTGCCACGCCGTCCCCGCGAGGGTCGGGCGGAAGGGTTCCCTGAATTCATCCCGTCCACTTCGTGGCTTTCGCCACGAAGGCACCTTTATCGATGAGTCCCCTGCACTAACCGTTGTGCTACAGGCCCATATCGTCGAAGCGCGTAATTCTAGCAGCCAGGCGCGAGGCCGCCCAGATATCCACAAAAGCGGTGGATAACTTCTTGATAACCGAGGCTTGACTTCGCGCATCTGCGGCGGAAGATGGCTCGGGCGTTGGATTGATCGTTCCACGATCAACGTTAGCGGAGGTTGCTTGCGCACACCAAACCAGACGTCGCACCGTGCACGCGCGCTATTGGGGCTAATACTGCTGGCGCTGTGCCAGCTCGCCGTCGGTTCCGAAGTCGAGCCGACCAAGCCCAAACGCAAGCTCGACGTCTGGTACGTCGCCACGCCGCATGAAGTGGTCGACCGGATGCTCTACGAGGCCAAGATCCGTCCGATCGACATAGTCTACGACCTCGGTTGCGGCGACGGCCGCATGGTCATCGCCGCCGCCAAGCAGTTCGGCACGCGCGGCGTGGGGGTCGATCTGGATCCTGCCCGGATCAAAGAAGCACGGGCGAATGCCAAAGCTGCGGGCGTCGAGCAGCTGGTCACATTCCGAGTCGGCGACATGTTCGAGACCGATTTGCGCGAAGCGACGGTGGTGATGTTGTATCTGCTGCCCGAGCTCAACCGCCGTCTCAAACCAAAATTGTTCGCCGAGCTGCCGGCCGGTGCGCGGGTGGTCTCGCACGATTTCGACATGGGCAAGGAGTGGCCGCCGGATCGTTCGATCAAGCTCGGTTCCGACGGAATCTATGTGTGGACGATGCCGCCGCTGGCTGAACGGCCGGCTGCGAAACAGTGATCACGACTGCAGTGATTGCAGATGAACGAAGTCATGGTTCCCCGACCGGAACCGAACTCGATCATGGGGCATTCAACGGAGTAATGTTCATTACGCGCCCGGCGGCGCCGGACATCGGAACACGGCATGCGCGTCGACCTTCCCACCTCAGGATTGCAGCCCGCTCGCGAAGCATTCGTATTTTCTGACAACGATGAGCCGATATTGCACGACGGGCCGCCGCTTCGAGTGCTGCTGCTCACGTCGGGTCTGGGGCTGGGGCATGTCCGTGCAGCTCAGGCTGTCTCGGCGGCATTGCAGGATCAGGCCGAGGTCGCCACTGTCGATTTCTGGTCGTTGATGAACGCAGGCGCGGCGCGCGCCATTCACGCCACGTATCTCGACCTCGTGCAAAACCATTCCGATCTGTACGAGCGTCTATATCACCTGGAAGCCGGGACGTGGCGCCAGGTGCTGGAAAGCCGTTCCGGTCCGCCCCGTGCAGTGCTAGAAGTGCTTCAGCTGATCGCTTCGGTTGCCTCGAAGGAAGGGCAGAGCTTCCCGCGCGGAGGTCGATACGGGTCGGACAAGCTGCTGTATTCCCTGCTATGCGCGTCGATGCCCTATGACGGTGACAGTCTTGCAGGGAATGGCGTGCGTGCGCGCCTCGCGCTATGGAAATTTACCTATCTGCGGCTGATTCGCCGCCTCGATCCGGCCATCCGCAAGTTCGCACCCGATGTGATCATCAGCACGCAGATGATTCCGGCCGCCATGACTTCCTATTTGAAGCAACGCGGCAAAGTGCAGGCGTCCATGATCGGAGTACTGACCGATTTTGGTGTGCACGATTTCTGGAAACAGCGAGGGGTCGATCGCTACTGTGTGGCGCATCCTTCCATCCTCGAAGGGGATGGCGCGTCGACCACATCGCGAGCGGTCGTCACTGGCGTGCCGCTGATGCCGGATTTCGCGTTCCCGTTGTCACAAACGGAAGCACGGCGCGCGTTGGGTCTGCCCGAAGAGGCTCAAGTTGTACTGGTCCTGGGGGGCGGGTTGGGGCTGAGCGTGGACGCGGCGGCGATGTCCCTGTTGCGGCGTCCGGCATCGACTCACGTCATCGTCATGCCGGGCACGAACAATAAAGCGCGAGCGGCGCTGGATCGGCTTGCGGTCCAGCATCCACAGCGTTTGAAAGTGTGCGATTGGACCGATCGCATGGACATCTATCTGCGCGCGTGCGATGTGGTCGTCGGCAAGCCGGGCGGAATTACCGTGGCCGAGGCGCTGGCGTGTGGGCGGCCGCTGCTGGCGACGCGCTCGCTTGGCGGTCAGGAAGGCTTCAACGTCGACTTCCTCACGCGCCACGAAGTCGGCGGCCTGGTCGCCGACGGTGAACTGTTGGAGCGCGTCGATGCGCTGCTGCGTGATCGGGATGCATTGCAGAATATGCAGCGCCGCGCATGGCTGCTCGGCCAGCGCGAAGGGGCGGCGAAGGTGGCGCATCTCGCGCTCGATCTTGCTTCCGTCAACCGGGCAATGGCCCAACAAACACGATGAAAGTGATGCATCGGCTCGCACAGGGCGTGCTTGGCTCGATCGACGCCTGGTACTACCGGCGCCACAAACTGAAAACGCTCGGGCCGGTGCTGTTCGTCGGTCGAGCGCACTATCGCGGACCCGAGTTGAAGTTCGACGACGGCACGCTGCTGCGTGACAACGACGTGATCGGTCGCTTGCACTTCAACAACGCAAGCATTGCGGCGCTCGGCGAAGGATCGATGCATCGAGTCGGATTTCGCTTTGCCAGGCTGATGCGCGAATCGCTGCGCAAGCTGGCGGATGCCGCCCATAACGATCCTGCATTCGCCGATGTGCGAGTTTTTCAGGGCACGACCTGGATTCCGGCGCATGGCGAGGTCGTGGGGTTCGTCAGCACGCCCATGCCCAAGACCTGGAGGACGCGATTGCTGTCGGCGCATTTCAAGGTGCTGATGTGGGTGTTCGCACCGGCGTCGCAGATACGGAATCGAGAGCAAGCGGAGCCACGCCTGTACTGGCTGACGCGCGCAGCATTGGCGCGAAATTTGGGTAAATTGAAGGTCGGCTAGTGATGTGCGCCAATCGTGTCTATCTCACGTTCGACGACGGGCCGGATCCCGAGTGGACGCCGCGTGTGCTCGATGCGCTCGAGCAGGCGAGCGTGCAGGCAACATTCTTCGCGATCGGACAACAGGCGCAGCGCTCACCCGAGCTGATGCGCCGAGTTCACGACGCGGGGCACACGATCGGCAATCACACGTTCAGTCATCGACATCCCTGGTTCATGTCGCAACGAACCGCGCGGGCGCAGGTGCGTGATGGTGCAAATGCAATCAGCGATGTGCTCGGCGCGGAGCCCCGGTTTTATCGGCCGCCGCATGGACGCGAACGCGCTTGCATGAGCGATGAGGCGCATCGTTGTGGCGAGCAAGTCGTGCTCTGGAACGTCAGCGCCGTCGATTGGGGGCCGCTGGGCTCGGCCGATGGCATCGAGAAGCGACTGGATGCGGTGAAGGGCGGCGACATCGTGCTGATGCACGATGGCCAGAACAGGCACAATCGACCGGATCAGCTGTTACAAATCCTGCCGCTGTTCCTGCGCAAGCTGTCGGATCGGGGCCTGCGCCCGGCATTGCTGCCGGCGTAGCTCAGCCATCCAGTTCCGGGTAGTGGCGGAACAAGTCGTCGTTGTTGAACGCCAGGCGGCGACCTGATTCGGCGTAGCGTTTGATGCGCGGACGCTCGAACACAGCATCGTGAAGTTTCATCAGCCGCGGACGTTTGCGGAGCGCCTTCGCAGACGCCTTCGGAAATGCGTAACGAATTCCTGCCACCACTTGCGCGAGCGACAGGTCCGCATATGTGACGCGTCCGCCCACCAGCCACGGACCGGCGGTTCGATTGCGTGTCAGTACCTTCTCGAAATAGTTGAAGAACTCCGGCATGCGATTGTCGCGGAAGTCCTCGGCGCGGCGTTTGGCGGCCGCCTTCTGGTCCTTGTAATAGAGACCCGCAGCGATCGGATGGTGCGCATCGTGCGCTTCCACGACGAGGTCGGCGACGGTCAGCTGTAATTGCTGCACCCAAAGCTTGCCCGCTTCATCGCGCGGCGCGAGCTTTAGCTGCCCGCCGAGATACAGCAGGATGTTCGAAGTCTGGCCAATGAGCTGTTTGCCCACCTTGAGGAAGGGCGGTGCAAAAGGCGGATGCGGCACGCGCGGGCCTTCCAGGAATTTGATCAGGGCGGGCACGCCGCCGCCGCGATTCTCGGGTTTCAGGGCGATGTCGATGTACTTCGCAGCGCCTTCTTCCAGCGCCAGTCGGACAAACTCGCCGCGGCCCTGGATGCCGGGCCAGTAATAGAGCTCATACACCATGGTGATTAAGGCTTTGCGGCGAGCGATCGTTCCACAGCAATCGCTCATAAGTTAAATCCCATCCCCAGACTGAGTTTAGAACCGGCGACAAAGCGAGACTTGCTGCTCAATCCAATCGAGTTCCTAGAGACCCGGGCCGGAGCCGGTGGCACATTGCAGGCTCTCACCTCACCCGCAGTGACACTGGATGGAGCTTCCGGAAAGCCGAACCGACGGGATCGACTCTGTCGAAGCAACGTCGCGCCCGGTCACGGAAGGCCCGCGCCGCTGGCGGCCGGGTATGGCCTTGCGTGTGGCAATCGGTTTCGCGGCGGTCGGCTTCACTGTCATTGTCGCCAACATTTCTACGCAGCAGAGCGCCCGCGAAGCACGGGAAAAGGTTCGTGAGCTGCTGGTGCAGCACGAGCCGCTGGTGCGTGCGACGGAATCCCTCGCCGCCGCAGTTTCAATCTATGAGCGCGCGGTGATCGATCAAAGCGAGACCAGCGCTATCGCACAACAACCGGTCAAAGCCGCAGCCCAGCGCATGACCGAAGCCGCCGACGAATATCGAGAAGCGGCCTCGCGTTTTGCCGAGATGGATCGTCCTGCTCCCGCGTTCGCGGAGCAGCTCAACAGCTTTCTCAAAGCAGGTGACGATCTTCTGCGTAGCAGTGTGGCGCGCCGCTCGCGGATGCGGGACTACTGGTCGCGCTTCGATACATTGGAGACGAGCCTCAACGCGCCGCAGGCGAAGGCGGTGCGTTTTGCGGGTGCGGTGTTCGCTAGCGAGAAGCTGATGGATCTGTCACGCACGCTCTCGGGCGTTCGTGAACAAGTCAGTGCCGCCGCCAGCATGTCGTCGCCGCGTTCGGCGCAGCTCATCATCGCAAGCGAGAATGCGTTTCGTAACCGGCTGCAACAGCACTCTGCCGAACTGGCGACGCTGCACGGCCAGGCCTGGCTCGAGCAGGTGAAGGCAAACTTCAACAGTGTGGTGGCCGGTCGACGGGCCGCATTCGAGAGCATCGACACATTCAACGAGCAGTCGGTGATGTTTCGCGATCACGCCGCCGAGATTTCCGGCATGGTGGTCACGAAGCTCGTCGCGCCGGCGCGGCGCGCGCTGGCAGATGCCGACCGACTGGCGGTACAAGCTTCGGATCGCGCCGATCGACAGCTCGGTTGGGCGAGCGGCCTCGCGATGCTGCTATTGATCGGCATTGCCATCGCCACTGTCACGGGCGTAACAGCGCCGGTCCGTCGCTTGACCGAAGCGACGCGCCGCTTGGCGGGCGGCGCGGTAAGAACTCGCGTTGTCCGGGGTGGCGTGCGCGAGCTCGACACATTGGCTGAAGCGTTCAACGAAATGGCCGAGCAGCTCCAGCAGGCGCAGAACGCCGTTCGTGTGCATCAGCTGGAGCTCGAAGCGCGGGTCGATGAGCGCACCCGCGAGCTGAATCATCTCGCGCATCACGATCCGCTGACCGATCTGCCGAACCGCCGGCATCTGCTGGCGCACCTCGATGAGGCTATCGACCGGACGCGGTTGCGCAACGGTCGTCTCGCGCTTTTGTTCATCGATCTGGATAACTTCAAAACCATCAACGACAGCATGGGGCACGCCTTCGGCGATCGAGTGCTGCAGGCGGTGAGTGAGCGGCTGCGCATGAACAGTCTGTTCTCGCGCTCGTTCAGTGCTCGCCTGGGTGGCGATGAATTCACGGTTGTTTGTGAAGAAGTAAATCAGCTAGGGGATGTCGAGAGGCTGAGTCGCTCGGTGCTGGAGGAATTCCAGCGCTCGCTGAGCGTGCACGGCCGCGAGCTAAGGATCAGCGTCAGCGTCGGCGCGTGTGTCTTTCCGGATCACGCGTCCGACTCTCATGCTTTGTTACGAGCGGCCGATTCGGCGTTGTTCGGCGCCAAGGAGTCGGGTCGCAATTGCTGGAGTCTGTATGCGCCGCAGCTGCTCGAGGCCGCGGCATCGCGCTTCAAGGTGGAGCAGTCGTTGCGCCGGGCGGTGGAGCAGGGTGAGTTCGAGCTGCTCTATCAGCCCGAAGTGTGCTTCGAGACGATGGAGACGCACACGGTCGAGGCGCTGCTACGCTGGCGCCAGCCGGACGGCAACGTGGTATCGCCAGCGGATTTCTTCGCTGTCGCCGAGCAGACCGGCTTGATCGCCGATATCAGCGATTGGGCGCTGCGTACCGCCATTCAAACGGCGGCGGTGTGGCACAACGGACCGTGGCCGAAGGCGCGCGTCGCGGTGAATATTTCTTCGCAGCAGCTGATGAGCGCGAGCTTCGTCAGCCGCCTGCAGTCTTTGTTGAAGCAGTATCAATTGCCGGCGCAGTGCCTGGAGATCGAGCTGACCGAAAATGTGCTGCAGACGGGCGCGAACACCATCGCGACGTTGAAACGTCTGCGGGAGCTCGGCATCAGCATTGCGCTGGATGACTTCGGCACCGGCTATTCCTCGCTCACGTCGCTGGAACGGTTGCCGCTGACGCGCGTGAAGATCGATCGTAGCCTGGTGACCACGATCGACAGCGGCGGTCGCTCGCCAGCCATCGTTCGTTCCATCATCGGTCTGTGCCACAGCCTCGGCCTGCAGGTGACCGCCGAGGGTGTCGAGCGGCCGGCGCAGCTGGGCGTGCTGTTGAACGATCGCGGCGTGCAGATCCAGGGCTACCTGGTTTCGCGACCGATCAATGCCGCAACCGTGCCCGTATACATCGATCAGGCCCGCGCGCATCTGGAACAGTTGATGATCGGCGCGCCCGCGCAGGTTCAGGCAGCCGAGTCGAACACGACCCGGCTACGCACTTTGCGAGCATCCACTGTGCGCGGCGCTCGTTCCGCCAGGCCCCCTGCCGACGAGAAGTGAGGAACCGGCGCGTCCAGCGCGGAGTTTCTACCACGTCATCTTCCAATAAGCGTCCCAGGCGCCGGGGCTGAATCGACGTGCCGCAGAATCCGCTACCCGCACGCTTGAATGGTTCGTGGGTCACCTTGCTCACGCTCGTGCTGGTCGTTGTCATTTTATACACGGGCAAACAAGTGCTGTTGCCGATGGCGCTGGGCGTCGTGCTCGCCTTCGTGCTCACGCCGCTGGTTCGTCAGTTCGATCGCATGCATCTGCCGCGCTTTGCAGGAGTGGCGCTCACGATGGTGTTGGCGCTGAGCGCAGTGGGCGGCATGGGCTACGTCGTGTATGACCAGTTCGCTCAGCTGTCGAGCGAGATCAGCCAGTACACCACGTCCATGCGTCGCAAGGTCAGTCAGTTGCGTATGGGGAATGACGCTGCCATCCAGCAGTTCACGCGCACACTGGATCGCGTCGCCGATCAGTTCTACGACGATCCGGATCAACGCAACGCGCAGCCGGTGCGGGTCGTGCCGCCGAAGCTGCCGCCAACCCAACGACTGCGCGAGTCGTTCGGCGGCATCTTCGAGCCGGTTGCCAGCGCATTCATCGTGATCGTGCTGGTCGCATTTCTGCTCGGGCAACGCGAAGATCTGCGGGACCGTTTCATCCGCTTGATCGGTGCCGGCAGTGTGACCATGACCACACGGCTGATGAACGAGGCGGCCTATCGAGTCAGTCAGTTCCTGGTGTGGCAGACGCTGATCAATCTCACGTTCGGCGTGCTGGTGGGCTTGGGGTTGTATTGGATCGGCGTGCCGTATGCGGCGTTGTGGGGCGGCATCACGGCGCTGCTGCGTTTCGTGCCCTACGTCGGCACTGTGTTATCGGCATTGATGCCGGCATCGCTCGCGTTCGCGACTTTTCCCGGCTGGTCCGAGACCGTGGAGACGCTGTCGCTGTACCTGGTGCTGGATTTGATCACTGCGTATTTCGTCGAGCCGGTGGTGTTCGGTTATCGCACCGGGGTCTCATCGTTCGCGTTGTTGATTTCGGCATTGTTCTGGATCTGGGTGTGGGGACCGGTCGGCTTGCTGCTCGCAACGCCGCTGACTGTGTGTGTCGCTGTGTTGGGGCGGCACGTGCGCTCGCTCCGCTTTCTCGCCATCATCTTTGCCGACGAGCCGGCGTTGCAGCCGCACGTCCGCTTCTATCAACGGTTGCTGGCGCGTGACGAGGATGAGGCCAGTGTGCTGGTCAATCGTAAGCTGCACGAACAGGGAGCCATCGCAGTCGTCGATGACGTGCTCATTCCCGCGGTGACGCTGGTCATGAATCATCGCGAGCAGCACGAGATCAGCGAGGATGATGCCGAGTTCGTGCTGGATGTCATTGCCGAGACGCTGCATCAGATGCCCAGTGTGGACGGACTGATGCCTCAGACAAACATCATCGGATTGACGGTGAGAGCGCCGGCGGACGATCTGATTCTCGAAATGTTACGTATCGCCTATGGGCGTGGGCGCATCGCGTTGATGGCGCCTGAAATGACCGCGGAGGAATCGCTGCGTGCTGCGATTCGGCAGGCGCCTGCGATGATTTGCATCGCCGCCGCTGCGTCGACGCGTGGATCAGAGCTGCGCAACTATTGCCGCCGCATTCGCAGCGAGTCGCCCGATACGCGGATCGTCGTCATGCGCCCGCAGCTTCAGCAAGACGAAGCGCCGCGTTCCATCGAGCGTTTCCGTGAAGCGGGTGCGGACAGTCTGGTTGTGGGAGCCAAGGAAGCAGTGCTCACGATCGACCGCTTGCTGGCAGCGAAGGCCGAGCCGGCGAATTCAGAGCCGGTGGATAAGCTCCCGCAGCTGTCGGCACACGCCTGATCGATCAGCGGGCGCTCACGTGCCCTCTTCGGCGAGCCCGAGCATGGCCGAATTGCTCAAGGGGGCAATCCGCACCAGCCAGCTATCCACTTTCTGCGGCTCGCCGGTCTTGAGCCACGAGAACACCACGTTGTGCCAGAGGATGCGCTGCACGTAGTTGCGGGTCTCGTTGTACGGAATGTTTTCGACCCAGATGTCCGGGTCGAGCGCTTCCGAAGGCATCCAGCGCGCCGCGGCGTTCGGGCCGGCGTTATAGCCGGCCAATGCGACGATCGTCTGGCCACCGAAGCGATCCACCAGTCCCCGTAAATTGGCTGCGCCGAGCGGCACGTTGATCACTGGATTGAACAAATCATCGACAGACGGACGCGGCTTGTTCCATTTGCTGGCGGTGCGCCGTGCGGTCTCAGGCAACATCTGTAGCAGTCCGCGCGCGCCGGCCGATGACTGCGCATCCCGGCGATACAAGCTTTCCTGGCGCATCACGCTATAGATGAGCTGCGGCGACAGACCGGTGAGCTTCGCCGCCGACAACACTTCTGTATCGTACGGCTGCGGATACAACAGTTCGTAATCGTTGAACACTCGCTGCTGACTTGCGGTGGCGATGGCCTGGTCATACCAGCCCCAGCGTGCAGCGAGATGAATGGCTTGGGAGCGCGCCGACTCCATCAATTGCTCGAAGCCAAAGGACCACTCGCTGTTCGCCTGATTGCGCAGGTCGCTCAATACCAGCTCCCGCGCGCGCACCATCGGCGGCAGCTGCTCCATGCGCTCGACTTGCGCTTGATCCAGCGGCAGCTTCTCTAGATGGGGTGCGACCGGGCGATCGAGTCGCGCACCCGCCATGATGGAATAGAAATTGTCGTCGACCAGCACGGACTCATACAGCTGACGGGCCAACTGGGAATCGCCATTCTTTTCGCTGGCGCGTGCCGCCCAATAACGCCAGCGCGCCAGCGCGCGCTGCTGATCCGGCATCGCGGCAATGATGTTGCTGACGAGTTTCCAATCGCCAGCCCACAGCGCGGCGCGTGCGTGCCACTCGCGAGCCACGTCATCGAAGTCCTTCGGCTGTACTCGTTTGAAATAGTCGAGCGCCTCCGAGCGGCGGTCCCAGGACAAGCCGAGCGCCAGCGCCAACGCGTAGGGGCTCGCAGTCTCCGCGGTGAGCTTGCGAGCGCGGACGAAATTCTCGTAGCGGCGCATCGCGCCGTCGCGATCGATACGCGCGTATCGGGACCAGCCCGCGAGCTGTGCTTTCGGATCGATTTCCAGCGCGGGCGATGCGATCAGGGCATCGATCTGCTTTTGCGGATTCTCCAGCAGCGCCGCCCAGCGCAGCAGCGGCGCGGCGCGATCCGCCGGCAAGCCGGTGGCAATCTGCTTGGCGAAGCTCGGATTGTTGTTTTCGAGGGCACGGCGCACACGTTGCTCGATCAGCGCGGGCGTCAACGCATTCTGAGCGCGCATCCAGGCGAACGCTTGCTCGCAATCCGGCAAGCTGACCGGCGTGAGCCACTGGCGGGCGATGTCGAGCGACAGGTCCTGGGTTTGTCCGAGCGCAATGCGGGCCGTAAAGCTTTGACAGCGCAACGAATCGCTGGCCGACGCATCCTTGTAATGTTGCAGAAAGGGTTGCCATTGCTGCCGGACCGCAAGGCTCGACAACCATGCGCCGCGCACGTCGCGTCCGACGGGCTCGCGTTCATAGTAGGAAACGAATGTTTCGGCGCTCTGATCGACCGGGCCGAGCTCGTTGGTCGTCTGCTGCGTCAGGGCGCGCTTGATGCGCGCCGCCTGCAAGTACGGATACAGCGGGTAACTGCGCAGCGCCTCGCTATCCTTCTTTTCATCGGCCTGCTGCGTACTCGCCTGCGTATACGCTTCTTTGAAAACTTCCCGTGTGTTCTTGAATGGGTCCTTGGCAGCGTGCGCCATGCCGCCAGTCAGCGACAGCACAGTCAGAGCGAGCAGCGACGATTTCAGGGGTCGACATCGATTCATGGTCGTCAGATTAATGGTAAATGCCGCAGCTGACCATTACGGCGGCTGCTGCTAGCGAGCGACTGAGCACAGTGCATCAGAGGAACCCTACGTCCGGGTGCGACGTTCCTGGCCATGGACCTGTTTGTCACACTGGGCGGGCACCACACGGTCTTACCCTCGCTCGAGACGGCGCTGCGCGTGCTGTTTGCGGTCCTGGCCGGCACCGTGGTCGGGCTGAATCGCGAGCTGCGCAACAAGCCGGCCGGTCTGCGCACGCATATTTTGATTGCGCTGGCCTCGGCGTTGTTCACTTTGATCGCTTTCGAAATACACATGCAGTTTGCCAGCGGGCAGGGCATGAAGACGGCCGATCCGGTTCGTATCATCGATGCGGTGACCGCCGGCGTCGCGTTTTTGGCCGCGGGCGCCATCATCCGAGGTCGCGGCGGCGTGCATGGCCTGACCACTGGCGCCAACATGTGGCTGGCGGGTGCACTCGGCCTGGCGTGCGGCGCCGGTTACTACTTCATCGCTTTCATTGGCAGCGTGTTCGCGCTCATCGTGCTGATCGTATTGGGAAAGCTGGAAGCGTGGATGGAGACCAAGCACGATAAAGATGTCTCTAGTTGAGTCGCGGCCGCTCGTGTAACGTGCGCGCCCGTGAACGACGTCGTCAGCTCCGAGCCGCTCCGTTACATCGACTGGTACGAATCGCCGGTCGGCCCGCTGATTGCTCGTGCCACCGACCAGGCGCTGTGTGGCTTGTCGTTCTGCGATCCCGATCGGCTGCAGCAGCGATTGCAGACCCTGCGGGAGCAGCACGCGGCGACGCTGCAGCCGGGCAGCAATGAGTTGCTGAACGACCTGAGGCTGCAGCTGGCGGAATATTTCGCGAATCAGCGACGGGTTTTCACGGTGCCGTTGCGTGGTTCCGGCACGCCGTTTCAGGAGCGCGTTTGGGCGGCGCTGTGCGAGATTCCTTATGGCGAGACCTGGTCATATTTGCAGCTCGCCGTGCGCATTGGCGATGCGCTGGCGACGCGGGCGGTCGGCTATGCGAATGGCGCGAATCCCATTGCCATCGTGATTCCCTGCCATCGTGTCATTAATGCCGATGGCGGCGAGGGTGGCTACGGCGGCGGACTGTGGCGCAAGCGCATTCTGCTGGACCTGGAACGCGGTCAGGGCTCACTGCCGTTGTAGGGGTTGTGAGCGCCGGTTCAGCCGCCATATAGGGGCCAGGGATGAACATTTGGTAACACGTTGCGTCGGAACTCGAACCGGGACGATTCGACTAATCAAGTAAGCTGATGCGTACGAGGTACTACATCATGTCCTGCAAACCCTATTTCACCAGGGTGGCGGCTGCGTTCGCGCTGACCGCGGCCCTGTTTGCGGCCGGCTGCGCCACCACCAGCGGCCCCAAGACCCGGATCGACTATGACAAGGCGGCGGACTTCAGCGTCTATCGCACCTATGGATTTCCGAAAGAAACCGGCACCGATCGTGGCGGCTATTCGACGCTGGTCACCAGCTATCTGAAGAGCTCCATGTCCTCCCAGATGGAAGCGCGCGGTTACAAATACAGCGAGGATCATCCGGACTTGCTGGTGAACTTTTTCATGAACACCCGTGAGCGCACCGAGCTGCGCCCGGGGCCGACCGCGTCGTTGGGCTATGGCTATTACGGCTATCGTTACGGGCTGTACAGCGCCTGGCCGCTGTATGACGAAGACCGCACGGTCACGTACAAGGTCGGCACGCTGAACATCGACATCGTCGATGCCGAGAAGAAGCAGCTGGTCTGGGAAGGTGTGGCCGAAGGTCGCGTCAGCGAGGACGAGCTGCAGAATCCCAAAGTCGCCATCAACGGTGTGGTGACCGAGCTGATGCGTCAGTACCCCGGCCGCCCGAACATGTAAACGATCAGCGGATCGGCAACCCGCTCAGCATCGCGTCCATCTGCTCGGCGTTCAGCTCGATCTCGACTTCGATCGTGTCGTCGTCGAGCGCCGGATCCGGCATCGGGTCGGCGGGGGAGAGCACCGCTCCGTCGTTGTTGGCCGCCGGCAGGGGCTTGAGCAGCGGGTCGAATTCGCAGATGTCATCGACCTCGATCTCATGGGGGGCGATGGTCGAGGGATCCATCAACTCCTGGGCCGTGAGATCGATGGAGATCTCCGCGATCGGGTTCATGTGTTCGGCCCTCGTTCGACTTCGACCCATGGATGCTGCCAGAGCCGCGTGTGTGAACCTGCTACGCAGTTCACACACGCGAGTCGCAAACGTTAGGAAACGTGGCGACTTACCTTAATTCAGCCCGACCGCGACGCATTCTAACCCGCCCCCCGGCACCGGTTGTGACCGAAATGGAACCATGATGTAAAGTCGTTCATTTGGCGCCGATGACACCGATCCCTCTGCCCGACCCCCACGCGATCGCTGTCATGCTCCTGACGCTGGGCGCGCTCTACCTTTTCTCGCGCAATTCCATTCCCATCGAGACCTCCAGCCTGCTGGTCGTGGCGATACTGGCCATCGGCTTCAGTCTGTTTCCCTATCGGGGGCCGGAGGGTGAGCTCGATCCCATCCGCTTTTTTGCGGGCTTCGGCAACGAGGCTTTGATTTCGATCTGTGCGCTGGTGATGGCCAGCCAGGGGCTGGTCGCGACGGGCGCGCTCGCGCCGATCGGGCGCATCGTGCATCGGGTGTGGCAGTTCAGTCCGCTGCTGGCGATGGGCGTCGTGATCATCGTGACGGCGGTCATCAGCGCGTTCATGAACAACACCCCCCAAGTAGTGTTGATGATCCCCATCCTCACGGCCGTGGCCATGCGCTCGAGCATGTCGCCGTCGAAGCTGCTCATGCCCATGACCTTCGCATCGCAGATCGGTGGCATGGGGACGCCGATCGGCACGTCGCTGAACCTGCTGGTGATCGGCAGCGCGGCGAGCCTTGGGGTCGAGCGGTTCCATATGTTCGATTTCATCGCGCCGGCGTCGCTCGCGGCGATTCCCGGGCTGCTGTTCCTGTGGCTGGTCGCACCGAGATTGCTGCCCGCGAAGCAACCGCCGCTCGGAAATACGTCGCCCCGGATCTTCGACGCGCAGCTGCATATCACGGAGACGAGCCCGGTCGTCGGTAAGACGCTCGCGGATGCGAAGAAGCTGACGCAGGGAGAGATGTCCGTGGCGTCGGTGCGTCGCTCGGAGGAGTTAGTGATTACGCCGCTGCCGGACGTGGTCTTGCGGGCCGGCGATCAGCTGGTCGTGCGCGATACATCGGAACAGTTGATGGAGTATGCGCGCGTTTTGGGGGCGACACTGTTTTCCGGCAACGTTCGGGTCGACGCGGAGCATCCGCTCACAGCTCCGGATCAGCAGACTGCCGAGCTGGTGTTGACGCCCGCATCGCCGCTGCGGGATCGCACGCTGGATCAGGCCAACTTCGATTGGCATTACCAGCTGATTCCACTCGCGGTTCACCGACCTGGCGAGGAGCAGCCATTGAGTCAGTCGACGCCGCTGCGAGACGTGCGCCTGGGCGTGGGCGACGTATTGCTGGTGCAGGGACCGGCGGAGCAGATCGAAGCGCTCAAGAGGCGCAGTGAAATGCTGGTGCTCGATGCGACCAGCAATGTGCCGCTGACCGCGAAGGCGCCGCTGGCGCTCGGCATCATGGCTGGCATCGTCTTGATCGCATCCATGCGCATCGCGCCGGTCGCGATTGCTGCGATTTGCGGCGTGTTGGTGATGGTCACGACCGGATGTTTGAAGTGGCGTCACGCCACGCGAGCGCTGGACTCGTCGATGATCTTGCTGACGGTAGCGAGTCTGGCTTTGAGTCTTGCGCTGGTGACGACAGGCGGCGCTGCATTCATTGCGCAAGTGGGCGCCGTGTTGGCGAAGTCACTGCCGCCAGTGGCGGTGTTGAGCGGGACGATGTTGTTCATGGCAATCATGAGCAGCGTGATCTCCAACAGTGCGGCCGCTGTTATCGGCACACCTATCGCGATCGAGCTGGCCAGGCAATTGGGCCTGGCGCCGGAGCCATTCGTGCTGGCGGTCCTGTTCGGCGTGAACATGGGCTTCGCTACGCCCATGGCGGATAACTGCAACCTGCTGGTCTACAGCGCCGGCGGTTATTCGTTCGGCGATTTCCTGCGCGTGGGGCTGCCGCTGACCTTGATCATGTGGCTGGCGCTGACCTGGGTGCTGCCGCATTTCTACCCGCTGGGTTGATCCGGCGAGGACCTGCGGGAATAGGCAAGAATCCGCCAGCTTCGCCTAACTCTGAGCTAAGTCTCCCAGGGCAAGATAATGCCCATGCGCCTTCTTGGTTGGGTGTTGTTATTGGGAGTTGTCGCTATGAGCGCAGCGTGTGGCCATCGGCCGGTGCATCAATCGCCTCAGTTTCGCGATGGTCAATTTCACAACGCCGCGCCGCGCAAGCAGCCGGGCGGTTGGAAGTCGCTGAAATTGGGATGGCAGTTCCTATTCAAGGATACGAGCCGGTCCGTGCCGCCTGATGCCTTATCTGTGTCGCCGCTGTCGGGCGATCAGCTGCAACAGGCTGCCGAAGGCTCGATCTGGCGGCTCGGTCATTCCACCGTACTGATGAAGTTGAACGGCAAGTTCTGGATCACCGATCCGGTATTCGCCGAGCGCGCCTCGCCGGTGCAATGGGCCGGCCCGAAACGCTTCACCCCGACGCCGATCACGCTCGAAGAATTGCCCCCGCTGGCCGCGGTGGTGCTGTCGCATGATCATTTCGATCACCTGGATCGCGACAGCGTCGTGCAGCTCGCGGCGAAGACGAAGATGTTTCTCACGCCGCTCGGCGTGGGCGATCTGTTGATCGGCTGGGGCATTCCCGGCAACAAGATCCAGCAGCTCGACTGGTGGCAGACCGCCGAGGTGGAGGGCATTCAGTTCACCGCGACGCCGGCACAACATTTCTCCGGGCGCAGCCTGTTTGCGCAGAACCCGACCTTGTGGGCGTCGTGGTCGATCTATACCGGCACGCATCGCATTTTCTTCAGCGGCGACACCGGTTATTTCGACGGCTTTGCCGAGATCGGCCGTCGTCACGGGCCGTTCGATCTCACATTGCTGGAAGCGGGCGCGTACGACCAGTTATGGGAAGGGATACACATGCTTCCCGAACAAGTGATGCAGGCGCATCGGGATCTGCGCGGCGACTGGTTGTTGCCGATTCATAACGCCACGTTCGACCTGGCCTTCCATGCGTGGGACGAGCCCATGGAGAAGATGCTGTCACTGTCGGCGCAACAGGGCGTTCGTCTCACCATGCCTCGCATCGGTGAGGCTGTGCGTCTGGATCATTACCAGGCCGCTCAGGCGTGGTGGCGTTCCAAACAATCCCAGCAGCCGGCCAACGTAGCCGTGACTGCTACATCGCACGCCATGTGAGCTCACCTCGCCCAAAAGCGGCGGGAGCAGTCAGGGTTTGCGGCTACACTGCGCGTTTCCTGACGGTCGGGGATGCGTGGCTTCATGGGCGCTGCGAAGAATTCACTCTCGATTGGTGAAGCGCGACGGCTGGCGTTGGAGGCACAGCAGTTCCTCGAGGCGGGCGCGCCGCCGAGGAGTGGCAAGGCGCTGGCAGACATCGTGCGACGCTTGGGTGTCGTGCAGATGGACTCCGTCAACGTTCTGGTTCGTTCGCACTATCTGCCCGTTTTCTCGCGTCGCGGTTCATATAAAAGCGCGCTGCTCGAACGCGCGGCCTACGACGAGCGCTTGCTGTTCGAATATTGGGGCCACGAGGCCTCGCTGCTGCCGGTCGAAGCGTATCCGTTGCTCCGCTGGCGCATGGATGATGCGCGCAAAGGCGTCGGCACCTGGGGTCGTCTCAAGCGCTATGCGACCAGTCATCGGGATCTCGTCGATGCCGCTCTGGAGCAACTCCGCGAGCGCGGCCCGCTGGGTGCGAGTGAGCTGACGGACGCCGGCAAATCCAAAGGCAGCTGGTGGGGCTGGAGTCAGGGCAAGGAAATCCTCGAGTGGCTGTTCTGGATCGGCGACGTGACCACTGCGCGGCGGCGAAATTTCGAGCGACTGTATGATTTGCCTGAGCGCGTGTTGCCTGAATCGGTGCGCAAGACGCCCGTGCCTGCACGAGAGCACGCACAGCGTGAGCTGATGATGATTGGCGCCCGAGCCATGGGCGTGGCGACAGCGCGCGATCTGCGCGATTACTTTCGGCTTCCAGCGAAAGAGGCGGCGACGCGGCTGAGTGAGCTGGTGGAAGAGGGCAGGCTCGTGCCGGTCAGTGTGGAAGGATGGAAGCAGCAGGGTTATTTGCATCACGAAGCAAAGATTCCCCGCGCCTCCAAGGTCGCTGACGTGGCGGCGCTGTTGTCGCCGTTCGATTCATTGATCTGGGAGCGTCAGCGCACCGAGCGCCTGTTCGACTTTCATTTCCGGCTGGAGATCTACACACCCATGCACAAGCGCGTGCATGGTTACTACGTGCTGCCGCTGCTCCTGGGCGATCGGGTCGTGGCACGAGTCGATCTGAAATCGGAGCGTCAAAGCGGTGTGCTGCAAGTGAAGGGCGGCAGTGTCGAGCCGGGAGTCGCGCCGGATCGTGTGATCGAGCCGCTGGCGAAACAGTTGAGCGAATTGGCCGCGTGGCTGGGGCTGGGGAATTACACCGTCACGAGCCGCAAAGGCGAGCTCATGCGAGCGCTCAAGAAACTGTAGTCGGGTGCGTTCAGCCTGCGCCGCGCACGGACCAACCGAACACGCACATCACGATGAACAGCGTCAGATAAAACAACAGGCTCATTTGCCGCTCCGAACAAAACTCCTCACTGTCGAAAAAACGCCAGGAAGGGGTGGTCGGTTCCCGTTGTAGAACATGCCTACTGCGGCGGTATTTTCAATGCTGGAAAAAACAAAGCCCCCTGGCGGGGGCTTTGTCGTCACATCGAGACAGTCGAACCTCAGTCATCCATCAGGAAGCTGCGCAGCTGCTCGCTGCGGCTCGGATGACGCAGCTTGCGCAGCGCCTTCGCTTCGATCTGACGGATGCGCTCACGCGTCACGTCGAACTGCTTGCCCACTTCTTCCAGCGTGTGGTCGGTATTCATGTCGATACCGAAGCGCATCCGCAGGACCTTCGCTTCGCGAGGAGTGAGTCCAGCCAGCACGGAGTGCGTAGTTTCGCGCAGGGACTCCATCGTCGCGGAATCGATCGGAGAATCCACCGAGGTGTCCTCGATGAAATCGCCCAAGTGCGAATCCTCGTCGTCACCGATCGGCGTTTCCATGGAGATCGGCTCTTTGGCGATCTTGAGCACACGGCGGACTTTGTCCTCCGGCATCTCCATGCGCACGGCCAGCTCTTCCGGCGTCGGCTCGCGACCCATCTCCTGCAGCATCTGCCGCGAAATGCGGTTCAGCTTGTTGATGGTCTCGATCATGTGCACCGGGATACGGATGGTGCGTGCCTGGTCGGCGATCGAACGGGTGATCGCCTGGCGAATCCACCACGTTGCATAGGTCGAGAACTTGTAACCACGGCGGTATTCGAACTTGTCGACCGCCTTCATCAGGCCGATGTTGCCTTCCTGAATCAGGTCGAGGAACTGCAAGCCACGATTGGTGTACTTCTTCGCGATCGAGATCACCAGACGGAGGTTGGCTTCCACCATCTCCTTCTTGGCGCGGCGGGCCTTGGCTTCGCCCACGGCCACTTCGCGGTTGATCTCCTTGACCTCCGCGATCGTCAGGTGCACGCGCTCCTCGAGCGACATCAGTTTCTTCTGCTGCTTCTCGATCTCTTCACGCAGGCGCGCGAGCGCGGCCGAGTGCTTGCGCTTGGCGCGGATGTGCTTGTCGAGCCACTTGGTGTTGGTCTCGTTCTTCGGGAAGGTCGAGATGAAGTCCTTGCGCGGCATGCCAGCATCGCGCACGCACAGGATCATGATCTGCTTCTCGAGGTTGCGGATCTCGGCGACGTTGTCGCGCAGCTGCACGATCAGCGAGTCGAACATCTTCGGCGAGAGCTTCAGCTCCATGAACTCGCCGGCGACTTTCTTGCGCAGCTTGACCGACTTCGGGTCCTTGCCGGTCTTGTCCTCGGCCATGGCCTTGAGGACTTGCTGATGCTGCTTGCTGATGGACAGGAAGCGGCGCGCGGCCTCTTCCGGATCCGGGCCGGTTTCGAGCGTCTCTTCGTCCTCACCGTTGCCGCTGTCGCCTTCCTCGTCCTCGTTCTCTTCTTCCTGAGGCGCGGCGGCGGCGGCGAGCTTCGGATTGACCGGCGCAGCGATCTCGTCCGGCGCGTTCGGGTCGATGAAGCCGGTGATGATGTCGACCAGGCGGCCCTGACCTGCCTTCACCTGCTCGTACTGGTTGAGCATGTAGTTGTAGGTGAGGGGATAGCTGGACAGCGCGGCACGCACCGTGTCCAGGCCTTCCTCGATGCGCTTGGCGATACGGATTTCGCCTTCGCGGGTCAGCAGCTCGACGGTGCCCATCTCGCGCATGTACATGCGAACCGGGTCGGTCGTGCGGCCGAATTCGGCGTCGACCGTGGCGAGCGCGGCGGCGGCCTCTTCAGCGGCCTCCTCATCGGCGACCACGGGCTCGGCCAACAACAGGGCTTCGGACTCCGGTGCCTTCTCGTACACCGTGATGCCCATGTCGTTAATCATGTTGACGATATCTTCGATCTGTTCCGGATCGACGATTTCGCTGGGCAGGTGGTCATTGACCTCGACATAGGTCAGGTAACCCTGCTCCTTGCCACGGGCAATCAGCAGCTTCAGTTGCGATTGACGCTCATCGGCGATCTGCGCCGGTTCCTTCTTTGCTGCCAAGGTTTTGCTCAAGTGGTGGCCCTCACGTGCTGTCGGGGGTGGGCGGGCTTAAAAAGACCGCGCAGTGTACTTTGATCGTTTTCCGGGCGCTAGGTTCGCGTTCACGCACCAGGATCGACCGGGACTTTTCGGCCCAGCAGCCCCTGTAATTCAGCCTTTTCCGTCTCCGTCAGGCCGACCTTGTTTAACAATAGGTCGGTTCGGAGCCGGGCTGCCTCATCGCCAAGCTGCTGGACCGCACCGGCCAGCTCCATGGCCGCGCCGTCGGCATTGACCAAGCATTCCTGAGCGGCCAATTTCGCCAGGTGCTCAACATCGGGGCGGTCCCGCCAGCGTTCAAGCAGCGCACCAGTGTTAGCGCACGGGCGGCGGGCGAGTTCCTCGATCAGCTCGATCAGGAGCGCAATTCCCGGCCGTTCGAGCGTCGCCAGCGCCGGATTCAGGATCACCTTGTCGGCAATTTCCGGGTAGTGCACCAACAAATGAATCGCCTGCCGCACCAGATTGCGCCGACCGGTCTGAACCTGCGGCTTTACCAGCCTGCGCGTCGGCTCCGGCGCGGCGGGCTGCTCCGTTGCCTCTCCTAACATAGACGACAATCGGTCGCGTTTTAGGCCGACGGTTTTGGCTACTTCGTCGGCCAGCAAATCACGGAAAATTCCGGCGGGGATGCGCTCAAGCAATGGCCGTGCCATTGCGCCCAACTGCGCACGGCCGTCGATACTGCGAATATCGACCTGCGCGCTCAGCTGGTTGATGAAATATTCAGACAAAGGCATCGCCTGTTGGATACGTGACTCGAACGCCGCGCGACCTTCCTCGCCGACCAGCGTGTCCGGATCGTGGCCTTCGGGCAGAAACAAGAACCGGATCTGGCGCCCTTCGCGCACCTGGCTCAGCGAGTTCTCCAGCGCCTTCCACGCGGCCGCCCGGCCGGCGCGGTCGCCGTCGAAACAGAACGTCACTTCGTTGCAGATGCGGAACACGCGTGCCAAATGCTCCGGCGTCGTTGCCGTCCCCAGAGTCGCCACTGCATAAGTGATGCCGGCCTGATGGAGCCGCACCACATCCATATAACCTTCAACGATCAGCAGCCGGGTCAGGGTCCGGCTGGCCTGACGAGCCTCATATAAGCCATAAAGCTCCCGGCCTTTGTGAAACAGTTCCGTTTCTGGCGAGTTCATGTACTTGGGCTCGCCCTTATCGAGCACGCGCCCGCCGAAACCTATGGTGCGCCCGCGCGCATCACGGATCGGGAACATCACTCGATCCCGAAAACGGTCGTAATGACCAGACCGGTTATCCCGCTCGATGATCAGCCCGACCTGTAACAATCGCGAGCGCTCGGCCTCGCTGCTGCCCAATAGCCTGAGTACCGAATCCCAGGCATCCGGGGCGTATCCCAGGCCAAAAATATTCGCCGTTTCACCCGTGAGGCCGCGCGCCTTGAAGTAGTCCTTGCCGCGCGCGCCGTTCATCAACTCGCTGCGATAAAAATTCGCGGCTTTTTCCAGTGTTGCGAACAACACATCCGACGGTGGTGGCCGTTGGCCCGGAGTTTGCTCGCGCGGCACCTCGACCCCGACCCGATCCGCCAGTTCCTCGACCGCGTCGACGAAGCCGAGATTGTCGTGCTTCATCAGGAAGCCGAGCGCGTTGCCGTGCTCGCCGCAACCGAAGCAGTGATAGAAGTTCTTGTCCGGCACCACCGTGAACGACGGCGTCTTCTCGCCGTGGAACGGGCAACAGCCCTTGTACTCCTTGCCGTGCTTTTTCAGCGGCACGCGGCTGCCGATCAGCTCGACCAGGTCGACCCGGGAGATCAGCTCTTCGATGAAATGTTTGGGGATGAGGCCGGACACGGATGCAAGAGTATGCGCGGCAGCGGGGCCGGCATAGAGCCCGACCGGATCAGCCGCCGAGCTTGGCCTTCAGTTTGGCGCTGGCGCTGGCCATATCGGTGCGGCCCTGCGCTTTCTGCTTGAGCAACGCCATGGCCTTGCCCATTTCCTTGATGGAAGTGGCGCCGGATTCGGCAATCGCGTCGGCGATCAGGGCGTCGACTTCGGCCTCGCCGAGCTGCTGCGGCATATAGACCTGCAGCACGTCGATTTCCTTCTGTTCCTTGGCAGCCAGGTCGTCGCGACCGCCGCTCTGGAACTGGGCGATCGATTCCTTGCGCATCTTGATCATCTTCTCGACCACCGCCAGCACCTGGGTGTCGTCGAGCTGAATGCGCTCGTCCACTTCGCGCTGCTTGATGGCAGCGGTAATCATGCGAATGGTGCCGAGGCGCTCGCTGTCCTTGGCCTTCATCGCCGTCTTCATGTCTTCGGTGATGCGGTCTTTGAGTGCGGACATGGCGATGAGGGAACTCGAGCGGGGAGGGGGTCGACGGGGACGGGGCTTGGAGGCCCCGTCCCAGAAACAGCTCTATCAGTAAGCGCGGGCGCGGGCGGGGCCGCGGCTGCTGCCGTCGCGGGTGACGCGCTTCATGTGGCGCTTCACGGCGGCGGCCTTCTTGCGTTTACGTTCCTGAGTGGGCTTCTCGTAGAATTCCCGGCGGCGCAGTTCCGTCAGGACCCCGGCCTTTTTTTCGCAGGCGCGCTTGAAGCGCCGCAAGGCGGCATCGAAGTACTCGTTTTCTCGGACGCGAACGCTCGGCATTACTAACCTCGGAATGTTGCAACGGCCGGCCCCGGTTCGTGCGATTCGAGCCGACGACGAGCGCCGAAAGCTGGCGTCGGGGTCGAGGACGAAACAGGACGGGGACGGTTGAGAGCGCGGCAGTCTAATGACGTGCGCGAGGAAAAGCAAAAATTCGCGGGGGAAACGGCGTCCGACTACACGATCCGGCCCGCTTTTGCCGATTGGGGGTTAAGCTTCGCGCCCCAAAAATTGGCTTTTGGCCCTTTTCCTACGCAACCCGTGAAAGTTCTCGGTATCGAAACCTCCTGCGACGAGACCGCCGCCGCCATCTATGACGGTGAGGGCGGCCTGCTGTCCCATGCTTTGTATAGCCAGGTGCAGCTGCACGCTGTTTACGGCGGCGTGGTCCCCGAGCTGGCCTCGCGCGACCATGTGAAGAAGCTGCTGCCGCTGGTCCAGCAGGCGCTGGCGGAGGCAAAAATCCAAGCGGATCAGTTGGATGGCGTCGCTTACACCGCCGGGCCGGGCCTGGTCGGCGCGTTGCTGGTCGGTGCCTCAGTGGCCCGCAGCCTGGCGTTCGCCTGGGGCAAGCCGGCCGTCGGGGTGCATCATTTGGAAGGGCACTTGCTCGCGCCGATGCTCGAAACCGCGGCGCCCGAGTTTCCATTCCTGGCGCTGCTGGTGTCCGGCGGCCATACCCTGCTCGCGGAAGTGCGCGGACTGGGCGAGTACCAGATCATCGGCTCGTCCCTGGACGATGCCGCCGGCGAGGCCTTCGACAAGACGGCCAAGATGCTCGGCTTGCCGTATCCCGGCGGCCCGGCGCTGGCGAAACTGGCGGACAGTGGCAAACCGGGCGGCTTCGATTTTCCGCGCCCCATGCTCGACCGTCCCGGGCTGGATTTCAGCTTCAGCGGTCTGAAGACGGCGGTGGTGGTCGCGATCCGAGGTCGTCAGCTCGATGACCAGATGCGCGCCGACGTTGCTTATGAGTTTCAGCAGGCTGTGGTCGAGACGCTCGTCGCGAAATGCGCGCGCGCTGCGAAACAAACAGGGTTGAGAACGTTGGTCGTCGCCGGTGGCGTGGGCGCGAACCGGTGCTTGCGTGCCGAGTTGCAGGCGTTGGGCGAGAAGCGCGGTTTGCGAGTGCTGTATCCGCGACCGGAGTTCTGTACCGACAACGCGGCAATGATCGCGTACGCTGGCTACCGTCGCCTGGTGGCCGGTGAGCAAGATGATTTGAAAATTCGCGCGACCGCGCGCTGGCCGCTGAATACGCTGCAAGCGCCCGCTGCCGTTTGAGCCATCCCCATAGATAATTGCATCCGAAGTCCATGGACAAGATCTTTCTCTCCCAGCTCAGTGTCGAATGCATCGTCGGCATTTGGGACTGGGAACGGCGCGTCAAGCAGACCGTCATCATCGACGTCGAACTGGCGGCCGACATTCGCAAGGCGGCGGCGACCGATCACATCGACGACACCATCGACTACAAGCGCGTTGCCAAGCGTTTGCTCGCGTTCGTGGGCGAGTCTCAGTACCAGCTGGTCGAGACGCTGACCGAGGCGATCGCAAGGGTGATCGTTACCGAGTTCGGAGTGTCGTGGGTGAAGGTGCGGCTGAACAAGCGTGGCGCGATTCGGGGCGCGCGCGATGTGGGCATCGAGATCGAGCGGCGTGCAGAGGATTACGCAGGCGTGGCGCAGCAGACTCAGTCATGACGCATGTCTACGTCGCGGCTGGAAGCAACGTCGAGCCCGAGCGCTATCTGACGGTGGCGTTGCGCGCGTTGGCGACGGCGTATGGTCCGCTGACATTGTCGCCGGCGTATCGAAACAAAGCGGTGGGGTTCGAAGGCGCGGACTTCATCAATCTCGTCGTCGGCTTCAGCACTGAAGATTCCGTTGCCGCAGTTCGCCAGCAGCTGCAGAAAATCGAAGCCGCCTGCGATCGCCCGCCCGACGCACCGAAGTGGGCGCCGCGCACCATGGATCTCGACATTCTGTTATTCGGCGACCTGGTGTGTCAGCAGCCAGGCTTGGTAATTCCGCGGCCCGATCTGGTGAAGCGGCCTTACATGCTCAAGCCGATGGCCGACATCGCGCCCGACGTGCGGCACCCGACGCTCGATAAAACCATGCGCGAGCTATGGGAGAGTTTTCCGGGCGGCGAGCATGCGATGGTCGAAGTGCCACTAGGTGGCGCGCCTACCAGCCCACACTCCGACCGCCATCGATCGCCAGAATCTGGCCGGTGACGAACGGCGCATCCTTCGCGAAGAACAACGCCGCGCGCACGATGTCGGGCGGCGAGCCGCTGCGCTTGAGCAAAGTCTTGTCGACGATTTCCTGCTTCACCTCGTCGTCCATGCCGCCCTCGGGCCACAGAATCGGCCCTGGTGCGATGCCATTGACCCGCACTTCCGGCCCCAGCTCGCGTGCCAGGGATCGGGTCAGCATCACCAGTCCCGCTTTGGCGCTGGAGTAAACCGGATGCTGCGGCAGCGGGCGCTGAGCATGAATGTCGATCATATTAATGATGAGGCCGCGAGCGTCCTTGAGCGCGGGCGCGGCCGCTTGCGACAGGAACAGCGGCGCACGCAGGTTGGTGCCCATCAGGTCATCCCATTGCCTGGCCGTGACAGTGCCGAGCGGGGTGGGATAAAAGGTCGAGGCGTTGTTGATCAGCACATCGAGCCGGCCGAACGCACGAGTCGTGCGCTCCACGAGGGTAGGCAGCGCTTCGGTATCGAGCAGATCGGCGGCGGCGCAGATGGCCGAGTCGGCGCGGGCGGCATTGAGCTCGTCACGCAGCTGTTCCGCTTCGCCGGCCGAATGGTGAAAATGAATGCAGACGTTGGCGCCCTCGGCGTGGAAGCCGCGGGCCAGTGCCGCACCGATGCGGCGGGCCGCGCCGGTGATCAGCACCGAGCGTCGGGCGAGTGCATTAGAAGTGTCCATGTAGCTATGGTGAACGAACGGATGATTGCTGCAAGTCCGGCTGACTCGTCGGGGCGGATCGCTTGAACGTCTCGCTCCCATTGCCGGCGCTGTCGCCGGAGGAATCTGCGCACAGCGAGCAACTGGTCCAGCGCATTTGCGCCGCGATCGAGGCCGCCGGCGGCTGGATCAGCTTCGAGCGCTTCATGGAAATGGCGCTCTACGAACCGGGTCTCGGTTACTACAGCGCGGGCTCGACCAAGCTGGGCAGCGAAGGTGACTTCGTCACCGCGCCGGAAATCTCTCCATTGTTCAGCCGCTGTCTCGCCAATCAATGCGTTCAGGTGCTCGACACGATCGCTGGCGGTCACATTCTGGAACTGGGTGCGGGTTCCGGCGTGATGGCTGCCGACGTGTTGAGCGAGCTCGACCGACAGCAGAAAACGCCGGAGCGATATCTCATTCTCGAGGTCAGTGCCGATCTGCGCGAACGACAGCGCGCGTTGTTGCAGCGTCGGCTGCCGCATCTGATGGATCGCATCGAATGGCTGGATCGATTGCCGGAGGATTTTCGCGGCGTACTGATCGCGAACGAAGTGCTCGACGCGCTGCCGATTCAGCGTTTCCGGATCCGCGGTTTGCAAGTAAATCAGTTAGGCGTCACCTGGCAGTTCGGCCGCCTCGACTGGTCCGAGGTGCATGCAGACGCGGCGCTCGAGGCGACGGTGCGCGAGATCGAATTCAACCTGGGCGAGCCCTTCGCCGACGGCTACACATCGGAGATCAATCTGCGGTTGCAGCCGTGGATTGCGGGCATCGCCGCTGCAATGAAAGAAGGCGCGGCGTTTTTCATCGACTACGGATTGCCGCGTCGGCAGTACTACGCCGCGAGTCGCAGCGCCGGCACGATGCTTTGTCATTTCAGACATCGCTTCCATGACGATCCGCTGATCAATGTCGGTGTGCAGGATATCGGCGCGTGGGTTGATTTCACTGCGGTGGCTGAAGCCGCAGTGAGTGCGGGCATGAGTGTCGCGGGATATACGACTCAGGCGCACTTTCTCATCGGCGCCGGCATCGAGCAGTTCCTCGCGCCGAAGGACGATGACGAGCTGGCGTCGCGACTGCAGATGGCGCGGCAGGCGATGTTATTGACGCTGCCCGGTGAGATGGGCGAGCGGTTCAAAGTCATCGGGCTCACCAAAGGGGTGGAGCTGCCGCTGCGCGGCTTCAGCGTTCGGGATCTGGCGGCGTCTCTTTGATTTCTTCGCCATCGGCCGCGTACTGACGCTTGAAGTCTTTCAGTGCGCGCACGCGCTTGTCATGCAGCCGTTTGGCAATCTCGAAGCCCTGCAGGCCGGTTCGCTCTTCTTCGCTCAACGTCACGCCGACGGCCACCTCACGCGCGCGGCGTAGATATTCGGGCTGCGGGTAATCGCGCTGCTCGAGTCCCTTGCGGCCGCGAGCATCCGCTTCGCATGCGAGCAGAAACTGTTCGAATCGCGCCGGTCGACGGAACGAGTCGAGACCTTCCAGCAGCTCCAGAATGGTCTTCGGGCGCAGTTCCATGATCTTGTGCATGTGCAGGTGATAGCGAGACACCAGCACACCCAACTCGCGATAGGCATTGGGAATGCGCAGGCGATCGCACAGCTCCTGAACGATGCCGACGCCTCGCTCCTCATGCGCGATGTGTCTCGGCAACTCGTGTGCTGGCGTCGTCGCTTTGCCCAGATCGTGGGTCAGCGCGGCGAAGCGAACCACGGGGTCGGCGCTCAGCTGGGTTGCTTGATCGAGCACCATCATGGTGTGGACGCCGGTGTCGATCTCCGGGTGCCATTGTTCGGGCTGTGGAATACCAAAGAGCGCCTCGATCTCCGGGAAGATCACTCGCAACGCGTTGCCTTCGCGTAGTACTTCGAAGAACTGACCGGGCGCGGGCATTTCGAGCGCGCGCTGCGTTTCCTGCCAGACACGCTCTGGCACCAGCGCGTCGAGTTCGCCGCGAGCAGCGATCTCTCTCACCAGATCCAGCGTTTCAGGCGCCACTCGGAAGCCCAGCGGGGCGAACCGCGCCGCGAATCGTGCGAGACGCAGCACACGTACCGGGTCTTCGATGAACGCTGGGGACACATGCCGAAGCCAACGCTCTTGCAGATCGCGTTGACCGTGGAACGGATCGACGAGCTCGCCGGTCGCCTCGCGCGCGATGGCGTTGATCGTCAGGTCTCGGCGTTCGAGATCCTGCTCCAGCGTCACGTCGGGCGAGAACATGGTGTCGAAGCCGCGATAGCCCGGCCCCGTCTTGCGTTCGGTGCGCGCCAGCGCGTACTCCTCGCCACTCTGCGGATGCAGGAATACCGGGAAGTCCTTGCCCACCGGCTTGAAGCCCTGCGCCAGCAATTCTTCCGGGCGCGCGCCCACCACGACCCAGTCGCGCTCGCGCACGTCCAGGCCCAGCAGCTCATCCCGTACCGCGCCGCCGACTAGATAAATCTTCATACTGTCCAGGGACCCTTCGATGCCGACATTTTGTCTCACTTGACCGGGTGGGACAAAATGGTCCGATCGTGAGCTGATTTCCTCTAGCGATGCCCGGAACGGACCACACTTCGAGCTGCATCTGGCGCCTCGGCAGGATCGCGATCCTGCTGACGGCGTCGCTGTCGGCTGGCGGTTGCTATTTGCTGCAGGCGGCTGGCGGTCAGATGGAGCTCACCTCCAAGCGCCAGCCCATCGCCAAGTTGCTGACCGACGAGCGCACGCCTGAGGAGTTGCGCGCCCGCCTCGAATATGTGGCTGCCGCTCGGACCTTCGCCTCACAGGAGCTGGGGCTGCCGGACAACGAAAGCTATCGCAGCTATGCGGATGTCGGACGCCCTTATGTCGTGTGGAATGTGTTCGCGACCGACGAGTTCTCGGTGCAGCCGAAGCGCTGGTGTTTTCCGATCGCCGGGTGCGTTGTGTATCGCGGTTATTTCAACGAGGACAGCGCGAAGACCTATGCACGTCGCCTGCGCTTGAGCGGCAGCGACACGGCGGTGGGCGGTGTCGCCGCATATTCGACGCTCGGTCACTTCAAGGATCCGGTGCTGAACACGATGCTCGGCTGGAGCGACGTGCAGCTCGCGTCCACGCTGTTCCATGAATTGGCGCATCAAGTCGTGTACGTGCCCGGCGATTCGGAGTTCAACGAAGCGTTTGCCACGGTGGTCGAGGAGGCGGGCCTGCAACGTTGGCTCGCAGCACGCGGACGATTGCAAGATCTGGATGCGTGGAATGAGCAACGTGAGCGCAACGCGCAGTTCGTCAAGCTGCTGTTACAGACTCGCGACCGTCTCGATGTGCTGTATCACTCGGATCTGCCCGACGATGAGAAACGCGAGCGCAAACAATATGAATTTGGTGTGCTGAAGCTCCAATACTCACAGCTCAAAGCGGATCAGTGGCAGGGCTATCGCGGCTACGACGCCTGGTTCAGCCGCACGCTGAACAACGCTCATCTGGTGTCTGCTGCGACCTACTACGGTTGCGTTCCAGGATTGCGTCGACTGCTGCAGTCGGTGAACGGCGATCTGCCGGCGTTCTACGAAAAAGCGCGGGAATTGGCGAAAGAAACCAAAGAAGCGCGGGCAGCTGCGGTGTGCTCGGAGAGCGTTGAATGATTGCTTTTTTCCGGTCGCAGCGGTGCTGACTGTCGATTCTGTTTACGCCTCGCCGACTGCTAGTTATTCGCGACGTCCGCAAATGTCGAAGGGCTGGTCCGAAATCTGCATCTATATTTAAAACGGCGAAAGTCGCGTATCTTCGCGCCGTTTACGGCGAGGGGACGAGGCATGCGGTTATGGGTGCGGGCAATGGTGGCCCTGATTTGCACCGGCTTGGTGAGCGGCGCGGTTGCGCAGGCAAATATTGCAAAGTCCGCGCCGTCCCCGTATCCGGAGACTGCGAAGGATTGGCCGGGCGAAGGCGTGATTCGCGTCTTCGGGTGGATGAAGCAGAACCGCGAGAGCTTCTGGAAACAGCGCGAGCGTAAGCAGGGCGCCTGGGTGTTGGCGGGTGACTCGTTGCTGGGCAACTGGAAGACGTCCGAGCGCGATCTTGCACCAACAGCGACCGCGAATCGGGCCATCGGCGGCGACGTGAGCCGCGGGCTGTTGTTTCGTTTTCAGGAAGATGTGCTGGAGCTGAATCCCAGCGGCATCGTCGTGCTCATTGGCGGCAACGATCTGAGCGCGTTACAGAAGACCGATCAGACCGCGCGCAACATCGAGCGCATGTTGCAGGCCATACGCGCGCAGAAGGCGGATTTGCCGGTCATTCTGTGCACTTTGCCGCCGAGAAACAGCGACAAGGCGCCGATCAAGCCCTCGGAGCTGACCAATCTGAACGCCAGCATTCGTGAACTGGCAAAGAAATATGACAACGTGGAGTTGCTGGATCTGTTTCCGTTGTTTGCAACTCCGGACGGGCAGCCGCAGCTGAATCTGCTGGCGGCGGATCGTTTGCATATCGGACCTGGGGGCTACGAAGTGCTGGGCCGCGTGCTCAAGCAGAAAATCGCAGCAACGGAAGGTGGTCGCTAATGGATGGTTCTCCAGCGGTTCAGGCCGACGCCGCGAAGAAACGCGATTCGCGAGGCACGAGTGCGTCCGCGACGGCGTTTCTGGACCTGCTGCGCTTCACTGCGGCCAACCTGGTGATGCTGTCGCATATCCTCGTGGTCTTCTTCGATAACCAGATGACCTACAAAGGCCGCGGCGTGGCCGTCATCATCCTGTTCGTGCTGTCGGGGTTCCTGATTACGCGCTCATTGATGTATCGAGCGAAGAAGCCTGGCGAGCACATGCCGGCGTTCCTGGCGGATCGCGTCGCGCGCATCATGACTCCGTTCGTTCCGGTGCTGCTGATGATTGCGTTGCTGAACGCGACCGTCATTCACACCAACTGGAGTCTCGATGGCTTGAGCACGGGGTTCTTCGCGCTGCTGGGTAATTTGTTTCTGCTGTTCGACTACCCGTTGTTCCAGTTGCTGGACATTGCGCACATCGACGTGTGGTGGCGCATCCGGCCCTACAACACCGCGGAGCCGTTCTGGACCGTCGCGATCGAGTTCTGGATCTATATCGCGATGAGCTTGCTGTTCTTCTGCGCCATCAAACGTGAGCGGATTCGCACGGGTTGGATGGTGCTGCTGGCGCTGATCAGTGTGCCGGTCATTCTCTGGAATGCAGCGGATGGTGCGGGTAAGGCGTTGACCCTCACCTGGCTGGTGGGCGGCATGGCCGGCTTTCTGGTCGTGTTCATGGGGGCCGACAGCGCCGCCGCTCGCTCCAAGCTGCTCGCGTGGATCATCGTTGCCTGTGGTGTCGCGTCGCTCGGTGCGCGCATCTTCAAGCTGGGATTCGATCCCTACGATCTGCAGACGAATTTCCTGATGACGATCATCTTCTTCGGTATCTTCCTGCGGCTCAATCAGGCAACGACCGCCTGGAAGATTCCCACGGCACTGGCGAAGTTCGGCGCTTCCTATAGTTACAGCTTGTATCTGGTGCATAACACCGTACTGGTCATCGTGTTCGAAAACACTCAAAGCTGGCCCAAGCCGTATGCCATCGCGTTTGGCGTCGTGCTGGCACACCTCGTGGCGCTGCTGGTGTATCACTCGTTCGAGAAGCATCACCGCGCGGTCGGTACCTATCTGCGACCAATCTTCGCTCGCGCGCTGCTGCGGTCGAGTGCTCAGGCGCCTCAGTCGCAAGCCGTTTCGCCGGCGGCTGCGCCCGTGGCCGCCGCCGCTGGTTTGGCCATGGCGCCTGTAGCCGTCGAAGCGAAACCCGAGCTGCCGGTCGTCGACGCTCCGGCCCTCGAGAGTCGCGCCTGAATCAGACGTTGCGGCTCATCGGAGCCGCAACGCATTGCTGATGACGGAGACTGACGAGAGGCTCATCGCGAGAGCGGCGAGCATGGGGTTCATCAGCCAGCCGATGAACGGATAGAGCACCCCGGCGGCGATGGGAATGCCGAGCGCGTTGTAGCCGAACGCGAAGAACAGGTTCTGGCGGATGTTGCTTACGGTCGCGCGGCTCAGATGGCGGGCGCGCACGATGCCAGTCAGGTCGCCTTTCACCAATGTGACTTGGGCGCTTTCCATTGCGATGTCGGTGCCCGTGCCCATGGCGATGCCGACGTCGGCCTTGGCCAGGGCGGGAGCATCGTTGATGCCGTCGCCGGCCATGGCGACGCGTCTGCCTTCGGATTGCAGCTTCGCGATCACATTCGCTTTGTCCTGAGGCTGCACTTCGGCGATCACTTCGTCGATGGCGAGATGCTTGGCGACCGCGCGGGCGGTGGTTTCGTTGTCGCCCGTGAGCATGACCAGGCGCAGGCCATCTTGCTTCAGTGCCTGCAGCGCGGCCGGCGTTGTTTCTTTGATGGCGTCGCCGACGGCGATGGCGCCGGCGAGTTGGCCGTCGACGCTGAGGAACACGACCGTCTTTCCTTCGCTGCGCAATTCCGCAATCTGCTCGGCGAGAGCGTCTATCGATGCGCCCACGGTGCCCATGAGCGCCTTATTCCCCAACGCAAGCGCGTGGCCGTCGGCCTCGCCGCGAACGCCTTGGCCCGTGACTGACTGGAAGCCAGTGACAGCTGCAAGTTGGACGTTGCGGTGTTCTGCGCCCACGACAATGGCACGAGCCAGTGGATGTTCGCTCGGGCGATCGAGCCCCGCGGCCCAGCCAAGGACTTGCGATTCGGAATAGCCGTTCAATGCGATGACTCGATCGAGAGTCGGGCGACCGACGGTGATCGTGCCGGTCTTGTCCAGCACAAGCGTGTCGACGTTGCGCAGGTTCTCGATGGCCTGCGCGTCTCGAAACAACACGCCTTGCTGCGCGCCGCGACCGCTGGCGACCATGATGGAGATCGGCGTTGCGAGTCCGAGCGCGCAGGGGCAGGCGATGATCAAGACCGCAACTGCGTTCACCAGGGCGTATGCGAGCTTCGGCTCGGGGCCGACGAACCACCACACGACGAATGTGGCAATCGCGATCACGATCACGGCCGGCACGAACCAGGCTGCGACTTGATCCGCCAGTCGTTGCAGCGGCGCGCGCGAGCGCTGCGCTTGGGCGACCATGGTCACGATCTGAGAGAGCAGGCTTTCAGCGCCGACGCGCTGAGCTTCGACGATCAAGCTGCCCGTTTGGTTGATGGTCGCGCCGGTCACGGAGTCGCCGGCGGATTTGTCTACCGGCATGGGCTCGCCGGTCAACATGGATTCGTCGACGCTGGAGTTGCCTTCGACGACCACACCGTCGACGGGAATTTTCTCACCGGGGCGGACGCGGAGTTTGTCGCCGGCGTGAACATGGCCCAGCGGCACGTCGTGCTCCGTGCCATCCGCCTCGATGCGGCGTGCGGTCTTCGGTGCGAGGCCTAGGAGCTGGCGAATCGCCGCACTCGTGCGTCCGCGTGCGCGCAGTTCGAGCCATTCGCCGAGCAGCACGAGCGTTACGATCGAGCTGGCGACTTCGTAGTACACGCCGACCATGCCGTGTCCGTCGCGGAGCTCGGCAGGGAAGATGTGAGGCAGGAAGGTCGCGACCAGGCTGTAACCAAAAGCGATACAAACGCCAAGACCGATCAGCGTGTACATGTTTGGCGCGCGATGTACGACGCCCATCCAACCGCGCTTGTAATAGTCGGCCGCGGCCCAGAGAACGACGGGCACGCTGAGGAGCATCTCGATCGTGCGCAGCAGGCGAGCGGTCGAATGTGAGAGCGCCAGGTCGAGCATGTGCGGTGCCATCGCGAGGATGACGACCGGAACGCTCAGCGCGAGCGCGATCCAGAACTTGCGCCGGACACTGCGCAGCTCACTGTCGTCGACGTCTTCGCTTGGCAGTTCAGGCTCGAGGGCCATGCCGCACTTAGGGCAACTGCCCGGGCCGACCTGCCGATTTTCAGGATGCATGGGGCAGGTGTAGATCGTGCCTGCAGGCATTGGCGAATCGTTCGCCGGGCGCGATTGATGGTGCTCGTGCCTTTCATGCGAGCAGCACGAGCCAGCTGCGGCACGCGGCGTCTCGCTTTTGTTTGCTGAAGCAGGCTCGTGAACATGCTTGCTGGCGGTCGAGCAGCACGACTTCCCGGTTGAGTCCTTACTCTGCTGCTCTGAATGGTGATGCTGATGCTTCGACATGATTCACTCCGCCGGCGGCAGACCCGCGAGGTCTGCAAGGATGGGGCATTCCGGTCTCGCATCGCCGTGACAATGCTCGGCCAGTTCGGCCAACGCCGCGCGCATGGATTGCAGCTCGGCAATTTTGTGATCGAGGTCTGTAATGTGTTTGATCGCAAGCCGCTTTACTTGCTCGCTCGCGCGACGCTGATTGCGCCACAAGCCGAGCAGCATCCCGATCTCTTCAATCGAGAATCCAAGGCCGCGTGCGCGGCGGATGAAGCGCAACGTGTGGATGTCCGCTGTCGAGTACACGCGGTAGTCGCCGGCCGTACGGGCGGCCTTGGGAATCAGTTCCAATGATTCGTAATGACGGATCATTTTCGGAGTGATCCCCGACAGCTCGGCGGCCTTGCCGATGCTGTAGTAACCCCGATCTTTGGCTTCCGACAATTCCGCTCGCGCTTTGACTGCAGGCATGACCGTACTCGCATTCCACCGGCCTGCATGATGAACCTTGCCACGGTGGCAAGGTCAAGCCGGCCGCGAGGGCACCAGCTTCAGTGGCGCGCAATAAAAAAGCCCCGCTGCCATCGGCAGCGGGGCTCATTCAAAACATCCGATCGATTTTTATTGGATCGTGAAGACCAGCGTCGAGTTGCCGCGACGAATGGTCAACGCGAACGCCGTCGCCCCATTCACCGCCTGGCGCAGCTGTTCGACGGAGCTGATGCGCACGCGGCCGATCGCAAGGATCACATCGTTCGCACGCAGACCCGCCTGCTGAGCCGGGCTGCCGTCGACGACGTTTTCCACGAGCACGCCGGCATTGTTGGCTGCGTTGGTCAGCGCGGCGCCTTGGAGCGCCGGATGAATCTGCGCGCTGCCCTCGGCGTCGGCACCATCGCGCTCACCGATCACGGCGCTCACACGGCGCGGCTTGCCTTCGCGAACCAAACCAAGCTCGACCTTCTCGCCGATGCGCAGCAGGCCGATGGTGTTACGCAGCTCGCCGGCGTTGGCGACGTTGCGGCCATTGATCGACGTGATCACATCGCCCGCCTTGATGCCCGCCTTATCGGCCGGTGAGCCTTCGATGACCTGCGACACCAGCGCGCCGCGTGCATTCTCGAGGCCAAGGTTTTCAGCGATGCCGGGAGTGAAGTTGTTGGAGAGCTGCACGCCGAGCATGCCGCGCTTCACTTCGCCGTATTGAATGAGCTGCGCCATCACCGCCTTCACCATGTTGGAAGGAATGGCGAAGCCGATGCCGATGTTGCCGCCGCTGCCGGAGAAGATGGCGGTGTTGACGCCGACCAGCTGACCTTTGAGGTCCACCAGCGCGCCGCCGGAATTGCCGGGATTGATGGGCGCGTCGGTCTGGATGAAATCCTGATACGACTCGGGATTGTTATCCGAGCGGCCCAGCGCGCTGATGATGCCGGAGGTGACGGTGTGGCTGAGCGCGAACGGATTGCCGATCGCGAGCACGAAGTCGCCGACTTCCGCCTTGGAGGAGTCCGCGAGCGGCATTTCCGTCAGATTCTTGGTCGGTACTTTCAACACCGCGACATCCGACGCTTTGTCGCGACCGACGATCTCGGCCTTGACCTGCCGGTCATCCAGCAGCGTCACGGTGATCTCATTGGCGTTCTCGATCACGTGCGCGTTGGTGATGATGTAGCCATTCTTGGCATCGACGATGACGCCCGAGCCGGCACTCTGGAATTGCCGCTCGCGCGGCCCCACATCTGGAGCATCGAAGAAGCGGCGGAAGAACGGATCTTCCAGCAACGGATTGCGCGGCCGCTGTTCCCGCACGGTGCCGCGCGTGGCGATGTTCACCACCGCGGGAGAAGCCTTCTTGACGATGGGCGCCAGCGACGGCATCGGCGTATCGCCGACTTTCTCCGGCAGCTGGGCGGCGACAGCCACGTTGAAGAGCAGAGCCGTCGCGGCCAGCGCGTAAACCTGTCTCATGAAGCGATCCTAAATTGGAGCATGGAAGCGGCCCGCGGCCGCGACTTGCCAAGACAATGTTGATGGTTATGGGTTCGATGTCAGAGCGGATTCTATGAGCAATCCGCACCGATTGGCATTTCGTCCCCGGTCTGTCGGTGGATGAACGCCGCAGATCGATGCAGCGTTGCAGCATTGGCTGCCTGTGTACAGCCCGGTGGGGAGCCTGTGGATAACTTGTGGGCTTACAGTTGATTCCAGGTGGACACAAGATGTTGTGGTTTGCCGCATTTACGGAGATACTGGCGCCCTCTTTTCGGCAGCGCCGAAATCCTCCCGCAAAAGCCCACAAGTCCTTGAACTATAGGGGCTTTCCGAGCCTATTTTTCGAAGGAGGGTTTCTTGACGGCTCCATACAGCAGGTCTAGGCTTGTGCCCCTGACACAATATGTAGTGTCTCGCTTACGGAAAGAAAAACACGACCGGCGAGATCGCTGCGCAGGTCAGATGGACCGCCAGGCAAGGCTTTGAAGGGAGCCTTCCTTGGAGGGAGTTTTGGGACGTCAGTTGGGGACGATTGGCTCCCACTCGCAATCCGGAGTTCTTTGCCGGCATGAAGACCGCAATCAAACTTGAGCCCATGGATGTCAACAGCATTCCGTTCCAGGAAGCCTCGCTGGATATCTGGGACAAAAAATACCGCCTCTCCGCGAAAGACGGCACGCCCGTCGATCGCTCCATGGACGACACCTATAAACGGGTCGCCCGTGCGCTCGCCGATGTCGAAAAAGAAGACGTGCGCGACACCTGGTACGAGCAGTTTCTGTGGGCCCTGCGCAAGGGCGCGATTCCGGCGGGCCGCGTCACCTCGAACGCCGGCGCGTTGGAGCACAAGCCGGCCACTTCCACCATCAACTGCACCGTGTCGGGCACCATTCTGGATTCGATGGATGACATTCTCGCGAAAGTCCACGAAGCAGGGCTGACGCTGAAGGCCGGCTGCGGCATCGGCTACGAATTCTCGACCATGCGCCCCAAGGGTGCGTATGTCTCCGGCGCCGGCGCGTACACGTCGGGCCCGCTGTCGTTCATGGATATCTACGACAAGATGTGCTTCACCGTCTCTTCGGCCGGCGGCCGTCGCGGCGCGCAGATGGGCACATTCGATATCGGCCATCCGGACGCAATGGATTTCATCCGCGCCAAGCGCGAAGCCGGGCGGCTGCGTCAGTTCAACCTGTCGCTGCTGATCACCGACGATTTCGTCGAGGCGGTGAAGAAAGATCAGGATTGGCAGCTGGCCTTCCCGGTGAGCCAGCGCGAGCTGGAAGGCGGCGAGGATCTGCAGGATCCCACCCAGTACCTGTGGCGCGAGTGGCCGACCAAAGAGGGCTATGTGGTCAACGAGACCGGCCTGGTCTGCTGCAAGATCTATAAGACGCTGCCGGCCAAGCGCATGTGGGACGTCATCATGTCGTCCACCTACGACTTCGCCGAGCCGGGCTTCGTGCTGATCGACAAAGTCAATGAGATGAACAACAACTGGTGGTGCGAAAACATTCGCGCGACCAATCCTTGCGGCGAGCAGCCGCTGCCGCCGTATGGCTCGTGCCTGCTCGGCTCGATCAATCTCACGCGCTTCGTGCTCGATCCGTTCACCGAAGACGCGCGCTTCGATTGGGAAGAGTTCCGCAAGTGCGTGAAGGTGTTCACGCGCATGCTGGACAACGTCGTCGAGATCAACGGCCTGCCGCTCGGTCAGCAGCGCGACGAGATCATGCGCAAGCGCCGCCATGGCATGGGCTTCCTGGGCCTGGGCTCGGCGATCACCATGCAATGCATGAAGTACGGCTCGAAGAAGTCGGTCGCTTTCACACAGAACGTGTCGCGCGAAATGGCGCTCGCGGGCTGGGAAGCAGGCCTGGAGCTGGCGCGTGAGAAGGGTCCGGCCCCGATCATGCTCGAAGAGTTCGAAGTGACGCCCGAGATGCTTCGCAAGCGTCCGGAGATGGCGAAGGACGGCTGGCGCGTGGGCCAGAAGGTGCATGGCCGTACGTTGCACGCCAAGTACAGCCGTTACATGCAGCGCGTGGCCGAGGCCGCGCCGGAGCTGGTCGATGAGCTGGCCGAAGTCGGTGCGCGCTTCACGCACCACAGCTCGATCGCGCCGACCGGCACGATTTCGCTGTCGCTGGCCAACAATGCGTCCAACGGCATCGAGCCGTCGTTCGCGCATCACTACTTCCGCAACGTGATCCGCGAAGGCAAGAAGAGCAAGGAGAAGATCGACGTGTTCTCCTTCGAGCTGCTGGCGTATCGCGAGCTGATCAATCCGCGTGCGATGCCGAACTCGAACAACGCGGCCGAGAAGCTGCCCGACTACTTCACGACGGCGGACAACATCACGCCGAAGGAACATGTCGACATCCAGGCGGCCTCGCAGCTGTGGATCGACTCCTCGATCTCCAAGACGGCCAACGTGCCGACGGATTATCCGTACGAGGATTTCAAGAACATTTATCTGTATGCCTACGAGCAGGGCCTGAAGGGCTGCACCACGTTCCGGTTCAATCCGGAAGCGTTCCAGGGCGTGCTGGTCAAGGAAGAGGACCTGAAGAACACCACTTACGTGTTCACGCTGGAAGACGGCAGCGAAGTGAAGGTGCGCGGCGATGAAGAGATCGAGTACGACGGCGAGAAACACACCGCCGCGAATCTCTTCGACGCTCTCAAGGAAGGCTACTACGGCAAGTTTTAACAAGTCGCGGACGGTGCCAGGGTTGAAGTATCGGGCCGCCGTCCCACTTGCAGCAGGTTAAAACCATGAGCTCCAAGATCGACAAGAAAATCATCAAGTACCGGGTCGAGAAGCCCGAGGACCGGGCGGCAGCCGAAAAGGCCGCTGCCGAAGCCGCGCAGGTCAAGGAACGCAAGGAAGAATCGAACGTCGTCTGGATGCACGAGAAAGTCGAGCGTCCCGATGTGCTGATCGGCTCGACCTACAAGATCAAGACGCCGGTGTCGGATCACGCCATGTACGTGACCATCAACGACATCATCCTGAACGAAGGCACCCGCCACGAGCAGCGCCGGCCGTTCGAGATCTTCATCAACTCCAAGAACCTGGATCATTTCCAGTGGATCGTGGCGTTGACGCGCATTCTCTCGGCCGTGTTCCGCAAGGGCGGCGACGTGACGTTCCTGGTCGAAGAGATGAAAGCCGTGTTCGATCCGCGCGGCGGCTACTGGCAGAGCGGTGGCAAGTTCATGCCATCCATCATCGCCGAGCTCGGCTATGTGGTCGAAAAGCATTTGCAGACCATCGGCCTGCTGAAGAAGCCGGAGATGGAAGAGGAGCGCAAGAAGCTCATCGAGGAAAAGAAGGCCGAGTACGAGGCGCGCAACAAGCAGGTTGACGCGTTTGCGAAGAGCCATTTCCCGGAGGGCGCGCAGCTGTGTTCCAAGTGCAGCACCACCGCGGTGGTATTGATGGACGGCTGCATGACTTGCTTGAACTGCGGCGATTCGAAGTGCGGATGAGCGCTCGCCGCTTGAGCTGATTCGTACGGCGCGAAGGGGACTAACCCGGCCGATATTCGCACCCCGCGTAACAGCGGGGTGTTTTTATTGGGACATCTGCAGAGTCGATCGGACCGACGGCCCATGCTGCTGACTATTTCGACAACCGCCCATCCGGCGACCGACCTGGGTTATCTCCTCCACAAGAACCCAGCTCGCGTCCACCGCTTCGAGCAGAGCTTCGGCCACGCGATAGTTTTCTATCCCGAGGCGACGGCTGAGCGGTGCACCGTCTGCCTCCTTGTCGATGTCGATCCCGTGGGATTGGTGCGGAGACGTTCTGGACCCGCCGGTGACGCCGGACAACTGGGCCAGTACGTGAGCGATCGCCCGTACGTCGCCTCATCGTTCATCAGCGTTGCTCTTGCGGATGTATTCGGCACAGCAATGACTGGCCGATCGAAGGATCGTCCCGAGCTCGCGGCCAGCGTCATCCCGCTCGAAGTGAAGCTCCCGGTCCTCCCCAGTCGCGGTGGTGAGGCGTTGATCCGCGAGCTCTTCGAGCCGCTCGGCTACATCGTCGCCACGGAGCGTTGGTCGCTTGATGAGAGGTTTCCGAACTGGGGCGAGAGCCGCTATTTCTCAGTAACCCTGAGTGGCACGCTACGCTTGCAGGAGCTGCTCAATCACCTTTACGTCCTCATCCCCGTGCTCGACGACGAGAAGCACTACTGGGTCGGCGACGATGAAGTCGAGAAGCTGCTCCGCCGCGGAGCCGACTGGCTGCCCAACCACCCAGCGAAAGAGCAAATCGCCCGGCGCTACCTCAAGTACCGCAAGAGCCTTGCGCGTGCGGCGATGGAGCGGCTGACCCCGCTCGAAGCCGATACGGACGATGTGCCGGTCGCCGGGAAGCCAACGGGCCGTGAAGATGTGTTGGAAGCGTCGCTGAGTCTCAACCAGCAACGCATCAACACTGTCGTAGCTGCAGTAGTCGAGGCCGGCGCGAAGTCCGTGGTGGACCTTGGCTGCGGCGAGGGCAAGTTGCTGCGCGAGCTGTTGCGCCAGCGCCAGCTCGACCGGATCGTCGGCGTCGACGTTTCGCTGCGAGCACTCGAGTTTGCTGAGGAGCGTCTCGAACTCGCCCGCCTTGGGCCCGCGATTCGGGACAAGATCAAACTTTTGCACGGCTCGCTCATGTACCGGGACCGTCGCCTGCAGGGCTTCGATGCGGCAACCATCATCGAGGTCGTGGAGCACCTGGATGCGCCCAGGCTGCTGGCATTCGAACGCGTTGTGTTCGGCAGCGCCAAGCCGGCAACAGTGATCCTCACGACACCGAATGTTGAGTACAACGCCAGGTTTCCGAGTCTTCCTGCAGGGCAATTCCGTCATCCCGATCATCGCTTCGAGTGGACTCGCGCGGAATTCGAAACATGGGCTGGCGAGGTCGCGACTCGCAACGGCTACGAGGTCCGCTTCGCGCCCGTAGGTCCCGTCGATCCTGAGCTGGGCCCCCCGACGCAGATGGCGATTTTCCGGGTGCGCTGACAGTGGAAATAAAGATCCCAGAACTCGCGCTGGTCGTGTTGGTCGGCGTGTCCGGCGCCGGCAAGTCCAGTTTTGCCCGCAAGCATTTCAAGCCGACGGAAATCCTTTCGTCGGACTACTGCCGCGGCCTCGTGTCGGACGATGAAAATGATCAGGCCGCGACCAAAGACGCGTTTGAGGTTCTGCAGTTCATCGCGAGTAAGCGGCTGAGTGCAGGCAAGCTCACAGTCGTGGACGCGACCAACGTCCAGCCTGAGGCGCGCAAACCACTCATTGCTCTGGCTCGCCAGTATCACTGCCTACCCGTGGTGCTCGTGCTCGACATGCCGGAGCGGCTGTGTCGCGACCGCAATGCCGGCCGTGCTGATCGTGCGTTCGGCGAACACGTTATCCGCAATCAGGCGAGCCAGCTGCGCAAATCGATTCGCGGCCTCGAACGTGAAGGCTTCCGGCACGTCCACGTGTTCCGTTCGCCCGAGGAGCTCGATGGCTTGACGATCCGGCGAGAGCCGCTATGGAACAACAAGAAGACTGAGACAGGTCCCTTCGACATCATCGGGGACATTCACGGCTGCTTGAGCGAGACGCTCGAATTGCTTGGCGTGCTCGGCTATCAGGTGACCACGCAAGACGGTCGGTACTCGATCTCACACCCGCAAGGTCGAAAGGTTGTGTTTGTCGGCGATCTCGTGGACCGCGGACCAGATTCACCCGGTGTAGTGCGACTCGCGAGCGACGCGGTCAAGTCCGGCGCGGCGTTCTGTGTCGCGGGCAATCACGACGTGAAGCTTGCTCGGGCTCTGCGGGGGCGTGACGTGAAGATCAGTCATGGCCTTGCGGAGTCCCTGGAGCAACTCAAGAGTGAGCCAGAAGAGTTCCGCAGGTTTGCGGCGGAGTTCCTCGATGGGCTCGTGAGTCATTACGTCTTCGACGGCGGCAAGCTGGTTGTGGCTCACGCCGGTCTGCGTGAAGAGATGCACGGGCGCGGCTCCGGTGCCGTTCGCCAGTTCGCGATGTACGGCGAAACCACCGGTGAGACGGACGAGTATGGCTTGCCCGTGCGCTACAACTGGGCGGCGGACTACCGCGGTCGCGCGATGGTTGTGTACGGCCACACACCGGTACCCGAGGCGGCATGGCTCAACAACACCATCTGCCTCGACACCGGCTGTGTCTTCGGCGGCAAACTCACAGCCTTGCGGTATCCGGAGCGAGAGCTCGTCTCGGTCCCGGCCAAGAAGATGTATTACGAGCCAATTCGACCGCTGCAGCCCGTGGTGCCCGCAACGCTCACTGCTCAGCAAGCGCAGGACGATCTGCTCGATCTCGAGGACGTCTTTGGCAAGCGCATCATTGATACGAGGCTCTACCGCAACATCACTGTCCGCGAGGAAAACGCGGCGGCAGCGCTCGAGGTCATGAGTCGCTTTGCGGCGAATCCGAAATGGCTGATCTATCTGCCGCCGACAATGTCACCGAGCGAGACCACCACGCGAGCGGGTCTTCTCGAGCACCCCGAGCAGGCGCTTGAGTACTACGCCAAGAACGGCGTCCGATCTGTCGTCTGCGAAGAAAAGCACATGGGTTCGCGAGCCGTCATGGTGATCTGCCGGGACGAGGCGGCTGCGCGGTCTCGCTTCGGTGTGACCGGCGAGGGCCGCGGAATCATTTACACGCGCACGGGGCGTCGATTCTTCACGACCGGCAACATGGAATCCGAGCTCCTGGATCGCGTCGGTCGCGCACTCGATGCGGCACAGTTCTGGGATCGCTTTGAGACGTCGTGGTTTTGCCTCGATTGCGAGGTGATGCCTTGGTCGGTGAAAGCCGAGGATCTCTTGCGCGTCCAATACGCGCCAACCGGGACGGCCGCACGTGCGGCCGTGGGCGCCGCCAACGAGCTGTTGAAGCAAGCGGCCGAGCGCAAACTCGACGTCGACGGCCTCGCAAATTCCTTCATGGAGCGCGGCGAGCTCGTGCAGCGGTACGTCAACGCGTATCGCCAGTACTGCTGGCCAGTGAAGACCGTCGCCGACATCCGAGTGGCGCCTTTTCATCTGCTCGCCAGCGAGGGGAAGACCTATTTCGACCAGACTCATGCCTGGCACATGGAGACCTTGGCCGAACTTGCCGGTCATGATCCGCAGGGGCTCGTTGCCACGCCGGTGCGCGTGGTCGATCTCGCCGATGCGGAGGCGGTCCAGAACTTATTTGCATGGTGGGAAACGCTTACCGGCTCCGGCGGCGAGGGCATTGTGGTCAAGCCGTTGGATTTCGTTGCCCCCGGCAAGCGTGGTCTTCTGCAGCCGGCGATCAAATCACGCGGCCCCGAATACCTGCGCATCATTTACGGGCCCGAGTACTCGCGCCCCGAATTACTGGAGCGCCTGCGTGACCGCGGCTTGTCCACGAAGCGGAGCATGGCACTGCGCGAGTTCGCGCTTGGCGTGGAGGGGCTCGAGCGCTTCGTCCAGTGCGAGCCGCTACGCCGCGTACATGAGTGCGTCTTCGGCGTGCTCGCGATGGAAAGCGAGCCCGTCGATCCTCGGCTATAGGCTGCGAACCGAGATGCCGTCGCTGACGCCGGCGCCATGACTGCCGGCGTTTTCTTTTTCGCCCGAGCTCGCGTACCTTCACGCCCATGCCGCTGAAGTTACTGACCCTGAATATCGAGCACGATCGGCACCTCGATCGAGTGGCGCAGACGATTGGCACGCACCTGCCTGACGTAGTCTGTTTACAGGAAGTATTCGAAAAGGACTGCGCGAAACTCGCGGCAGTCGGCAGCTATCAGGTGAAGTACGCCATCAGCACGCTCATGCCCGAGGGAGAGGCGGGCAATACCAGCCCACGCAGCTGGGGAGTGGCCGTCCTGACCAGGGTCCCGGTGCTCAACCAAACCGTCATCTACTACGCCGACGACCCGCGTATCCGCATCTTCAATGAGCCGAATGACCCGCGACGCATGCTGGTCATGACGGAGTTGCAGCATGACGGGCGGCTCTATCGATTCGGTACCACCCATTTCACCTGGTCGATGGCCGGTGCAACTACGGACGAGCAACTCGCGGACTTCGCGAGGCTCAAGCAGGCATTGCGGTCGTACTCGGACTATTTGCTGTGTGGGGACTTTAACGCGCCCCGCGGCGGGGAGCTCTTTTCAAAGTTCACTGACGAGCTGGGTCTCGTCGACCACCTGCCGGCTGACGTCACCACGACCATCGATCCCAAGTTCCACTATGCCGGCGCACTGGAGCTGGCGGTCGATACCATCTTCTCAACGCCCGAGTATGCGGTGACCGAAGTACAGGTACTCGAGGGGATCAGCGACCATAAAGGAATATTGGCGCAGGTCGCTCGGCGTGGGCCGTGAGACGACAATCACCTCAATAGTTGAGGCGATTCGACCGGCCAATCGCCTCATTTCACCCGGTGATTGCTTGCAAGCACAACCATGAAGACCCTGATTCTGGTGCTCGATCTCGCCGGCACCTTCGTGTTTGCGCTCGCTGGCGCGACGGCGGGGGCGCGGCGGCAGTTGGATATCTTCGGCATCCTCGTGCTGGCGTTCGCGGCGGCGTGCTCTGGTGGCATCGCGCGTGATGTTTTGATGGGTGCCACACCGCCGGCGGCAATCACTGATTGGCGGTATCTTGCTACGTCGGTGGTGGCCGGCATCATCGCATTCCGATGGCACGCGGCCATCGAGCGCATGGCGAATCCAGTTCGCATGTTCGACGCTGCGGGTCTGGCTCTGTTCGCGGTGACAGGCGCTCAGAAAGCGCTGGCGTTCGAGCTCAATCCAGTGATGGCGGCGTTGTTCGGCATGCTGACCGGCATCGGTGGTGGCGTCGTTCGCGATCTTCTGCTGGCGCAGATTCCGTTGGTTTTGCGTGCCGAGCTATACGCGGTGGCGGCGCTCGGCGGTGCGACGGTCGTGGTGTTGGGCGATCAGCTCGGGGTGCCGCCGTTACCGACCGCCCTGGGCGGAGCCGCGTTTTGTTTTGTAGTGCGCGTGCTGGCGATCAAGCGTGGCTGGCAGTTGCCGAAGGCGTTTCAGCAGCCGCCGCAGAAGTGAGCGCGTCACTCGACCCGGCGCTTGATCAGTTCCTCACCCGAGGACTGCAGCCTGGCTGCGGTCCGGCTCTTGTGTTTCAGCGCCAGGAAAACGAATAACGCATCGATCAACGCCAGCTGGGTCACGCGCGAGGCGAGCGGCGCCTGGAAATATTTGATCTCGCTGGGCGTCGCATACAGACAGTAATCGCTATGAGTCGTGATCGGCGACTTCATGGCATTGGTCAGGCCGATGGTGGTGGCACCCTTGGCTTTGGCGACCTCCAGGCATTCCACGGTTTCGCGAGTCGTGCCCGACAACGAAATGCCGATGGCAACATCGCCTTTCTGCAGCTGGGTGGCGGCGATGAGCTGAATGTGCGAGTCGAAGTGGGCCGACGCCTGCAGTCCGAGCAGCAGGAATTTGCAGTACGCGGTGTGAGCCACCGGATAGGACAGGCCGATGGAGAACAGCTCCACGCGCCGGCTCCTGTCGATCACTTGCGCGATCTTTTCGAACTGCGCGGTCGGATTGATCTGCAGCGTCTCGGTCAGGCTCTGGGCATGCACCTGAAACACTTTCTCCAGGGTCGAGCCGCTTTCCGGCGCCTGTCCGGCCGGCAAGCCCGACTGCGCCAGGTCCCGGGCCAGTGCGATCTTGAATTCGGTAAAGCCCGTTACACCGACGCGACGACAGAACGCCACGATGGCGCCGACACTGGCGCCACAGTCGTCTTTCAACTGTGCGATCGACGAGGTGATGACCCGTTCCGGATCGGCGAGCACACAGTCTGCAATCAACCGGTCTGTCGGATTGAGGGACGCGAGGCTGCCTTTGATATAGGTCAGCAATGGCCGCCGGCCGTCGCCAAGCGTGTCAGTCGCTGCCTTTGATAATGAGTTCTTGCGTCGCACACGACCATTCTATGGGCAGCCTTGACAGGGCACCAGCGGCCGCGTAGTTTTGAATCAAATTCAGTCCTACGACATTATTTGTGAACATAGTTCAGTCGTAGCTCAGGGCTAGTTCACCAGTTCCAGAGCCTTCGTCAACGCGGGTTTTCCCATGTCGCTCGAATCGATTCCTCGCCTGATGCAACACGCACGTCACCACGACTATGCGCTCGGCTATTTCGAAAGCTGGAGTCTGGAGTCCGTGCAGGGGGTGATCGATGCGGCCGAGGCAACCCGTTCGCCCGTCATCATCGGTTTCAATGGCGAATGGCTGGCGGAACGGCAGAACGCCTCGGCTCAGGAACTGCGTTTATATGCCGCGCTGGGCCGGGCGGCAGCCACCGAGGCCAATGTGCCGGTCGGCTTCATCTTCAATGAATGTCCGAACGATGCCTGGGTGGAGCAGGCGATCGGGGCAGGCTTCAACCTGGTCATGCCCGCCGATCCGCATGCGCCGCTGGAGGACTACACCCGTCGGGTGAAGCGGCTTACCGCGCTGGCCCACAGCCGTCAGGTCGCGGTGGAAGCGGATTTCGAAGCCGATGAGCTCGACAGCGTTGCGTACGCCGAAGGTGCCGCGAAGTTCGTGGCAGACACCGGCGTCGATCTGCTTGCCATCAGTGTGGGCAACGAAGAAATCAAACTGGAAGGGCGCTCGCCGTTGGACCTGAGCCGTCTCGAAGCGGTGGGCCGGCGGCTCGATGTGCCTCTGGTGCTACACGGCGGCACCGGCATCGAGGACGACTCGATCAAGGCCGCCATCCATCTGGGTGTCAGAAAGATCAACTACGGCACCTATATGAAGCAGAAGTATCTTCGAGTGATCCGCGAGGCGTTGGCCACCGCCGAGCCGAATCCGCATGCACTGCTCGGCGATGGCAGCCATACCGATCTGATGGTCATCGGACGTCATGTCGTGAAGGACGCGGTGCTCGAGCGAATCGAGCTTCTCGGGTGCTGCGGTAGGGCTTGAGCTATGCCGGATGTGGGCTGTGCAGGGCTGCTGGTCGAAGACACATTCTGTGGTCCGCTCGCGGCGTTGCCGCCGGAAGGCGCGTTGCTGGCACTGGATGACATGCCGGTGCGGGCGGGCGGATGTGCGGCCAATGTGGCCATCGATCTTGCCAAGCAGGGCATCGCCGTCGATCTCGCGGGCTGCGTGGGGCGCGACGGATCCGGCGACGCCTTGCTGAAAACCTTCGCCAGGCACGACATCGGTTGCTCGCGAGTGGTACGTGCCGAGCAGCAGCCAACCAGCCGCACCCTCATTCTGTTGATCGAAGGGCAGGATCGTCGTTATCTGCATGTGATTGGCGCCAACAGTGCGTTCACCATCGATCAGATCTCCTATCAATGGTTGACGTCGCTGAAGGTGTTTTATCTCGGCGGCTTGTTCGCTCTGCCGGGCATCGATTTCTCGAAACTCGCGGCGCTGTTGGCGTTCTGCCGCGAAGCCCAAATCAAAACCGTCGTCGATGTGGTCGTCCCGCACGGTCAGGCGGGGCTGGCGCAGTTGAAGCCGTTGCTGCCGCTCATCGATGTGTTTCTGCCGAACGATGACGAGGCCCGCGCTTTTACCGGGCTCGCGGATCCGTTCGATCAATTGCGCGCGCTGACCGATGCGGGTGCAAACACCGTGATTGTCACTCGAGGTGGTGGCGGATCCGTGGCGGCACGCGATGGAAAGTTGTGGACCTGCGGCGCCTACAGCATGGATGTGATCGACCCGTCCGGCTCGGGTGATGCCTTCACATCGGGCGTCATCCGCAGCCTGCTGCAAGGCTGGGATCTGCCGCAAACCCTTCGTTATGCGAGCGCCGTCGGCGCGTCGGCCACCAGGGCGGCGGGCACGACTGACTCCGTTTTCACTGCCGCTGAAGCAGAAGCATTTGTATTCGAACACCCGCTGACTGTTACCGAGGGTCGCTGACGATGGACGTGAACATGAAGATGCCGGATCTCGCCACCAACGAAGGCGTGGAGCTGGGCATCACCCGTTGGCTCGCCAACGTAGGCGACGCCGTTAAGCGCGGCCAGGCACTGCTCGAGATCGAGACCGACAAAGCGGTCCAGGAAGTGGAGTGCATCGCCAACGGCACGCTCACCACCATTCATGTGCAGTCGGGACAGAAGGTGGCCGTCGGCACTGTCATCGCGACCATCAAGGTGAGCTGATGTCAGGCTACGACCGCAAATTCCTGCTGGATATGTATGAGCGGATGGTGCTGATCCGCGAGTTCGAGGATACGGTCAAATTCCTGTTCCTCGAAGGCACCATGCCCGGGACGATTCATCAGTGTCAGGGCCAGGAGGCGACTGCTGTCGGTGTATGCGCGGCGCTGGCGCCCGACGACTGGATCACTTCGACGTTTCGCGGTCATGGTCACGCGCTGGCGAAGGGGCTGGCGCCACAAGAGCTGATGGATGAACTGTTCGGTGCCGAGACCGGCTGCTGCAAAGGCCGCGGCGGCTCGATGCACGTCGGCAACATGAACAAGGGGATGGTCCCCGGGATCGCCATCGTGGCAGGTGGCATTCCGCTGGCCGCTGGCATGGCGCTGTCATTCAAGTTGGAAAACAAGCCGCAGGTGGTGGCGTCCTTCTTTGGTGACGGCGCCATCGCCGAGGGTGCGTTCCATGAAGGCGTCAACATGGCCGCCATCTGGAACCTGCCGATCATTCTGGTCTGCGAGAACAATCTTTACGGCGCTTCGACGCATGTCGATCTGGTGATGAAGAACTCGCGCATCTCGGATCGCGCGAAGTCCTATGGATTCCGCGGCGAAACCGTGGATGGCAACGATGTGCTGGCTGTGTATGAAGCCGCGCAGAAAGCTGTCGCCGACTGTCGGGCCGGCAAAGGTCCGGTGCTGCTCGAGCTGCTGACCTATCGTCGCACCGGTCACTCGCGTCGCGATCCCTGTCACTACCAACCGAAGGATGAGCGCGAGGCATGGGCTCAGCGCGATCCCATCGAGCGGTTCGCTGCACGGATTCAGCTCACGTCGGAAGAGCATGAGCTGATTGCCACCCGCATTCAGAAGTCGCTCGCCGAAGCGGTCGAGCGTGCGAAGGTCGCGCCTCATCCGAGTGCGAGCGGCCTGACCGAATACGTTTTTGCCGAGGCGTCGCCGCGGTCATTTGCGCTCAGTGAACAAGTAAACCCCGTCGTGAGCGCAGGTGGGTCAACGCGACGTCTCGGCATCGCCGAAGCGCTGCGCGAAGGCATCACCGAAGAAATGGCTGCCGATCCGCGCGTGTTCTGCATCGGTGAGGATATTGGGGTGCCGGGAGGATGGGGTGGTGCGTTTACGGTGACGCTGGGTCTGGAGAAGCAATTCCCCGAGCGGATGATCAACACACCGATCGCGGAGCTCGGCTTCTTCGGCCTGGCCACCGGGGCGGCCATGATGGGCCTGCGGCCGATCGCCGACGTGCAATATGGCGATTTCCTGTTCCTGGCCAGCGATCAGATCATCAACAACGCGGCCAAGCTCCGTTACATGTCCGGCGGAACGATCAGCATTCCACTGGTCATGCGCGCGCCGGTCGGCGCGACGGGCCGAGGCTCGCAGCATGCGCAAAACATGGAGCGCTACTTTACGGGCGTGCCCGGGTTGAAAGTGGTTGCGCCCTCGAATGCCTATGACGCCAAAGGGCTGCTCAAGGCCGCGATCCGCGACGGCAATCCCGTGCTCATGTTCGAGCACAAGTTGTTATACGGATCAAAGGGCGCGCGCGCCGAAGGTGGCGCGGTCGACGCGTCGAGTGACGTTCCAGCGGAAGACTACGTCGTGCCCATTGGTAAGGCTGCGATTCGTCGCGAAGGCAAACGAGTCACCGTGCTCGCCTGGCTCTTGATGGTCCACTACGCGATGCAGGCGGCCGATGAGTTCGATGCGGAAGTCATCGACGTGCGCAGTCTGTCCCCCATCGATTGGGAAACGATCGGCGCATCGGTGCGCAAGACCGGTCACGCAGTGATCGTGGAGGAGGGGCCGGTCACTGGCGGTGTTGGCGCCGAAATCGCCGCGGGCATCGCCGAGCGTTGGCCGTCAGTGCGCGTGACTCGCGTGGCCTCGCCGGATGTTCCTGTTCCCTTCACCCCTGTGCTCGAGAACGCGTATCGCCCCGACGTGGCGCGCATCTCGACGGGCGTGCGCCAGATATTGGAGGAGAGCCATGGCTGATACAGAAGCACTCAGAGAAGCGAAGAATTTCCACGAGGACGTGCCGATGCGCACGCCTGGGTTCTTTCTGCGCGGTGCCGGCTCGCTCGATTGGGGTATGAAGAATCGCCTGGCGCGCATCTTCAATCCCGAAACGGCACGCACGGTCATGCTGGCCATCGATCATGGCTATTTCCAAGGACCGACCACCGGCCTGGAGCGCGTGGATCTGAACATTGTCCCGCTCATGCCCATGGCCGATGCGTTGATGCTCACGCGCGGCATTCTGCGAACCACCGTGCCGCCGGCGATCAACAAGCCGATCGTCATGCGTTGTAGCGGTGGCCCGAGCATTCTGAAGGAGCTGTCGAACGAAGAACTGGCGGTCGACATCGAAGACGCCATTCGAATGAACGTTTCGGCGCTGACCACGCAGGTGTTCATCGGCGGTCAGTTCGAGACGCACTCTGTGCACAACATGACCCGGCTGGTCGACATGGGTTTGCGCTATAGCATTCCGACGATGGCGGTCACCGCGGTGGGCAAGGAGTTGACGCGAGATGCTCAGTATCTTCGCCTGGCTTGTCGCATCTGTGCCGAGTTGGGTGCGCAGATCGTCAAGACGTACTACTGCGCCGAGGGCTTCGAAACGGTGACGGCTTCGTGCCCGGTGCCTATCGTCATGGCGGGTGGCAAGAAACTGCCGGAGTTCGAGGCGCTGACCATGGCGTACAACGCGATTCAACGCGGCGCCGCCGGCGTCGACATGGGCCGCAATATTTTCCAGAGCGATGCGCCGCGCGCCATGATGCAGGCCATCCACAAGGTCGTGCACAACGGCCTCAAGCCCAAAGACGCGCACGAACTGTTCCTCACGCTGCGAAGCGAAGAGTCCAAGGTGCATTGAGATGGCTCGAGCACCTCTCGTTGATCGATTGCGCGCGTCGGCGCCTCAGATCAGCGTTGGTGTGCTCACGGCGGACTGGATGACGCTGGGCTCGCAGCTGCGACTCATCGAAGGTGCAGGGGTCGACCTGCTGCATTTCGATGTGATGGACGGCGTGTTCTGCCCCATGTTGACCATGGGCCCGCCGGTCGTTGCTGGCCTCAAGACACGTCTGCTCAAAGACGTGCACCTGATGATCGAAGACCCACTGAGCAAGCTGGACGCGTTCGTCGCTGCCGGTGCCGACATCATCACAGTCCATGCTGAGTCCACTCGTCACAGCCATCGCGTGCTGCAGGCTTTGGGCAGGATGACGAATGCGAACGACCCCCATCGCGGCATCGTGCGTGGCATCGCTTTGAATCCGGGCACGCCGCTGGAAGTGCTCGAGCCGCTGGCGGGCGAGTTCGACATGGTGCTGGTGCTGGCGGTGAATCCGGGGTGGAGCGGTCAGAAGTTCATCGCGTCGACCTGCGAACGGGTCAAGCGGCTGCGGGAAAGTCTGGGAGATACGGCTTTGATCTGTGTGGACGGCGGCGTCACTCGCGACAACATTGGGAATATTGCCCGGCTCGGCGCCGATATCATCGTGACCGGCAGCGCGGTCTTCGATGGCAAAACGCCGTTGGAGAATGCTAAGGCCATGCAGGGCGCGTTGCGATGAACAGTTTGTGGGACGATCAGGACGCGGCCCGCTTCCAGGGACTGTTGGGGCAACGGGTGTACAGCTCGCGCCTGCTGGGTAGCGATCCGTCGCTGGTGCTCCATGGCGGCGGCAACACATCGGTGAAGCTACTCGAGCCAAACGTCTTCGGCGAGTCCGACGACGTACTCTACGTCAAAGGACGCGGCGCGAATCTGGCCACGATCGATGCAGCGGGCTTCTCGCCGTGTCGCCTGCGGCGGCTGTTGCGACTGGTGAGTCTCCCCGAGTTGTCAGACGAACACCTGGAGAGCGAGCTGAAGCTGTCGTTGACGCGCGCCTCCGCGCCGGCGCCATCAGTGGAAACATTGCTGCACGCTCTGCTGCCACAGAAGTTCGTCGATCACACGCATGCCGACGCGCTCATTGCCGTCATGAACTCACGCAATGGCTTCGAGCGATTGCAGGAGATCTACGGCACCCAGGTCGTGATCATTCCGTACGCCATGCCGGGCTTCAGGCTGGTGCGGTTGTGCCGTGAGATTCTTTCCAAAGAGGCGACGCGTGAAACCATCGGCGTCGTGCTGATGCACCACGGACTGTTCACATTCGGCGATACCGCGAAAGTTTCTTACGAGCGAATGATCGATCTGGTCTCTCGGGCGGAGCGTTACCTGGAGACGCACGGCGCCGGTCGGGTGGAGTGGCCAGCTCAAACGGTGAAATCTGTGCCCCGTGTCGAGGTAGCAGCGCTGCGTCGCGAAGTCAGTCGCGCCGCCGGCATGCCGATGGTGATGGCTGTGCGTACGGACGCACAGGCTCTGGGGTTCGCCCGCCGTCCCGATGTGACTGAGTTATCGCAGCGTGGCGGGGTGACGCCAGATCACGTCATTCGTACCAAGCGTGTCCCGATGGTGGGTCGCGATGTGGCGGCGTACGCGGCGTCCTATCAGGACTATATGCGTGCGTACTCGGGAGGACGCCAATTGGCGGTCGTCGACCCCGCGCCCCGCGTGATTCTCGATCCAGAGCTTGGCATGGCGGTACTGGGCCGGAGTGCTGAGGATGCCAGCATCGCTGAGGATATCTATCGGCACACCATCGATATCATCATGGGCGCCGAGCACCTCGGCGGTTGGAAGGCGCTGCCGGCCAGGGATTTCTTCGATGTCGAGTTCTGGGATCTGGAGCGCGCCAAGCTGGCAAAGCCCGATCCCGAGTCGATTTTCCTGGGAGAGGTTGCGCTGGTGACCGGCGCGGCATCGGGAATCGGCAAGGCCTGCGTCGATGCGCTGCTTGCGCGCGGTGCAGCAGTCGTTGGCCTGGATGTGGCGCCGGCAGTCACGCAGCTGTACGAACGCAAGAACTATCTGGGCATCGAATGTAACCTCACCAATGAGGAGCAGATCGGCGCAGCGCTCGATCAGGCCGTGCGCACTTTCGGTTCGGTCGACATGCTGGTGTTGAACGCCGGGATCTTTCCTAAGAGCTCCCCCATCGCCGCGATGGCCACCGATGTGTGGCGCAGGACCATGAGTATCAATCTGGATGCAAATCTGGTGCTGATGCGGGAGTGTCATCCATTGTTGAAGCTTGCGCCGCGCGGCGGGCGGGTGGTCATCATCGGATCCAAGAACGTCGCTGCACCTGGCCCCGGAGCGGCTGCATACTCGGCTTCCAAATCAGCCATGCAACAGCTGGCACGAGTCGCGGCGCTGGAATGGGGCAGCGATGGCATTCGCGTGAATTGCGTGCATCCGAATGCAGTGTTCGATACAGCGATCTGGACGCCCGAAGTGCTGGCGGCCCGGGCGGCATCTTACAAATTAAGCGTTGACGAATATAAAACAAATAATGTCCTCAAGGTCGAGGTAACTAGCAGGGATGTGGCGGAGCTTGCCGCGGAGCTGTGCGGGCCGAGGTTCTCCCGAACCACGGGCGCGCAGATTCCCGTAGATGGCGGCAACGAGCGAGTCATCTGAAGGCGAAGGTCGGCACGATGGTGCCGAGGGGGAAGGATGAAACGGTCCGAGATCAACGCGCTGATCGACAGCGCGATCGCGCTGCTGCACGAGCATCAGATCCGCCTGCCGCCGTTCGCCTACTGGAGCCCCAGCGAGTGGGCGGCGAAGGGTGAGGAATGCGACGAGATCCGCCAGTGCAAGCTCGGCTGGGATATCACCGATTTCGGCTCAGGGGATTTCGACAGAGTCGGTCTGGTCGTTTTCACCGTGCGCAACGGGCATCACAAAGTCGTTCCCTACAACAAGAAGCCCTATGCCGAGAAGATCCTGGTGATCCGGGAGAATCAGCATACGCCGATGCATCACCACGTCCTCAAGTCCGAGGACATCATCTGCAAGTCAGGCGGCAATCTGCTGATTCGTCTGTTCAACCGCGGCGCTGAAGGCAAGCTTGCAGATTCGGACGTCGAGGTTTCGCTCGATGGCGTGCGCCATCGTGTCAAAGCCGGCCATACGTTTCGGTTGCAGCCCGGCGATTCCATCACGCTGACGCCGTACCTGTATCACGAGTTCTGGGCTGAGGAAGGCACCGGCACGTCTATCGTCGGCGAGGTCTCGTCCGTCAATGACGATGAGACGGACAACTCCTTCTACGCGCAGATCGGACGCTTTCCCACCATCGATGAAGACGTGCCGGTAACGCACAAGCTGTGTACTGAATACTGACTCGGTGCCGCATGACATTCGAGTCCTCCGTCAAGATTCAAGGTCAGGACTCATTCCTGCTGGGGACGCGGGAGGTTGAGCTGGCGGTGACGCGCACCGGTGGCATGCTGGGGCCGGTGATTTTCTTTCCGAGGGACGAAGAGCCGATCCGGCCCTATGCGGTTGCGCCGTGGGCAGAAGAATCATTGCCCTCGGACGTGCCGCCTATGCTTCGAGCACTGCGTGGCGATTGGTTCTGCTCGGCGTTTGGTGAGAATGGCGAGCCGTATCGAGGTCAGCGGTTGCCGCCGCATGGCGAGACTGCGAATCGCGATTGGCGTGAAATCGATTGCCAGGAAACAAATGAGGGTTGTTGGCTGCGGCTGGGCGTCGACATGCCGCTGCAAGGAGACCAATGCCAGGCAACCACCGCACTGCTCACAAATCAGTCGATCGTCTACCAACGGCATGATCTCTCGGGACTGACCGGGCCGATCAATCCAGGTCATCACGCGACCCTGGCATTTCCGGCGGGCAACGGCGCGGCGCGACTTTCGTTTAGCTCGTTGATTCATGCACGAACGTATGTCGAGCCCACCGCTCGACCTGAAGAGCGCGGCTATTCGTGGCTGAAGACCGACGAGGAGATCGTCGATCTGCACGCCGCGCCCTGTATCGATGGGTCGACCACAGATTTGTGCCGCTATCCCGCGCGACGCGGCTTTGAGGATCTGGCGATTCTATGCGCGGATCCGGCGCAGGAGTTCGCTTGGTCGGCCGTGACGTTTCCGGAGCAGCGCTATGTTTGGTTCGCGTTGCGTGATCCCAAACAACTCGCCTCGACCTTGTTGTGGTTCTCCAATGGCGGGCGGCATTTCCCGCCGTGGAATGGGCGGCACGTCAATGTCATGGGCATCGAAGACATTACGGCCTATTTCCATGCGGGGCTTGCTGCTTCGAGTCGCGACAATCCTTTGAATGCGCGAGGCATCCCCACCTGCTTGCGGCCGGACGCGCACGGCCGACTGTCGATCTTCTACCTCCAGGGCGTTGCGCGCATTCCGGCGGACTTTGATTGCGTCGCCGATATCGAAGGCCATTGGAGAGATAACAGCATCGTGCTGCGCGCGGAGTCGGGAGCGGCGGTGGCAGTCCATTGTCACCTCGATTTCCTGCGTTCGGGAACCTTACCGGGGCTCGCAATACAATGACAAACACGCTCAACGGTACCTTGATCCGCACGGTCTGCGTAGCCGCGCTCGGCGGCTCGTTGCTCGGCTTCGACACGGCCGTGATCGCCGGATCAACGCAAGGACTGACCAAGGTATTCGGTTTGTCGCCGACTGCATTGGGCCTCACGGTCTCGGCCGCGCTCTGGGGAACGGTGCTGGGCGCCATGGCGGCAGGCTGGCTGGGCCGAGTGCTCGGCGGTCGTACGAGTCTGTTGATTCTCGCCTCGTGTTATCTCATCTCCGCGCTGGGCTGCGCGCTCTCACCGTCCTGGACCTGGCTGTTGATCTTTCGCTTCATTGGCGGCCTCGGCATGGGCGGCTCATCCGTGATCGCGCCGGTCTACATCGCTGAGATCGCGCCTGCTGCGTGGCGTGGGCGATTGGTGGGCGCGTTTCAGATCAATATCATCGGCGGCATCCTGCTCGCGTACTTGTCGAACTACGTGATCGGAATGTTCGTGTTCGGCGATCTGGAGTGGCGCTGGCAGTTGGGAGTTGCCGCTGCGCCCGCAGCGTTGTTTCTCTTGATGCTGGTCGGTATTCCGCAGAGTCCGCGGTGGCTGGTCGCGCAAGATCGCTTTTCGGAAGCCGAGCAGGTGCTGCACAAGCTCGGTTCGGAGCAGCCGCTTGCCGAGCTGGAGAACATCCGTATGTCGCTCAAGGCGGATGCGAGCCCGAGCGCCGATCGGTTGTTTCAGTGGCGTTACCGCCGTCCGATCATGCTGGCGCTGGTGCTGGCCATGTTCAACCAGCTGATCGGGATCAACGCGGTCCTCTATTATCTGAACGATATTTTTCAGATGGCCGGCTTCGATCGCACCTCGCAGAACGCGCAGGCAGTGGCGGTCGGTGCGACGATGCTGATCGCGACGATCATTGCGCTCAGTCTGATCGATCGGTTCGGTCGGCGCACGTTGTTGCTGGTGGGTTCGGTGGGACTGGCCATCTGCCTGGCCGCCATCGCGACGATCTTCCAGATCAAGCAGTATCAGCAAACGTTGCTGGTGTTCCTGGTTGGCTACGTTGCGTTCTTCGCGTTTTCGCAAGGCGCCGTCATCTGGGTGTACTTGAGCGAAATCTTTCCCGATCGAGTGCGTGCGCAGGGCCAGAGTCTGGGCAGCTCGACGCACTGGATCATGAACGCGATCGTGTCCGCCGCTTTTCCAGTGGTCGCGACCCAATCGCAGTCCGGCCCTTTCTTCATGTTCCTGGTCATGGTGATCCTGCAGTTCCTGGTCGTGCTGGTGTTCTTCCCCGAGACCAGTGGCGTCAGACTCGAAGACATCCAGCGACGATTGGGCACGACGGAGGGCGCTGACAGCGGCGTGGTCGCACCCGCCGCCCGCGAAGCTTAGTAGGGCTGCGGTCGATTTCTTACAAGCACGATGCGCACTTTCCCCTGCCGGGGGAACTTCGATTTGGCTGACTCATTCCCACTACATCGCAGCCCGTCTGCGAGCGGAGATCGGCCTATGCGTCACCTGCGAGAGTTCGTTTTTATCGTATTCGTGTTATCCATCTTCCCATTCGCTGCCGCAGCCGGTGCCGAATCTCAAGCTGTAAGTGACAGTGCCCTGACTGCGAAGGTGAAGTCAGCACTGACTACCGCTCGTGGCGCGGAGATGCGCAATATCCAAGTCGAGACGCGCAATGGCGTCGTCCAACTGAGCGGTTTCGTTGGGTCCGAAGATGCGAGATCCGCGGCGCTGATGCGTGCTCGCTCGGTCGCGGGCGTTGCTGAGGTTCGCAATGACCTGACCGTTCGCAATGACGCTCGGCTGGCGCCCCAGCAGCCGGCGCCCGACACGGTGATCGCAGCTCGAGTCCGCAGCAGCCTGAGCAATGCTCGGCTCGATGGCGAAAGCGATGTGAATGTCGAAGTCAGCGCAGGCGTCGTTCAGCTCAGCGGCTTTGTGACGAGTGTGGAGGAGAAGGTTCGTGCTGGCGATGCGGCGAGTGCCGTGCCTGGTGTTCGCGATGTCGAGAACAATATTGCACTGACCAAAGAGCACGAGCGGCGCTTACCGCCGGAGTGACGCTCAAGGGGCGCCCGCAAAGCCCTTGGCTTCCCTGACGACTCTGTTGGGTGAAACGACCGTCCATGCTGCAATCGGACAGCCGCCGTCGTGCAGGCGCTGAGCGGTCCACCAATTGCACATGCGCGGAAAGAAGAAACGTCGCTTGGCATAGTAGAACTTGTTCGGCTCCGGCGTGCCACGCAGCGGTACGCCAATCGATCTGGGCGCGGCGTCCTTGAACTCTGCTTCGATCGATGCGGTGAGATTCCGCAACCCTTGCGCCGAAAGTCGCACCTCGATGATCTCATCGGCGAGTAGCGCGTCTGGCGTGGGCTGGTCGAAGCCGATGACGTGGACCACGCTGGCCGTCGAGAAGAGTGCTGCGCGCAGTGCCGACCATCCTGTTTGTTCCTCCGCCTGCGACTGATAGAAGCGAGCATCGCCCCAACCGAACTCGAGATAGCGGGTATGGGGAAAGTCGGCGAGCACGGACCAGTCGCGATTCGGCCAATCTGCAGCGGCGACCGCGACGCCGGTATGCCAGGCGCGCTTGACCACATACACCGTGTGCAAAGAATCGCCCGGCGTGGCCGGCTCGTAGCAGGCTTCGTTGGCAGCGCAGCCCGAGAGCATGCCTGCCAGCAGCGCCGTGGCAAGCAACGACATCAGTTGGCGAACGGTAAAGGTCATTCCTCGCCACGCTACATTAAATGTGACTGAAGCGGCAATCTGCCCCGGGCGGGGGCTGATAAGCTGAGCAGGAATGCTTCCCGAAACAGAATCTCCGCCGCTGTCCGACACCTCACCTGGCTCGGCCGCAACTGCGCGCCAGCCGTCGTGGTTGCGCGAGTCCCTTCGTCTGCTGACATTGCGGCCTGCGGACGGCACAGTTCTTACAGGCAGCGCCGCTTCGATTGCCTTTCCGGCGCTCGTTGCGTTCGCGTTATGGGCCGGATTCGATTGGCTGAACAACCTGCCGAACGCACGATTCTTTCCCTACGACTTACCGTCCGTTACTTGGTACGTGCTGGCAGCCTTGCTGGTGGCGGTCGCGTTGGCGCTGATCTCACGTCCAGCGGTATCCGTAGCGCGCGCGTGCTCGCTGCTGGCGCTGCTTGCGCCAGTAATCGTGATTGCAGAATTCGTTATCGAGCGCTTTGTGCCAGAGCGATGGGTCCTGCTGGCGCTCCTGGGGGTGGCGCTTTATGCCGCCGTCTACTGCTTGATCGGATTGCGTTCTATCGCGGGAAGCAGACAGTTCTTTGCCACGATGGCTGGAGCCGGCGTGGCCGTCCTCGCCGTGTGGCTGGGCGATGCTCTGTATGTAAACCCGATGCTGTGGACGTCTGGTGACGATCCCGAGGGGGAGTACGCGGATCAGGGCAATTGGGATGCTGCTGAGCCCATCCTATTCCAGCAATCCGCACGCATAGATGCGTCCGTCGCGAAGCTCGTGCGCCCAGCGGGTGACGCGCCGGTCGGATTTTTCGTCGGCTTTGCCGGTTACGGTCAGCAGAAAGTTTTCGCCGAGGAAATCCAGTTTGCGGCTGAGCGTTTCGCGAAGCGCTATGACACGACCCTGCGCACCCTGCTGTTGATCAACGATCGTCGCTCGCTGGAGAAGTATCCGCTCGCCAGTGGCACCGCACTGACGTATGCGCTGAAGGGCGTTGCATCGAAGATGCATCTGGACCGCGATGTCTTGTTCCTGGCCTTGTCTTCGCACGGCTCGGAAGACCCGCTGCTGTCGGTGATGAACGGCTCTCTGCCATTGCGCGATTTGACGGGTGAGATGTTGGCCGAAGCGCTGCGCGAGTCCGGCATCAAGTGGCGCGTGATCGTGATCTCCGCGTGTCACGCCGGAGCGTTCATCGAGCCGCTGAAAAGCGAGAACACGATCCTTATTACCGCCGCTGCGCCTGACAGGTCCTCGTTCGGCTGCGCCGACGATCGCGATCTCACCTATTTCGGCGAAGCGTTCTATCGGGATGCTTTGCCGGACGCCACCTCGTTGAGAGATGCGTTCGACAAGGCCAAGGTGTCGATTGCCGAACGCGAGGAGGAGGAGGGCGTCAAGGCGTCCTTGCCGCAGGCGTATTTCGGCGAGCAGTTGGAAAAGCAGCTCGCCTTGATGTCCAAGGACCGCAGCTGATCAGGGCTGCACGACGGGCAATGCGCGCCCGTCGAATTCGCCAGCGGGCACGTCCAGCCCGATGAGCTTCGCCAGCGTCGGCGCGAGATCCACAGTTTCTACGGCTACCGGCTGCTCGAAGCCGACGATGCCTTTCCACCAGAACACGAGCGGCACGCGACGGTCGTAACCCCACGGTGAGCCGTGCGACGCGGTGTAATCCGTATCCACGTTCCTGGGCAGCGAATAGAGGGAGATGTAGGGCTTCAGCAGCACCACCAGATCGCCCGAGCGCTGCGCATTGAAGCTGGCCTTGGCGCGCTGGAGGAGGGTCCATTCATCGACCGGGCCCGACGGCGGCTCGGCTGCAATCAGCTCATTCTTCGTGAACACCACCGCCACTTGTGGGTGATTGCGATAGTGCTGAGCGGTGGCATGCAGGACCTCGGCACGGCGGTCTGCTGGGATCGCCGCATTCAAGTAAACATCGTTGGCGAACTCCAGGCCGCCGAGCAGCACGGGCTTGGGCAGGCTGGGAAAATGCTTCTGGATCGCATTGCTGACATTGGCAGCGAGCAGATTCGTATCGAGTCGCGCTGCCTCGGTGACACCGCGCTGCTTGTTTCTTTCCGTGGTGTCGATGCCGCCATGGTCGGCGGTCATTGCCACGACGTACGGGATGCCGGTCTTGTCCAGGCCGGCCAGCAGGCGTCCGATCGATTGATCGAGCGCGAGTTGCTGTGTGCACATCTCGGCACCTTCAGTGCCGTAGTAATGGCCGGCGTAGTCGGTGCCTGAAAAGCTCACGGCAAGCAGATCGGTGGAGTGCTTGCCGCCGAGATTGAAACTCTTCACTGCGGCGAGCGCGGCGTCGACGGTGAACGCATCCATCGCCGGCGTCGCGCGCCAGCGTTTGGAGTGCGCCGGCAGATTCTTCAGCGTGCCGATGGAAATTTCGTCAGTCACCTTGGTTTCGCGCGACTTCGGGGCGCATGCGGGCGGCAGCTTCAGCACCGAAGGTTGGCCGTAGGACCTGACGACGTTGGCGTTGACGGTAGTGGCGATCTCTTTGGGAATATTGGATGCCCTGTCGGGATATGTGACGAAGCCCGCTGGGGTCCACCACAGTGTCAGATCGGCGTGGTGACCGCCGAGCATCACCGCGGATCGATCCTTGCCGGCGATCGAGACCACCTGCGTGGCCGGGTCGCGTGCCTTCATGCGATCGCCGAGCGTCGGCACCAGCAAGGAATCGGGGGAAATGACTTGCTTGTCCGCCGAGCCCCCCGCCGGGCCGGGTTTATCGACGCAATAGACCGCAAACGTTTCTTTGCCGTTGATGGTCCGCGGCAGCAGCGGGTCCTGCCAGTCGTTCGCGATGATGCCGGTCCGTGCCGGGCGCATGCCGGTCAGGATGGTGGAGTGACCGGGACAGGTTTCAGTGGATGCGTGGCTCTGGTGTCCCTTGGGGAACACCGCGCCGGTGGCCAGCCGCTTCAACCCAGCTTGATACAGCGGACGGTATTCGGTGAACACATCGGCGGAGAACTGGTCGACCGCGATGGTGACGACGAGCTTGGGATGCGGTGCTTCGGCTGCGTGCAGCGGAGCTGCGAGGAGCGATCCGACGAATACGCTGGCGGACAGGCAACGCGCGATTGCCGAGCGGGACGGTGAATTCATGGATAGGCAGGCAACTGTGACGTTTTCGATTTGCCTGGCCGACGTGCAACGACCGGCCAGGCCGCCCATTTTACGGCGGGCGGCCGGCTGCGTCAGGTGAACGTAATTTAACAGGGTCGAGTGAGCGCGCCGCTCAATGATTGTGTCGCGGCGTCTTCTTGCCCACTTGCCGATATTTCAGCGCCATTTCCATCACGCCGCCGGTATCGAGCTGGCTGACGGTGGCGCGATACAGTTCCTGCCATGGCGTCGCGCTCTCAGGCACTGCAGGAATGCCATCCTTTTTGCGCCGCTCGATCTCCTCGTCCGAGACCAGCATGTCACAGCGCGATTGGTTCAGATCGATGCGAATGATGTCGCCGGTTCGCAGCCACGCGAGCCCGCCGCCGGCCGCGCTTTCGGGAGAGGCGTTGAGAATCGACGGGCTGTCGGAAGTGCCGGACTGCCGGCCGTCGCCGATGGTCGGCAAGCTGGTGATGCCACGCTTCAGCAGCGCATCGGGCGGCTGCATGTTCACGACTTCAGCGGAGCCGGGCCAGCCGAGCGGGCCGGCCCCGCGAATCACCAGCACGCTGCGCTCGTCGATATTCAGCGCCGGATCGTTGATGCGAGCTCGATAATCATCGGAGCCGTCGAATACCACTGCGCGACCTTCGAACACATTGTCGTGTCCCGACTCACCCAGATAGCGGCGCCGGAAATCATCGGTGATCACGCTCGCTTTGAGGATCGCGAAGTCGAACAGATTGCCGCTCAACACGACGAAGCCAGCGCGCTCGCGCAACGGCTTGTCGTAGGTTGTGATCATTTCGCGGTCACGGCTCGCACGGCCTTTGACGTTCTCTCGCAACGTGCGACCGGTCACTGTCATCGTGTCGGCGTGCAGCTTGCCGGCCTCGATGAGCTCATGGAGAACGGCTGGCACGCCGCCGGCGCGATGAAAGCGCTCGCCCAAGTATTTTCCTGCGGGCTGCATGTTGAGCAGCAGCGGAATCTCATGACCGTACCGGGTCCAATCCTGCGGATGCAGTTCCACGCCCGCGTGACGTGCCATTGCAGTTAGATGCGGTTGCGCATTGGTTGAGCCACCGAGTGCCGCGATTGCAGTGATGGCATTAAGGAACGATTCGCGCGTGAGAATCTTCGACGGGCGCAAATCGTCGAATGCCATTTCTACAGCGCGACGGCCGGTTTCATACGCCATCTGTCCACGCTCACGATACGGCGCGGGAATCGCGGAGCAGCCCGGCAATGAGAGGCCGAGGGTTTCCGCAACGGCGTTCATCGTCGATGCCGTGCCCATGCTGTTGCAGTGGCCGGGCGAGGGCGCCGACGCAGCGGCGGCATCGAGGAATTCCTGTTCGGTAATCTGACCGGCTGCGAGGCGACGACGGCTCTTCCAGATGACGGTGCCGGAGCCGACCAATTCATCTTCGAACCAGCCATCGAGCATCGGGCCGCCGGACAGCACGATCGCAGGAATGTCGACGGTCGACGCCGCCATTACCGCGGCCGGCGTGGTCTTGTCGCAGCCAGTCGTCAGCACGACCGCGTCGAGCGGATAACCGTGCAGGATTTCAACGAGTCCGAGATAGGCGAGATTGCGATCCAGTGCCGCGGTCGGGCGGCGGCAGTTCTCGAAGATCGGATGCGTGGGGAATTCCATCGGAATGCCGCCAGCATCGCGGATGCCTTCTTTCACTCGCGTGGCCAGATCGACGTGGATGCGATTGCACGGCGTGAGATCGCTACCACTCTGCGCGATACCGATGATGGGCTTGCCGCTGGTCAGCTCCTTCGGCGTCAGCCCGTAGTTCATGAAGCGCTCCAGATACAGCGCCATCATGTCGATGTGATCGCGAGCGTCGAACCAATCCTGGGAACGGAAGCGGCGCTTAGCCGTCATAGCGAACCTCATTCGGAGCCACGCCGGGCGTGCCGACGCGGGTCGCGAACAAGCCTCCAGCGAGCGGTTGCGTGGCGAGCTGTTCTTTCGACAAGCCCTTCCATGCAGTGGTGATGTACAGAGTGCGTAAGTCGTTACCGCCAAAGGCAACCTTGGTGCAATTGGCGACGGGCATTTCGATGGTTTGCAACAGCTCGCCGGTCGGAGCAAAGCGCTGTACGGCCCAGCCGCCGAACAGCCCGATCCACACACAGCCCTCGGCGTCGACGGCCGGGCCATCCGGATAGGCGTCGGGCTTTTCGATGCGAGTGAAAATGCGACGGTTGCTGAGCTCGCCGTCGTGCAGATCGAACGCGTAGATGACTCGTTCCAGGGTGTCGACGTGATACAGCGTGCGACCGTCGGGGCTGGCCGTCGGGCCGTTAGTGATGACGTACTGCTCGTCGCAGCGTCGCAGGCCGCGCTTGTCGAAACGATACAACGAGCCGGTCGGCTGCGACTCGGCGTTGTCCATGGAGCCGAACCACAAGCGACCGGCGCTGTCGACGTAACCATCGTTGAGTCGATTGCGTGGCTTGTCGGAGTCCACGCGGGCGATCGAGTTGAAGCCGCCGCTGACCGGATCGAAGGAATAAAGTCCGCTTTTCATGCCGGCGATGAAGCGGCCGTGGGGCGCTTTGACGACGAAGCCGACTTCCTCCGGCGCCGCCCACGAATTCAATACGCTGCCCCGAGTGTCGAAGCGATGAATCTGGCGGCCCTTGATATCGACGAACCAGACGGCCTGCTCCGGCGCGGACCACAGCGGACCTTCACCCAATTGGGCGCCGACGGCGCAGACGCAATCGACCTTGTTCATCGTCCAGTCCGTGCAGTGAGAGTTCTGCCGGCTTATCTCCAGCCGGCGTCGACGAAATACTCATGGGCCGTGCACATGCGGGCGTCATCCGACGACAGGAACACGACCATGTTGGCCACGTCGTGCGGCTCGACGCGCGCCTTGATGCACTGAAGGCCGAGCATGCGCGCCTCTTCGTCCGGCGTGTGCCACAGCTTCATCTGGCGCGGTGTGCGCACACCGCCCGGGACCACGCAGTTCACTCGAATGCCAAATGATCCCAAGTCGCGAGCCAGCGAGCGGGTCAGGCCTTCGATGCCGGCCTTCGCGGTCTGGTAGATCGTCAGATCTGGCAGCGCCAGGTGCCAGGAGATGGAGCCGAGGTTGACGATGGCGCCGCCGCCGGCCGCCTTCATGTCATCGACCACCAATTGCGAGCAGAACAACAGGTGGCGCAGGTTCACGGCGATGCGCTCGTCCCAGTACTTCTCGGTGATTTCCTGCAGCGCGTGACGATCGTCATTGGCCGCGTTGTTCACCAGGATGTCGATGCCACCGCCCAGGTCGGCGCGAATCCGAGGAAACGTTTCGCGGATCGTGTCGATGCTCTTCAGATCGCAGCGATAGTAGCGAGGCGGCGCGGCGCTGGATTCCAGCTCACGCTCCAGTTGTTTGGAGTCGTCGTCGGCGATGTCGAGAAACGCGACGCGCGCGCCCTGACGGACGAACGATTCGACGATGGCTGCGCCGATACCCGAGCCGCCGCCGGTGACGACGACGCGCTTGTTACGAAGCGATGGATAGACAGTGTGAGACATAAGTGAGCTGAGCTTGAGCCTTAGGTGGAGCGCTGGGCCAACAGGCCCCGGCTGGCAAGATTGCGCATCAGATGACCGATGCCGTGCGACCACGGCGGCGCCTGGTCCGAAGTCGTCAGTTTGTTTTCCAGCGTGCCCAGATGAGGCGAGGACACGCGCACGAGGTCGCCGACTTTGTGCGTAAAGCCGCGGCCGGGCACATCGCGATCGTCCGTGGGAGCAAACATGGTGCCGAGGAACAGCGCGAAGCCGTCCGGGTACTGATGCTGGCTCAGGGTCTGCGCGACCAGCTCCAGCGGATCGCGGCTGATCAAGGACATGGAGCTGCTGCCTTCGAGCTTGTAGCCGTCCTCGCCCTCGACGGTCAGTGAAACGACGGTTCTACGAACGGCGTCGATGCTGAACGTCGGATCGAACATACGAATGAACGGGCCGATGGCGCAGGACGCGTTGTTGTCCTTCGCCTTGCCGAGCAACAGCGCGCTACGGCCCTCGATGTCGCGCAGATTCACATCGTTGCCGAGCGCAGCGCCGAGCGTGCGGCCCTGGGCATCGCAGGCGAGCACGATCTCGGGCTCGGGATTGTTCCATTGCGACTCCTTGCGCACGCCGATCCAGTCACCCCAGCCCACCGACGAGAGTACGGGAGACTTGGTGAATACTTCGGCATCCGGGCCGATGGCGACTTCCAGATACTGCGACCACAGCCCATCTGCGATCAGCGCTTCCTTCAAGCGGACCGCGGTGGCTGAGCCGGGTTTGACGGAGCGAATGTCGGCGCCGACGCGCTCACCCAATGCATCACGAATGGCCTGAGCTTTGGCGTAGTCGCCGCGGGCGCGTTCTTCGATCACACGTTCCACCGCGGACACGGCGAACGTGACGCCGCACGCTTTCACACATTGCAGGTCGACGGGCGCGAGCAAACGTGTCGCTGCAGACGCGCCGCCGTTGAAAGCAGCCGCCAGCGGCAGCTGCTCGAGCGGGCCGAGATCGTCGCCGGCTGGGATCGCGCCGCTCCAATTGTTGAGCAGATCCGAAACAGTCGGCGCGACTCGCGATACGTCTCTAACGCGACCGCGAGTGATGACGACCGGTGTCGGGCCGGCGGCCGTGGCGAGGCGGCCAACGAGGGTGGCCTCACGCCAGTCCGCCGGAAGATGAGCAAGTAATCTCATAAGCGAATCGATCTACAGTGCGTTGGCAGTGCTGGTCTTGGAGGCGGCGGAGCCGGCCAGGTCTTCCGGCTTCTGCGTCCACAGATGTTGAATTGCTTCCAGGCTGTGACCTTTGGTCTCGGGCACGAAACGCCACACGAACAAGGCGGCGAGAATGCTCATCACGCCGTAGATCCAGTAGGCGAAGCCATGGTTGAACATAGCGTTCAGGGTCGAGTTGCCGTCCAGTACCTTGAACGACCAGGAAACGAACAGGTTCGCGATCCATTGCATGGCGACCGCGAGCGCCATGGCCTTGCCCTTGATGGCGTTCGGGAAGATCTCGGCGAGCAACACCCAGACCACCGGGCCCCACGACAGCGCGAAGCCGGCGATATAGGCGACCACCGCGATCAGCGCGGCCGTGCCGACGTTGTGGCTGTTGAACAGGAAGCCCAGCGTCAGCATCGAGACTGCCATCACCGCACCGCCCAGGATCAGCAGCGGCTTGCGGCCCCAGCGATCCACGGTGACCAGCGCGACCAGGGTGAACACGATGTTCGCGACGCCGACGATGATCGTCTGCAGCAGCGCGCTGTCCGTCGAAGCGCCCATGTTCTGAAACATCAGCGGCGCGTAGTACAGCACCGCGTTGATGCCGATGAACTGCTGGAATATCGACAGCATGATGCCGACGAACACCACCAGCGCGCCGAAAGCAAACAACTTGCCGGTGCGCTCGCGCAGCGATTCGTCGATCTCCTTTAGCACGACGCGCGCTTCGGTTTCGTTCGTCAGGCGCGACAAAACGTTCCGTGCCTCGTCCATGCGGCCTTTCATCACCAGCCAGCGCGGCGTTTCCGGCACGAGCATCAGCAGCGCAAAGAACAAAACGGCAGGCAGGGCGGCCGACAGCAGCATGTAACGCCAGCCGGTCGAGAGCACCCACTGGTCGTCACCCTGCGAGGCGATGAACCAATTTACGAAGTACACCAGCGTCATGCCGACAACGATCGCGACCTGCTGATAGGTGACGAGCTGGCCGCGCTGCTTGGGGGGAGCGATCTCGGCAATATAGAGCGGGGAAAGCATCGAGGCCACGCCGATGCCGACGCCGCCGAGGATGCGATACAGGATGAAGGCGGTCAGCGCTTCCGGGCCATCGCCGCCAATCCACAGGAAGCCGAATTCCGGATAAGCCGAGCCGGCCGCGGACAACATGAACAGAATTGCCGACACCAGCAGACCGCCGCGTCGGCCGAGCTTTTGTGACATCGGGCCGGCCAGCGCCGCGCCGATCACACAGCCGAGCAGGGCGCAGGAAATGGCCCAGCCGGACAGGCTGGCTGCGCTGGTTTCCGACAGGCCGCGCGGGTCGATGAAGTTATGGTCGATGGCGCCGACCGCACCGGAAATGACCGCCGTGTCGTAGCCGAACAGCAGTCCGCCGAGTGCAGCGACGAACGCAAGTCCACGCACCAGCGTGGGATTCAGCTCGGCGTTGGGAATCCCCTGTGACATAAATTGCGCCCCCTGAGATGACGCCTATGAGTGGATTGTCGATGCGAGGCTCTCAACGGCCTCATGCTGACGACCAGCGTAGTGATAGCGCTATCAAAATTCAAGCACGGACTAGCCCTAACGAAAGACAGGGCTATGGATGAGACGCGCGCTCCGTAGCGCGGAATCAGGTCGGCATCGGCGCTGCGACTGAGTCGCGTTTGACCAGAACGTGCGCTACGACATGATCGACCACGACGCGGGCTTCGCCGTCTTTACGGCGACGAATGCTCCGCAGCAGCAGATCGATGGAAGATGCCGCCATCGCGGCAATGGGCTGGCGGATCGTGGTCAGCTCGGGCCAGACCGTGGTGGCGGTCGGCGTATCGTCGAAGCCGACCACAGATATGTCGCGCGGTACATCCATTCCCCGGCGGTGAGCCACCGACACCGCGGCGGCGGCCATATCGTCGTTGCTTGCAAAAATGGCAGTTGGTGGCTTCTTGCGCGCCAGCAGTTTTTCGGCCGCTTCCAGGCCGGAGCGATAGGTGAAAAAGCCTTGCTGAACCAGGGTCGGATCGACTGGCACACCGGCGGTGGCCATGGCTGCCTGGAAACCTTCGTAGCGCAGGGCGCTGGCCGTCTGATTGGGATGACCTTTGATGAAGGCGATGCGCGAATGGCCGAATGACAGCAAATGCTCGGTCATTTCTTGCGCTGCGCGAAAGTCATCGATGCGCACGCCGGAAATATCAGGCTGAAATCGTCCCGAAGCGATCGCGACGACGGGAATTCCAGCGGCCACCAGTTCGGAACAAACAGCCTTCGATTCACACAGCGGCGGCGGAAGAATCACACCTGCCACGCTCTGCGCGATCTTTCGAGCCGCGGCCCGCTCGGTGGCGCGGGTCATGTGATCCCAAGTATCGAGCACGAGTTGAGTGGCCGCCTTGCTGGCGCCGTCGAGCGCACCGACCAGCAGCTCACTCAAATAGGCGGAGCTCGGGTTTGTATAGATCAATGCGATTCGCGTACCCGAGGCGGCGGCCAGCGAACGGGCGGCGGCATTTGGTGTGTAGTTGAGCTCGCGCACCGTGCGCATCACCGCTTCGCGCGTCGCGGCTCTCACATTGGCGTTGCCGTTGACCACTCGGGACACGGTCATTGGCGATACGCCGGCGCGCTGAGCCACCTCGTGAATGGTGACGGCGGCGCTTTTACGGCGGGTCGAGGTGGCCGAGTTTCGGGCCTTGCGAGGTGCGTTTTGCATGAAAGTGCTGAGCGGCAGGGGCGGGCTCGAATGAATTCAGCACATTATCGCCTTGGAGCGGCAAAGGGTGGAAGCGCGCCGAGCGACCGTGTTACCGTTACCAAAACGTAGGTAGGCCGATGGTAGGGGGAAGAGATGGCACCAGGTCATCGTTCGCTGGGTGGCGGGTGCGCGCCTTTGTTTCGAGCGATTTTGTCTGTTTGGGCGCTGTGCGCGGCGCTTTTCATGCAGCCCGCCGCTGCCGAAGATGGCTATGAGCTGTGGCTGCGCTATCACTCGCTCCCTGCCGATCAGCGCGTCTTATACGTATCTGCCACGGCTCAGTTGGTGATGCCGACGCCGTCGTCGACCCTGGTGGCCGCCAAAGACGAGTTATTGCGCGGATTGAACGGCTTGCTGTCACAGCAGCCCGCTGCTTCGGACCGCGTGTCCGCGCCGGGTTTGTTAGTAGGCACGCCAGGCTCCAATGCGCAGATTGCGCAGCTCGATCTGGGATTGAAGGAGCTGGCGCCGCAAGGCTATGTCATTCGTCAGCGGCGCATCGACAACCAGCAGACCATCGTCATTGGCGCCAATGACGACGTGGGCGTGCTCTATGGCGTGTTTCATTTTCTGCGCCTGTTGCAGACCCAGCAGCCGCTGGGGAATCTGAATATCACCGAGTCCTCACGCATTCAGCTGCGCATGCTGAATCACTGGGACAATCTGGATCGCACCGTCGAGCGCGGCTATTCCGGCTTTTCGCTCTGGGATTGGCACAAGCTGCCCGATTACCTCGACCCGCGGTACACCGATTACGCGCGCGCCAACGCATCGATCGGTATCAATGCGACGGTGCTCACCAACGTCAATGCAAACGCGACGATGCTGACCGCGTCCTATCTCGAGAAGGCCGCTGCGCTGGCGAACGTGTTTCGTCCGTACGGGATCCGAGTGTTTCTTACGGCGCGATTCAGCGCGCCGGTGGAGATCGGCGGCCTGAAGACCGCAGATCCGACCGACCCGGGCGTGCAGCAGTGGTGGCAAGCGAAGGCTGCGGAAGTCTACAAAGTCATTCCCGACTTCGGTGGCTTTCTGGTCAAAGCGAACTCCGAAGGACAACCGGGCCCGCAGGATTACGGCCGCACGCATGCCGACGGCGCGAACATGCTGGCCGATGCAGTGAAACCCTATGGCGGCATGGTGATCTGGCGCGCGTTTGTCTATTCACACGAGCAACCGGACGATCGCGCCAAGCAGGCCTATGACGAGTTCGTGCCGCTCGACGGCAAGTTCCGCGACAACGTGCTGGTGCAGGTGAAGAACGGCGCCATTGATTTCCAGCCGCGCGAGCCGTTCCATCCGTTGTTCGGCGCCATGCCGAAGACGCCGCTGGCCATGGAATTCCAGATCACCAAGGAATATCTGGGCTTCGCGACCCACCTGGTCTATCTCGGCGCGTTCTACGAAGAGGTGCTACGCGCGGATACCTATCGCCCGCGCCAGGGCTCGACGGTGGCGAAGGTCCTCGACGGCTCCGTGGATAAATACGCGCACACGGCGATTGCGGGCGTGGCCAACATCGGTACGGATCGCAACTGGAGTGGCGCGCAGTTCGAGCAAGCGAACTGGTATGCCTTCGGACGTCTCGCCTGGAATCCGATGCTCTCCTCCAGGGACCTCGCCGAAGAGTGGGCGCGGATGACGTTCTCGAATGATCCGAAGTTCGTGCAGCCTGTGGTCGCGATGATGATGAAATCGCACGAGGCGGTGGTCGATTACATGACGCCGCTCGGCTTGCATCATCTGATGGGGCGCGGTCATCACTACGGCCCGGGGCCTTGGGTCGAAGGCGGTCCGCGCGCGGACTGGACGTCTGTTTACTACCATCGCGCCGATGCAAAGGGCGTCGGTTTCGATCGCACCAAGACTGGTAGCAATGCCGTCGCACAATACGCGCCGCCAGTGGCTGCGCAGTTTGGCGATCTCAAGCGGATCCCCGAGCAGTTCCTGCTCTGGTTCCATCATGTGCCTTGGGACTATCGCACCAAGTCCGGCCGCATCCTGTGGGACGAACTGGTGTATCGATACACGCGCGGCGTCGATGCGGTTCGCGAGATGCAAGGAACGTGGCAAGGGCTGGCGCCGTTCGTCGACGCCGAGCGGCACCAGCAGGTCGCGGCCTTCCTGAAGATTCAGGAGAAGGAAGCGAAGTGGTGGCGCGATTCCAGCATCGCTTACTTCCAGACATTCTCGAAGCGACCGCTGCCCGCCGGCTTTACGCCGCCCGAGCACTCGCTCGAATACTACAAGTCGCTCGAATTCCCGTACGCACCGGGACATCACTGACCATGAGGGCACGCCGTATGTCGAAGTGGCTCCCGGGCGCGATGTTGTCGTTTGGGGCGGTGCTCGCTGCGTCGAGTGCCAACGCGGCGTTGCTGCACGATCTGTTTCAGGATCACGTGGTCCTGCAACGAGGGCAGGCCATCAATGTCTGGGGCCGCGCCGCGCCGGGCGAGTCGCTGACGGTGATGTTGGCGAACTCGAGCGCACAGGCGACAGCGGATTCGACCGGGCTATGGCGATCGAGCCTGCCAAACATGAGTGCGGGCGGTCCCTATGAGCTGTCGGTCACCGCAGCCTCGGGAGCGAAGCAGGTCGTCAACGATGTGATGATCGGCGATGTGTGGTTGTGCTCGGGCCAGTCCAACATGGTCCTGCAAGTCCATCGCGCGCTCGATTCCCGCTCCGAGATCGCCAACTCGACGAACGATTCCATTCGCATGCTCACCGTGCCGCTGGCGAACCATCCGGATCCCCAGTACGGATTCGTCAGCCCGGTGCAATGGTTGAAAGCGTCGCCGGCCACCGTGCCGGAGTTCTCGGCCCTCTGCCTGTATTTCGCGCGCGAAATGCAGAAGAAAGACAACGTGCCGATGGGCTTGATCAATTCGGCGTGGGGTGGCTCGAAGATCCAGTCGTGGATGACTGCATCTGCGCTGCGTTCCATGGGAGGTTACGACCGCGCGCTGGATGCGCTGGCGCAATCGAGCAAGGATCCCGTAGCGGCGGCTGCGCAGTGGGCCAGCATTTGGGAAGGCTGGTGGCGTGAGCGCACGAAAGACAAGCCTGGTCAGGAGCCGTGGAGCGCGAAGCCCAAGGGAGAGTGGAAGCCTGCGCCGATCGAGCGCGGCTACTGGGAAAACTGGGGCGTCCCGGAACTGGCGAAGTACGACGGCATGCTGTGGTATCGAACGAATGTGACTTTGACGAAGTCACAAGCCGCGCAGCAGGCTACCTTTGCGTTAGGACGTGTCGATGAGTCCGATCAGGTCTGGATCAATGGTCGGCTGGTTGGCGCCGCGGGTCCTGGCGGCGAGAAATCGTATCCATTGCCGCCGAAGGTGCTGCGGGCGGGTGAGAACACCGTTGTCGTCAGCGTGCTCGATACCTACGCGAGCGGTGGTTTGCCGGGTCCGATGGAGAGTCGCGCGCTTCGATTTGCTGATGGATCGAGCGTCGTTCTCAACAAAGAGTGGCGCTACCAATTGCCGCCTTCCAACGCCGCGTTCCCGTTGCGCGCACCTTGGGAAGCCGTCGCCGGATTGGGCGTAATTTACAACGGCATGATCGCGCCACTGTCGAATCTCAGCCTGCGCGGTGTCCTTTGGTATCAAGGCGAATCCAACACCGATGATGGCGATCAGTACCAACCGCTGCTGACCCGCTTCTTCGCCGACTGGCGGACGCAATTCGGCGCGCATCTGCCGTTCTTCGTGGTGCAGTTGGCGGATTACGGTCCGGCCTCGACGCAACCGACTGAGAGCGGTTGGGCGAAGACGCGAGAAGGGCAGCGTCTGGCAGTGAAGGAAGATCAGAACGCGGGGCTCGCAATTGCCGTCGATCTGGGTGAGCGCACCGACATTCATCCGGCAAACAAACAAGAGGTCGCGCGCCGTCTGGCTCGTGCTGCTCGGCATGTTCTGTACAAGGACGCCGCTCCTCCGTCCGGTCCGATTCCGGTGAGTGCGCGTCGCGAGGGTGACGCCGTTTCTGTCCAGTTCACCGACATCACCGGAAAGCTCGTGACTTACAGTGCTGCGCGTCCGATTGGCTTCGAAACGTGCGGTGCCGCTGCGGGCACTTGCGAGTACGCCGAGGCAACGCTGCAAGGACAGCGCGTGCTGCTGAAGAGCGCGAACGCTGGCACCGCGACGCGCGTCCGTTATTGCTGGGCCGACAGCCCGGTGTGCACGCTATACGACGAAGTGCCGTTGCCGGCTGGCCCGTTCCAGATCGAGGTAAATTGATGAGCGTTGAGCAAGAGCCGCCCGTGGTGGCCGGCTCGAATCGCGATCGCGAGATCGTCGACGCCAAGGTCATCGTCACGTGTCCAGGGCGAAACTTCGTTACGTTGAAAATCGTGACCCGCTCGGGAATCACCGGGCTCGGCGATGCCACGCTCAATGGTCGGGAGCTGGCGGTCGCGGCGTATCTGCAGGAGCACATCGTCCCCAATCTGATCGGCAGGGATGCAGGGCGTATCGAAGACACCTGGCAGTTCTTCTATCGCGGTGCGTATTGGCGTCGCGGTCCCGTGACCATGACTGCGATCGCTGCAGTCGACGTGGCGTTGTGGGACATCGTTGCGAAGCTCGCTGGCCTGCCGCTCTATCAAATGCTCGGTGGTCGTTCGCGCGAGGGTGCGCTGGTTTACGCGCACGCGAACGGTCGTGACATTGCCGAGACCAGCGACGAAGTCGGTCGCTACATCGAGATGGGATTCCGCGCGGTCCGCGCTCAGTGCGCCGTGCCAGGCTTGGCGAAGACGTACGGAATTGCCAGTGGCGGCAATGCCTACGAGCCTGCCGAGACACAGCTGCCGCTGGAAACATTGTGGTCGACGCCGAAGTATCTGGAGGTCGTGCCGCAGCTGTTCGAGCAGTTGCGTGTCGATCATGGCAACGATGTCGAGCTGCTGCACGATGGCCATCACCGAATGACGCCAATCGAAGCGGCGCGTCTGGCGCGCAGTCTCGAGCCGTATCGGCTGTTCTGGTTGGAAGACGCGACGCCCGCGGAAAATCAGCAGGCATTCGAGCTGATCCGGCACCATTCCGTGACGCCGCTCGCCGTGGGCGAGGTGTTCAATTCGATCTGGGATTGCAAACAGCTGATCGAGAATCAGCTCATCGACTACATCCGCACGACCATCGTGCACGCCGGCGGCATCACGCATGTTCGCCGTCTCGCGGACTTTGCGTCGCTATATCAGGTCCGCACGGGCTTCCACGGCGCGACCGACCTCTCGCCGGTGTGCATGGGCGCGGCCCTGCATTTCGACACCTGGGTGCCGAACTTCGGCATTCAGGAGTGGATGCATCACGCCCAGGAGACTGATGAGGTGTTTCCGCACGACTATCACTTCCGTGATGGCCGGTTGCACTGTGGTGAGTCGCCGGGGCACGGCGTCACCATCGACGAACAGCTCGCCGCCAAGTATCCATACTCGCCCAAACAATTACCTGTCGCTCGTCTGGAAGACGGCTCAATGTGGGATTGGTAACCATGCGCTACACCAAGTCATCGAACAAGCTTGCCGTAACCGTGGCCGCACTGCTGGCGGTTTCGCTATCGGCGTCGGCAGAGCAGCCGATATACAAGGATTTGAACAAGTCGTTCGAGGAACGCGCCGCCGACCTGGTGTCACGCATGACCTTGGAAGAGAAGGTCGCGCAGCTGGGCAACAACGCACCGGCCATTGCGCGGCTCGATGTGCCCGAATACGAGTGGTGGAACGAAGCACTGCATGGCGTTGCTCGAGCGGGTGCGGCGACGGTGTTTCCTCAAGCCATCGGTCTCGCGGCCACGTTCGACGACAAGATGATGTTCGAGATCGCCACGGCCATCAGCGACGAGGCGCGCGCCAAACACCATGAGTTCGCCAATCGCGGCTTGCGCAAGCGTTATCAAGGCCTGACGTTCTGGTCGCCGAATATCAATATCTTTCGCGATCCCCGCTGGGGGCGCGGCCAGGAAACTTACGGCGAAGATCCCTGGCTGACCGCGCGCATGGGCGTCGCGTTCGTGAAGGGTTTGCAGGGCGACGATCCGAAGTATCGCAAGGTCGATGCCACCGCGAAGCACTTCGCCGTCCACAGTGGACCCGAGGCAGACCGCCATTACTTCGATGTGCACCCGAGCGAGCGCGATCTGTATGAGACCTATCTGCCGGCGTTCCAGGCGCTCGTGCAGGAAGGCAAGGTCGCGTCGGTGATGGGCGCATACAACCGCGTCTACGGCGAATCGGCGTCTGCCAGCCCGCGACTGCTGCAGCAGATTCTTCGCAAAGACTGGGGGTTCAATGGGTACGTGGTCTCGGACTGCGATTCCATCGAGGACATCTACAAACATCACAAGATCGTTGCGACGGCGCCCGAGGCCGCTGCGCTGGGCGTGCGTTACGGCTGCGAGCTGGACTGCGGCAAGACCTACGACGCGCTCGTTCCGGCAGTGAAGCAGAATCTCGTGAGCGAACCAGAGATCGACGCCGCCGTGCGCAAGCTCATGCTCACGCGCTTCCAGTTGGGCATGTTCGATCCGCCGGAGCAGGTTCGCTGGGCGCAGATTCCGTACTCGGTCAATCAATCGCCCAAGCACGATCAGCTGGCGCGGCGCGCAGCGCAGTCATCTATCGTCATGCTGAAGAACGACGGCATGCTGCCGCTTTCGCGTGATATCAAGACGCTCGCCGTCATCGGTCCGACGGCAGATGAAGTCATGTCGCTGCTCGGCAATTACTACGGCACGCCTTCGGCACCCGTGACGATCCTGCAGGGCATCCGTGAGGCAGCGGGCAAGCAGACTAATGTGATCTACGCGCGCGGCGCGGACTTGGTCGAAGGTCGTGAAGAGCCGCGTGCGGTGCCGCTGATCGAGGCGAGTTTCCTGCGGCCCGACGCGAACTCGAAAGAGCAGGGCTTGAAAGGTGAATACTTCCGCGGCCGCGACCTTGCCGGCGCTCCGGTGATGACGCGCATCGATTCGCGAATTGCCTTCCGTTGGGACCGCGGCGCGCCGACGGATGACCTGGCAGCGCGAGGCGAGCTGTCGAATGAGCAGGCGTTGGCAGGCGATGACTTCAGCGTTCGCTGGACCGGCCAGCTGTTGCCGCCGACCTCGGGAAAATATGAGTTGGTCGTCGGTGCGAACGATGGCGTGCGTTTGTATATCGACGACCGCCTGATCGTGGACGGCTGGGAGCTCAACGAGCGCGTGAAGAGTCACAGCGTCACCGCGGATCTCGAAGGCGGTCGGGCCTATCGCATCAAGCTCGAATATTTCGAGGACATTCGCGACGCCGAAGTGCGCTTGGGCTGGCGGCGTCCGGGAGCGAAGGAGCCTTTCGAAGAAGCGTTGGATGTCGCTCGCTCCGCTGATGCGGTCGTCTTCGTGGGCGGCTTGACGGGCGATGTCGAAGGCGAGGAAATGAAGGTCAACTACCCGGGCTTCGCCGGCGGCGACCGTACCGATCTGCGTTTGCCTGGCAGCCAACGCAAGCTGCTCGAAGCGTTGCAGTCGACAGGCAAGCCCATTGCGTTGGTGCTCACGGGCGGCTCGGCGCTCGCGGTGGACTGGGCGCAGCAGCGTCTGCCCGCGATCGTGATGGCCTGGTATCCGGGTCAGCGCGGCGGTAACGCGGTTGCGGATGTGTTGTTTGGTGATGTGAATCCGTCGGGTCGTCTGCCGGTCACGTTCTACAAAGAGAACGAGCAGCTGCCGCCCTTCGATGACTACGCCATGCAGGGCCGCACGTATCGATACTTCACGGGTCAGCCGCTGTATCCGTTCGGTCACGGTCTGTCGTATACGCGCTTCGAATATTCAAACTTGAAGCTGGATCGAGCAAAGGTCGCTCCGGATGGCACGATCCAGGCGTCGCTCACGGTGAAGAACGTGGGTTCGCGCTCCGGCGAGGAAGTCGTGCAGCTCTACGTTGCACCGAAAGACTCCAAGCAGCAGCGGGCCAATAAGGATCTGCGTGGTGTGAAGCGCGTTGCATTGAAGCCAGGTGAGACGGGCAGCGTCAGTTTCACGGTCAAGGCGTCCAACGATCTGCGTCACTATGACGTGAACGCCAAGCGCTACGCGGTCGATGCCGGCAAGTACGAAGTGCAGGTTGGCGCGTCGAGCGCGGACATTCGCGCTCGACAGACGTTTGAAGTGAAGCGCTGATCGGAAAGAGGGCGTCCGCCGTAGCAGGCGGACGCCAGCTGATTTACATCCGAGCCGGCTCGAGCCGCGGCGCCAGCAGCTGGATGATTCCCAGCGCCAGCAGATAAGCGGTCGCCGCCATGATGAACACCGGCACATAGCTGCCCGTGGTCTGCAGCAGGAAGCCGGTGAAGGTGGCGATCATCATGCCGCCGACCGCGCCGCCAAAGCCGCCGATGCCGACGACCGAGCCGACGGTTTGCTTGGGGAACATGTCCGAGGGCAGCGTGAAGATATTGGCCGACCACCCTTGATGTCCCGCGGTCGCCAGTCCGATCAGCAACACCGCGACCCAGACGTTCTGAACGTGCGATACGAACACGATCGGAACGACGCACAGCGCGCAGATCAGCATCGCCGTCTTGCGGGCGCGATTCACTGACCAGCCCATCTTGATGAAGCGGCCCGCGATCCAGCCGCCGCCAATGCTGCCGATGTCGGCAAGGACATAAATCGCGACCAGCGGCGCGCCCAGCCCGAGCAGGCTCAAGCCATATTCGCTGTGCAGATACTTCGGCAGCCAGAACAGGAAGAACCACCAGATCGGATCGGTCATGAACTTGCCGAGCAGGAATGCCCAGGTCTGCCGATATCTCAGCAGGCGAGACCACGGCACACGCTCGACGGGATCGGGCGGATCGCTGCGAATCAACGCCAGCTCGCTGGCGCTCAGTTTCGGATGCTGCTCAGGGGGACGATAGGTTCTGAGCCAGATGGTCAGCCAGGTCACACTCAGAATGCCCGTCATGAGGAACGCAGCTTGCCAGCCGAAGGTGACTGCGATGATCGGCACCGTCAGCGGTGCGACGATCGCACCGATGTTCGATCCGGAATTGAAAATACCTGTCGCGAACGCGCGCTCACGCCGGGGAAACCATTCGGCCACCGTTTTCAGCGCCGCCGGAAAATTGCCCGCTTCGCCCAGTCCCAATGCGAAACGAGCCATCGCGAAGCCTGCGACGCTGCCGACCAGTGCGTGACTCATTGCGGCCAGACTCCACACCGCAATCGCGAGTGCATAGCCCAATCTCGTGCCTAGCCGATCGATCACCGCACCCGCACTGACCAGGCCAATGGCATACGCAGCCTGGAAACACGTGATGATGTAGCCGTACTCGACCTCACTCCACGCAAAGGTCTTTTGCAGCTCGGGCGCGAGCACGCCCAGCACCTGACGATCGATGTAGTTGATCGTGGTGGCGGCGAGCAGCAGGCCGCAGATGCGCCATCGATAGCGGCCGGTGGTCGAAGTGGAGGTATTGCTGGTGCTGACAGCTTCCGCGCTCTGCATGTCCATTGTCGATCAGTCGCCGATGGTCAGAGTCGCGGATTTGAGATCGACCGAATTGGGACCGGTCATGATGCTGAATTCGCCGGGCTCGATCATGTACTTCATCTCCTGGTTCCAGAACGCGAAAGCCTCCTTGGCCAAGGTAAATTCCACGGTGGTCGATGCGCCCGGCTGCAGCGAGACGCGGCGGAACGCTTTGAGCTCTTTCACTGGACGCGTGATCGAGCTGGCAACGTCGCGCACGTACAGCTGCACGACTTCATCGCCTTGCATCGATCCGACGTTACGAACGTCCACCGACACCTTCACGTTGTCATTGGCACTGATACGGGCACTCGACAGCTTTGGCTCGCCGAGCTCGAACTTCGTGTAGGACAGGCCGAAGCCGAACGGGAACAGCGGCTCCTTGGAATCGAAGTGATAGCCGCGATGCGCACTCGGCTTCTGGTTGTAGAAAAAGGGCAACTGTCCAATGTCGCGAGCCACCGTGACTGGCAGCTTGCCGCCCGGGTTCGCATCGCCGAACAACACGTCGGCGAGGGCGGTGCCGCCTTCCTGGCCGGGATACCAGCCTTCGAGCACGCCGTTGGCTTGCTCGATGACCTGTGGAATCGACAGCGGCTGACCGTTGAGCAACACGACGACGACCGGTTTGCCCAGAGCAAACATCGCCTGGGCAAGCTCGTTCTGCTCGCCCGTCAGGCCGATCGTGAGACTGTCGCCGAGATGGTTCTTGGCCCAAGCCTCGCGATGCAAAGCACTGCTGCCGCCGATCGCGAGCACGATGGCATCGGCGCTTTGCGCAACGCTCACGGCTTCCTTGATGCGCTCGAGATTGTCTTCGCGCTTGGGGCGGACGACCTCGTCCGTGTACCAATCGCCCGACTCGGTGAGACGCACGCCCTCGGCGGAGACGACGTTGACGCGTTGTCCGACCTTGGTCTTGATGCCGTCGAGCAATGTGACGACCTGTTTGGGAACGTTCGAATAACCACCGAGCTCGACGCGAGCGGCGTTCGGTCCGATGACTGCCAACGTTTTCAATCCATCCGCACGCAGCGGCAACGCACCATCGTTCTTCAGCAACACGACGGACTTGCGGGCAGCTTCAAGCGCCAGTGCACGTGCTTCGGCGTTGCCAGTAATCTTCTCGGCGTACTTGGCGTCCGCATATGGCTGCTCGAACAGGCCGGCGAGAAATTTGAGGCGCAGCATGTCGCCAACCGCTCTGTCGATGTCCGCCTGTTGAATGCGTCCAGCGGCCAGGGCTCGTGGCAGCAGCGCATAGCTATCGCCGTTCGGCAGATCGGAAGAGACGCCAGTTTTCAACGCGTAGACCGCAGCGTCGAGTGGCTCGGTGGTGAGGTGATGAACGTCGATGAGCTCCTTGATGGCGAAGTAGTCGCTGACGATCGCGCCTTTGAAGCCCATTTCGCCGCGCAGAATGTCTTGCAGCAGCCAGCGATTGTTGTGCGAGGGCACGCCGTCGATCTCATTGTATGAAGGCATCACCGCCTGGGCGTTGGCGGCGACCGCGGCCTGGAACGGCGGGAAAAACACTTCACGCAGGATGCGCTCGGAAATATTGGCTGGGCCGACATTGGTGCCGCTCTCCGGCTGGCCGTGACCCGTCATGTGCTTGAGGGTCGCGAACACTCGATCCTTGGGCAGCGGCAGGGTCGTGCCTTGGAATCCGCGCACCGCTGCTACGCCCATGGTGCTCACGAGAAAGGGATCTTCACCATAGGTTTCTTCGAAGCGTCCCCAGCGGGGATCGCGCGCGACGTCGACGACGGGGGCGAGTACCAGATGCGCGCCGCGAGCACGAATTTCACGGGCGACGACGGTAAAGATTCGCTCCAGCAATTGCGGATCCCAGCTGCTGGCGAGAGCGATCGCTTGCGGGAAGTGGGTGGCGCCGAGCGCCTGATGACCGTGCAACCCCTCTTCATGAAACAAAACCGGAATGCCCAAGCGCGTACTGCGGGTCGCATGCCGCTGGATGGCGTTGATCAGTTCGACGGTTTCGCGTTCGTTTCGAAATGGCGTCTGCAGCGGACTGCCGGCCTCCTGACGATCGCTCGGGCGTGTGAAATGACCGATGCCCGCCGGATATAACCGCTGCGCGGCGTTGGGAACGAAATTCCCTTTAGCGTCCAGCAACTCGTTTTTTTTGGTCCAGACCGCGGTGATCTGCGCAATCTTTTCTTCCAGAGTCATGCGCGAGAGCAGATCCTGCACGCGCTGTTCGACTGGAGCCGCCGGGTCTTTATAGAGGGGACGATCGTTGCGAGACTGCGCCGACGCTCCTGCGGCGAGCAACATCGAGGCGATCAAGACGCCTAGTTTTGCGCCCGGACTACGCGTCCGCCGGCCGGCCGTGGCCAGGCTGCGAGCTCTCACCATGGATCCCCCCAGGGTTGGCAGACGGACGTCCAAAGCGCCCGCCGTGTTGGTCGAGTGATACCGGTATCATTAACTCAGGCCGCCCGTCGGGGTCAATCACAGCTGCGAATTCCTTCCGTCCCGGCCCGCCGCCTCCCTGTGGCGTGCTGACATCATTCGCCGGCGAGCAGATTTTTAGGGGATTTTTTTCGATGGCGCCGGCGCGACAACCGGCTCGGCAGCGGGCCTGATCGATTTGTGACCAAGCGCTCGGCGCGGATGGTTGCAATTCTCGAATTGTGAGCGCTATCATCAAATCGCCAACGCTGAGAGCGCGGCGCTGCAAGCGCTGTGATCGCAGCTGGCCAAGATAAAGATCGAATTGTCAGGGGAGAGAGAACGATGCTCATGCTTCGGCTCTTTGTTGTTCACAGCCGCCCAAGCAGCGGAATCCCTCCCTATGCCATGTCTGCGCCGTCCGGCGCATTGCCGATGCCGATGTCAACGCGAGTCATAACGTTCGTGACCGGAGGGGATAGTGAGTACTCACAAACTGGACGCGGGGCGCGCCGCCCGCAGTAAAGCTCTGACCATTTGCATCGCTGCCGTACTGGGCCACGCGCAGCTTGCGCAGGCTCAGCAGGTGGCGGCGGCCAACGAAAATGCACTGGAGGAAGTGGTCGTCACCGGCTTTCGCCAGAGCCTGGAGAGTTCCACCGGCGCCAAGCGCGACGCGGTCGGCTTCGTCGATGCGATCTTTGCCGAGGATATCGGCAAGTTTCCCGATTCCAACATCGCCGAATCGTTCAACCGCATTCCCGGCATCACCATCAACCGCGAAACTTCCGGCGAAGGCCTGAACATCGCGATCCGCGGTCTTGGCACCAACTTCACCCGTGTGCTGTTGAATGGCGCGCCGGTCGCGGTGGCATCCACCGGCCGCACCGATGCCCAGAGCACCAACCGCGAAGTCGATCTGGATTTGTTTCCAACTGAATTGTTCTCACAACTGACTGTGAGCAAGACGCCCAACGCAGCCATGCTGGAAGGCGGTGCAGCCGGTACGGTGAACATGCGCAGCGCACGCCCTTTCGATAACGAAGGCGGGCACATCGCCTATTCGATTCAGGGCATGGATAACAGCAATGCCGATTCGATGGGTGGCCGCGGCTCCATCGTCGCCAGCAATACCTGGGGCAGCTTCGGCGCGCTGGTCGGCGTGTCCGGCGTTCATAACAAGGTGAAGACCACCGGTTTCGAAACGATCGGCTGGACCAATCCGAATCTCACCGTTCCCAATACCACTACCGGTGTCACCCAGGCGACGGCCCAGTGTCGTGCCGGCACGTCGTGTAACAGCACGGGCGGCGGCAACTTCACGATTCCGGGCGTGGTTCCCAGCAATGCGGGCAATGGGCTGACGCCCGGTGCGGTCATCAACCAGGATCTGCTGCTGGCGCTCAACCCGGGCTTGACGCTGCAACAGATCGACAATGCCATCATTCCGCGCCTGGGCCGCCCGGCCATCATCGAAGGCAATCGCGATCGTTACAACGCCATTGCCGCTTTCGAATTCCGGCCGACGGACAACTTCCATGCCTACCTCGACACGATGTACGGCAAGAAAGAGAACGACCTGGAGCGCATCGACATGAACCTGGTCGGGCGCAACGGCGCCATGATTCCGATCAACATGCAGGTGGATCGGGACAACTGCGCGCAGGGCTGCGTGGTGACCAGCGCCACTTTTGCGAATGCGCAGGCGTTCCTCGAGTACCGGCCGTTCATCGAAGATACGGAGTTCTACGGCGCGAATCCGGGCTTCAGCTGGCAGCTCACCGACAAGCTGAGCCTGGACTGGCAGGCCAATTACACGCATAGCGAATTCCACCGCGAGTCGCCGACCTTCCTGGTCAGCACGCCGGCCAATTCCGGCATGACGGTGAACTACACCAACAACGGTGGTATCCCCACCATCCAGAGCAGCCTCGATCTGAACAATCCCGCGAACTTCGGTTGGGCGGGCGGGCGCGTCAACATGCAGGACGAGTATCGCGAGACCGAGACCAAAGGTACGCGTGCCAGCCTGACGTTTGGTGACAGCGACCTCAGTGTCAGCGTCGGTGGCGCATACGACGACGTGGAGCGTCGGATTCGTGCGCGCGACAACAGCCAGGCCTGGCAGAACGCGGTGTGCGGCAACAACCCGAATGTTTATTTGGAGACGCCGAACACTCAGCCGGCCTGTCTGGGTGCGGTTGCGCCGGGCGCGTCGCCCGCGGGCTATCCGAACTACCCGGGCTTCGGCACGGGCGGGTCGGCGGGCTTGCCGCCATTGATGTATCAAGGCTCCTTGATTCCGCAAGCGTCGCTGGCTAGCTATCTGCGGCCGGGCCCCGGCTTCATCACAGCCGACTGGAATCGGTTTGCGCGTGACTCGCAGTACGCGGCGTTTCGCGCGGCCGCGCCGGAAGCCAGTTCGTCCAACACGGGCGCGAACGGCGGCTTGATTCGCGAACAGTCCACCGGCTTCTACACCGAGGTCAACGGCGCCATGGACATCGGCGAGCAGCGGCTGCGCTACAACGTGGGCGTGCGCTGGGTCAGCACCGAACAAACGGTCGGTGGCCGCGTGTCGATCAGCGATCCTCGCAACTCTCTGCCTGACGGCACATTGATTCCGGACGGCTCGCGCTATCCGAACATCGTGAACTTCGTCGAGACCGAGCGTAAGTACGAGAACTGGTTGCCGTCGGCAAACGTCGCTTTCAACGCAACCGACAACATCGTGCTGCGCGCAGCGGCCTCGCGATCCATGACGCGCGCGAATCCGAATGACATGCTGCCGGGCTTGGGATTCAGCACCCCGTCCGCGGACGTCGGTTCGGTCGGCAATCCCGATCTGAAGCCGTTCCTTTCCGACAACATCGATCTCGGCATCGAAATCTACACTGGCCGGGAAGGTTACGTCGGCGCGACCGCCTTCCGGAAAGGTATCAACGGCTTCACGGTGCTTGGCTCTCGCACCGTGCCGTTCCGCGAGCTGGCGATTTACGGCGTGACTTTCGATAGTCTCACTGCGACTCAGCAGGAGGCCATCAATTCTCGCGGCGGACCGGATGCGGCCACGGTGGTGTTGAACCAGCAAGTGAACGCGAACGGTCGCCTCACGGTGAACGGTCTCGAGTTCAACTGGGTGCAGCCACTCGACTTCCTGCTGGCGCCGCTTGGCGTCGAGGGTCTCGGCTTCACGGCCAATTACACCATCGTCGATCAGAAGGGCGAAGGCCAGGTGCCGGCCATAGCAGTCGGCGTCGCGCCGGAAACCTACAACGCGACGGTCTACTACGAGAAGAATGGCATCAGCGCACGTTTGTCGACGACCTTCGCGCAAGGCTCGCAGGCATCGGGCCTGAACCAGAACGGCATCGGTGCCGCCGCGCTCTTCAACGATGACTACGAGCAGTGGGACTTCTCGTCGAGCTTCGACTTCTCGACGATGTTCGGCTGGTCGGAGTTCATTCCGCAGCTCACGGTCGACGTGATCAATTTGTTCGACGAGAAGCAGCGCCAGTACTTCCAGTTCCCGAACGCAACGTTCACTCAGTATGAAGCCGGCCGCACGGTGATCGTGGGCTTACGCGGCCGATTCTGATCCACAGACGCCGGCGGGGGAGCTGTCGTTTACCCCCGGTGGTGCACTCGCCGGCGACCTTGACGGCAGGAGACGCAACTCTCCTGCCGTCTTTTTATTTGCGCCACCCTTAAAACCGGGCTGCGATGCTCGGCGAAATATCAGGGAATGTCTTAACTCAGTACCTGTCGCAATTTGCGAACTGCACCGCTGTGCAAGCGCCAAGGTTTTACATAGTCTTGCTCGCCTCGACTCTCCCGTTCACGCGCTCCTTCATGAAGACGACCCCGTATCGCCTCACCCTGCTGTTGTTGCTCGCATCGCTCGCGATGGCGGTGGCTCTGCCCGCGCGTGCCAGCGCCAACCAGAGCGAGCACTTTGTGCGACCGGCGGAGTTGGAGCCCGACATCGCGTTCTGGCGCCGCATCTACACTGAGGTCACGACCGAAGGCGGTCTGCTGCACGATCCCGAAGACCTGCGGGTCGTTTATGAAGTGCTGCGGTTCCCCTCGGATATTGCTCCCAAGACACGCTCCAATCGCATCGAGGACGCCAAGAAGAAGTATTCGCGCATCCTGGAGCGCCTCGCGAGCGGTGCCGAGGATTTGAGCGCAGAAGAACAGCGCGTTCAGGCGCTGTGGCCGAAAAACACGCGTCGTTCACGTTTCGAGCAGGCCTCCGAAGCGGTGCGTTTCCAGCTGGGTCAGGCCGACCGCTTCCGCGAAGGCCTGGTGCGTTCCGGCGCGTGGCACGATCACATCGCCGATACGTTCGGGAAGATGGGCTTGCCGCGCGAGCTGGCGTCGCTGCCACACGTCGAGTCTTCGTTCAACACATACGCATATTCCAAGGTCGGTGCCGCCGGCATGTGGCAGTTCATGCGCGCCACGGGCCGTCGTTTTCTGCGCATCGACGCCGTGGTCGACGAGCGTCTCGATCCGTACCGTTCCACCGAGGCGGCGGCGCGCTTCCTCGAGCAGAACTACATCGTGCTCGGCAGCTGGCCGCTGGCGCTGACCGCCTATAACCATGGTCCTGGCGGCATGAAGCGCGCTCAGGAGCAACTCGGCACCAGCGACATCACTACCATCGTGCGCAAGTACAACAGCCGTTCATTCGGCTTTGCTTCGCGCAACTTCTATCTCGCGTTCCTGGCCGCGTTGGAAATCGACCAGAATCCGGAGAAGTTCTTTCCTGGCGTGCGGCGCAATGCTGCGGACAACAGCCTGGTGTTGAAGCTGCCGCAGCCGGTTCCGGCCAGTCGTATCGCGACCACCCTCGATGTGGATCGAGAAGAGCTGCGGCGCCTGAATCCGGCGTTGCTGAACACCGTGTGGAAGGGTGGGCGGAGTGTGCCCAAGGGTTATGAGTTCCGCGTGCCCTCGCATATCGATCTGTCGAGCGTGATGGCCAAACTGAACTCCGGCCCCGCCGAGTCGGTTGAAGTGCTGCTCGCCGACTCGCAGCACCGTGTGGAAAGCGGCGAAACTCTGTCGGTCATCGCCGGCCGTTATGGCGTGAGCCAGCAGCAGCTGGCGGACCTGAACGATCTGAATCATCCCTTCCGCCTGCGCGTCGGTCAGGTGCTCGAACTGCCCTCGAAGGGCACTCGTCCGGCGGCCAGGGTCGCGCAGACGCAGAAAGAAACGCCGCCGCCGGTATTGCCGGCCGCCAGGCCGACGCCGCCGACCGGTGTGGTTGGCAGCGAGCGCTATGTGGTCCGTCGTGGCGACACGCTCGGCAAAATCGCCAAGAATCATGGTCTGACTGAAGACCAGCTGATGGAGATGAACAACATCCGCAATCGCCAGTTCATCTACGAAGGTCAGGTGCTGGCATTGGCGGCGTCGGCGCGCGCCAAGCCGCCGGTCGAAGCGGAAGTGCCGGTGGAGACGATCGCTGCGGTCGCCGCACCGCCTGCCGAAGCTGAAGCGGTCGAGCCGGAGTCGGAGCGTGAAGCCGAGGAAATCGGACCGGCGCTGGTGCCCGGCACGCAGACGGCTGCATCGGCCGATCCCGCCGACTACAGCGTCAAGGGCAGCAACACCATCATCGTGCAGGCCGCCGAAACGCTCGGTCACTACGCCGAGTGGCTGGACGTGCGCTCCAGCCAGCTGCGACAGCTGAACCGCCTCTCAACGGCGACGCCGGTGGTGATCGGCCGCAAGGTGAAGCTGGACTTCTCCAAGGTCACGCCCGACCAGTTCGAAGCGCGCCGCACGGAATACCATCGTGCTCTGCAGGAAGCGTTCTTCACGCAATTCCGCATCCAGGGCACCAGCGAGCACGTGATCAAGCGCGGCGAGTCGGTGTGGGTGCTGGCTCAGCAGCGCTACAACATTCCGATCTGGCTGCTGCGCCAGTACAACCCGGATCTCGACCTGGGCGCGCTGCAGCCTGGGGCACGTTTGGTGATTCCGCTGGTCGAAGCTACAGGTGTGTCGGAGCCGTCGGTTTGAAATCATTCCAAGCAACGCTGCTTGCCAGCACCGCGATCCTGGTCAGCGGTTGCATGAGCGCGCAGCTGTATGACGGACCGAAACGCGATCGGGACGAAGTGGCGCGCATCACTGGCGATCCGGTGGTGACCGCCGGCTCGCCGGTCACCGTGATCTTGCGGCAAGTCGATGGTCGCGACATCGGTATGACTCAGACCACCGTCGAGGTGCTGGAAGGCACGCACAATTTGCTGGTCGACTGCCGGATTGCCGAGACCAAGGCCGTTTCCCGCCATGCATTGGAAGTGGAGGTATTTGGCGGCCGCAAATACCGGCTGCGGGCGCAGACCGGCCCGGCGCTGCGCGAATGCACCGGCGTGACGCTGGAATCCCAAAACTGAAGCGGCGCACTTGGTGATCCAAATCACGGTTTTTCCCCGCCGTGTCGCCAAGATGCACATGGAAGATGCCCTACAGGCTCAATCGTCCGGTTCGCGAGCCGACATAAGTCCCAGCCACGCTATACTCCGTCAGCGTTGACCATCGCATACACCTATGCCGCGAAACATTGCTGCCCTAGTCACCGCTTCGTTGGTTCTTTTCTCCGCCGCCCCGCTGCGGGCGGAAACGCCATTGCAGTCCTCGGCCCTGGTTTCCTCCAGCGTCGAAGCGGCACTGCCGCTGGCGGACAAGATTCTGGTACACAAAGCAGAGCGCAAGTTGTACCTCATGAGTAACGGCGCTGCGTTACGCACGTTCAAGATCGCGCTGGGGCTGCGGCCGGAAGGTCATAAGCAGTTCGAGGGCGACTTCCGCACGCCCGAAGGCGTTTATCGCCTGACGCGTCGGAACCCAAACAGCGAATATTTTCTGTCCATCCTGGTCGACTATCCGAACGACAAGGACGTGAAGCGCGCCCGCGCCCAGGGCCTGCGTCCAGGCGGCGCGATCATGATCCATGGTCAGCCGAACACTCCGAAAAAGTCCCGCGACTACTACTCGAATGTCGACTGGACCGAGGGCTGCATCGCTGTGTCCAATTCGGACATGGTGGAAATCTGGTTGATGACGCCACCCGACACGCCCATAGAGATCCTGCCGTGAAAGAGAGCTCAAGATGAAGGCGCCGTCCAATGACGGACGCGCCTCGGCCTCGATAACCCAGGCCGAACCCGAAGGAGTGGTCGATGCCAGAGTCTCGCCGCTGGGCAGCCTGGAAAACCTTTCGCAGCGTGAAGTGCAACAGCTGCTCAGCTCGGGGCAGGGCGGCGTTTACGATCTGTTCCGCCGCTGCGCGCTGGCGGTGCTCACCTCGGGCCTCGAGTCCGACGACGTGCGCGCCATCTTCGATCGCTACAAGGACTTCGAGATCAAGCTCGGCCGCCAGGCCTGGGGCATCAAGCTCGAAGTGAAGAATGCGCCGGCGAGCGCGTTCGTCGACGGCTCGATGATCCGCGGCATCAAGGAGCATCTGTTCGCGGTGCTGCGCGACATCGTCTACATCCACGATGCCATTCTCGGCAGCCAGCGCTTCGATCTGAACGACTCGGCCAGCGTCACCAACGCGGTCTATCACATCCTGCGCAACGCGCGGATTCTCGACTACAAGGGCCGGCCCGACCTGGTGGTGTGCTGGGGCGGTCATTCCATCAGCTCGGTGGAGTACGACTACACCAAGCGGGTCGGCTACGAGCTCGGTCTGCGCGCGCTGAGCGTTTGCACGGGCTGCGGTCCGGGCGCAATGAAGGGCCCGATGAAGGGCGCCACCATCGGCCATTCCAAGCAGCGCATTCGCGAGGGCCGATATATCGGCATGACCGAGCCGGGCATCATCGCCGCGGAGCCGCCGAACCCAATCGTCAATCAGCTGGTCATCATGCCGGACATCGAGAAGCGTCTCGAAGCGTTCGTTCGCTGCGCGCACGCCATCATCGTGTTCCCAGGCGGTGCCGGCACGGCCGAGGAGATTCTGTATCTGCTCGGCATCCTGCTCGATCCGGCCAATGCCGAGCAGCCGCTGCCAGTGATCTTCACCGGACCGCCGTCGTCTGCTGAATATTTCGGTCAGATCGATCGCTTCATCGGCGCGACGCTCGGCGAGGCCGCGCGCAGCCGCTACAAGATCATCATCGGCGATCCGCCGCAGGCGGCGCGTGAAGCGCTCAAGGGCATCGAAGCCGTGCGCGAATATCGGCGCGCCAAGAGCGATGCGTACAACTACAACTGGCTGCTGAAGATCCCCGACGAGTTCCAGCGGCCCTTCGAGCCGACGCACGAGGCCATGGCGCGCCTCGAGCTGCGTCGGGATCTGCCTGCGCATGTGATGGCCGCCAATCTTCGCCGCGCCTTCTCTGGCATTGTCGCGGGCAACGTGAAGGAAAACGGCATTCACGCCATCGAGGCGCGCGGTCCCTTCGAGCTGCACGGTGACAAGGAAGTGATGACGTTGCTCGACGAGCTGTTGTCGGCCTTCGTGCGGCAGAGACGCATGAAGCTGGCGGGCGAATACAAGCCCTGCTATCGGCTGGTCGCATGAGCAAGGTTGCGCTCACCTATCGATTCACTTTGCCGGATTCCCAGGAACGAGTGTTCGAGCTGGAGCTGGATCGCGACACAGCGGAGCTGTCGCCACCGGCCGTCGCCGAGCCGCCGGCATGGACCGCGCTCAGCTTCAATCAATGCACCGGTTGTCCGTTCAACGCCGCCGAGACGCCGCATTGTCCGGCCGCCTTGCAGCTGTCCGGCGTGATCGATGGCTTCACCGACATCGTGTCCTACGACAAGGTGAAAGTGACGGTGGAGAGCGAAGAGCGCCAGGTGGTCGCAACGCTGGCCGCACAGCAGGCACTCGCTTCGCTGATAGGCTTGATCATGGCGTCGAGCGGATGCCCGCGCACTGCGGTGTTTCGCCCGATGGCGCGGTTTCATCTGCCGTTCTCGAGCGAATCGGAGACGGCGTATCGAGTCGCGTCGATGTACTTGCTTGCTCAGCACTACTCGGCGCGCGAAGGTGGCTCGGCGGATCTGGCGCTCGACGATCTCGAGCGCGTGTATCGAGGTGTGCATTCGGTGAATCGCGGCATGGCGACGCGTTTGCGCGCTGCGAGCCGGCAGGATGCGATCGTGAACGCAGTGGTGCTGCTCGACGTCTTCAGCAGCCTCGTGCCGGCAGCGATCCACGACATCCTCGATGAGATCAAGCCAGCCTTTGCTGCATTGCTCGCCGCGAAATAAAACATTCTTTAGGTGTCGACGCATTTGCCACTCGCGCAGATGAACGCGCGTGTGCATCGATGTGTTTTGCGCGCGACGTGGCGCGATCACTCCAATAATGAATAACGGCCGGTTAAATCAGCCGCGCTTTGTGACGTGACACTAGTGTCAGTAGCGCCTCCCTTGCGATGGCTGTCGCAGTCTGGAGACGTCACTCGATGGCTGTGATGTAGTTCCTCTTGCGTGTGGTGTGCGCTCCGTAAGTTGGCTCGCAACAGGAGATCACACATGACCACGACCGAACCGAAGATCGATGAGATGACCGCCACCGGCCGGCATCGCGCTTGGGTGGGCGAGAACTCAGGTGCCATCGTTCGCGCTGGCACGAGCGCGCCGCGTGAGCCGCAGCGAGCCAACTGGCTCGATCGCTCGCCGCCGGCGAGCAACTCGCGTCACGCTGCCATCACGCGCTCGCTGCACACCTGGTCCAACTACAAGAGCTGGACCGACAAGGTGAAGAGCAGCTGGGACAAGGATACGAAGAGCGGCAAGTAACGGCGCTCTTGAAAGACTGCTTCAGCCGAACACGCGGCGAAGCAGTGACGGCAGCAACGATTCGGAGCGCTCGATTTTTGTCGCGCCGCTGGAGCCCCGAGGAGTCAGCGCGCTGGCCGGACTGGCAAGGGCATTCGTGACCGCAGCCGGGCTCAACTGCGGCGGCGTCGAAGATTCAGCGACGGGCTTCGGGGCAGCGGGTATAGCGGCGAGCGCCTGAGCCAACACGGGCTTTGCAGGTGGCGTCGGCGGCACGATCGATTCGAGCGAGGTAGTCGCGGTCTTCGGTGCCGAAGTCAGCGCCGAAGTAATGGCCGGGGTGCCCGGCTCGATGGGCAGTGGCTTGCGTTGCGCGAGCCAGCCAACCAGCGGCAACCATTGCTCCAGATCTTCGCGCACTCCATTCGGCTTCATTTCGAACACACCGTAGCCGGTTTCCGCCGAGCGGATGTAAGCCTGCGAGTCACGCAACGTCGCGATGACTGGAATCTGCAGGTTCTCCAGAAACTTCATCAGCGACTTGTAGACCAGCGTCTGCTTCTTCACGCGGTTGGCGATCACGGCGATGCGCTGTTCGTCGCGACGAAGCTTGGCAATCAGCAGCAGATTGGATATGCATTTAGCCGCGGCGTGAATGTCGATGTCCGACGGCAGCACCGGCACCAGCACCGCAGTGGCATTGCGGGTGATGTCGGGAAGTTTCTGAGGCTCGACCGCGGCGGGCGTATCCACCACCAGGCGCTGTGTATCCAGCGGCAGACGGGTGGCGAAACTGCGGGTCATTCCTGTATTACGTTCGTACGCGGCAATGCCGTGGATCAGCGGTTGCTCCTGACTGCGCTTGCTGAGCCAATGCGTGCTCGAGCCCTGGGCGTCCATGTCCATGAGCGTCGGGCGCAGTTTCTCGACCGCGAAATAGCTGGCCAGATTGGTCGCTATCGTGGTCTTGCCGGAGCCGCCTTTGGGATTCAATACGACGATCTTTTGCATGCTCGCCGACGCTGCCCTGACAGTTGCCTGCCAAATAGAGTCAGTTTCTGTCGTGAATCAGCCTACGCAGCGTTTCGCGACGCCGCAAGCTCAGAGTTGTGACGATCATCACCGGCCATGCCTGCCGTTGCTGTGAGTCGGCTCACACCGACCCCAATTGGTCGCCGCTAGAGTCGTCGCCATCAACTTTGAGGACCCCTATGGAATTCCTGCTGCTGTGGTGGGACAACCTTGACGATGCCCTGTGTGCCGCCCGCCACAAGGCCGCGAACATTCTCGGTTTCCTGCTGGCTTTCGCCTTGTTCGCGCTCACTGGATTCGCGCTGGTGCTGGCGCCCCAGGCCACGCTCGCCGCGATTGGCCTGATGCTGTCCGCTTCGCTGTATGACTATTGGCGCCGCCGCCGCGCGGCGCTGGCCAACGACGACTGATTCCCGCTAAGCGACTCCCCGAAAAATATATCGGGGAGAATGCTCGGACCCCGGCTCTTGAAAGCTCCTCGCGGGTCCCCATTAGCCCACGCGTCAAATATCATGGCTGGTTTCGGACTCCCGGACCGGTCTCACCGCATTCCGGCTAACTGTGCCATCTGGCGGGCCGACTGCGCGACGCGAACTTATGGAGAGCATTAAATGAACGACACGGGCATGCACGAGACCCAGACCCAGACGCTGGGGTTTCAGGCCGAGGTGAAGCAGCTGCTGAAGCTGATGATCCATTCGCTGTACAGCCACAAGGAAATCTTTCTCCGCGAGTTGATCTCCAACGCGTCCGACGCGCTCGACAAGCTGCGTTTCGAGGCGCTTGCCAGGCCCGAGCTGCTGGAAGGGGGCGCTGAGCTCACCATCACCATCGACGCGGATGACAAGGCGCATACCGTCACCATCGTCGACAACGGCATCGGCATGAGCCGTCAGGAAGCCATCGAGCACCTGGGTACCATTGCCAAGTCCGGCACCTCCGACTTCCTCGCCAAGCTCACCGGCGATCAGAAGAAGGATGCACAGCTGATCGGTCAGTTCGGCGTGGGCTTCTACTCCTCGTTCATCGTCGCCGACAAAGTCGAAGTGTTCTCGCGCCGTGCCGGTCTCGAAGCGGGTGCTGGCGTGCATTGGACGTCGGCCGCGGACGGTGAATTCACTGTCTCGGATGTGGAGCTGCCCGAGCGCGGCACGCGCATCGTGCTGCATTTGAAAGAAGGCGATCACGAGTTCGCCGATCAATATCGCATTCGTTCCCTGGTGCGGAAGTATTCCGACCACATCGCGTTCCCGGTGCGCATGCCGAAGCCTGCGCCCTGNCTCTTATACACATCTCCGAGCC
>NZ_LSRW01000001.1:0-135605 GCF_003104955.1 Steroidobacter cummioxidans | reverse complement strand
GCAGCGTCAGATGTGTATAAGAGACAGCCGCACGCTTGCCCGTGGCCATGGCCTTGCGAGCGATCTAGTCGCTCGCCACAGACGCACATCGATGCGGCGCTGTCATTAAGGCGTCATACATCGAAACAAGAATAGCCCGGGAATAAGCCGGGCATGGATGGCTGCCTCAGGGAAGAGGCGCAGGCACGGCAGCAAACAACATCCTTTCGATCCCGGAGCCCTCATGTCCAACGCGTCTCGTTCCTGCGTGGCCGCGGCCATCGCGGTTGCATTGTTTCAGTCTGCTGCGCCGGCAAGCGCTGGCGATCATGGTAAGGGTCGGGATGAAGACCAGGGCAACCTCAAGCTGAAGCCGCTGGCGACTTACGATGCCGGCGGGGTGGGCTCGGCGGAAATCGTCGCGTTCGATGCCTCGAGCAAGCGTTTGTTTCTGGTGAATGCCGCGACCTCGACGGTCGATGTTCTCGACGTGCGCAATCCGTCGCAGCCGAAGAAGGTTACGACCATCGACACTGGCACCATCGGCTCGCCGAACAGCGTCGCCGTGCGCGACGGCGTGGTCGCTGTCGCCATCGAGAGCCGCCCGAAGACGGATCCCGGTCACGTTGCCTTCTACGACGCCAATGGCAAGCTGATCAAAGCAGTGAAGGTGGGCGCGTTGCCCGACATGATCACTTTCACTCCAGACGGCAGCAGCGTGCTGACCGCCAACGAAGGCGAGCCGAGCGGCTACGGCCCTGGTCACGTCGATCCGGAAGGTTCCGTTAGCATCGTGCCGGTGCCGCGCAATTCGAAGCAATGGAAACAGCTGAGCGACCGCGATGTGCGCACGGTGTCGTTCACTCAGTTCAATGGCAAGGAAGCCAAGCTGCGCGCCCAGGGCATTCGCATCTATGGCCCTGGCGCGAGCGCCGCGCAGGATCTCGAGCCTGAATACATTGCCGTCACCGAAGATTCGCGCACCGCGTATGTGACGTTGCAGGAAAACAATGCCATCGCCGAGATCGACATCAAGAGCGCGTCGCTGACCAATCTGCTGCCGCTGGGCTACAAGGATTACAGCGAGCAGCCGTTCACCACGGCGACTTATGAATGGAACAAGCTGCCAGCGATCGGCACCACCGTGGGTGGGCAGACACTGTACCTCGGCGGCTTCTCGGGCCTGGCGTTCGAAGGCACCACGGGCGATGGCAAGCTGAAGTTCATCACTCACACCGATCGTGGCCCGAACGGCGAGCCGACCGGTATCAACCGTCCGTTCCTGTTGCCTGAGTTCACACCGCGCCTGGTGCGCTTCACGCTCGATCCGTACACCGGCGGGTTCCAGTTGCAGCAACAGATTCTGCTGCAGCAGGCGAATGGCAAGCCGCTCACCGGCCTGCCGAACGCCGTGCTGTCGAACGACACCAATCAACCGTACAACGATGAGATCGGCGTCGATCTGTTTGGCAAGCCCACCGCGCTCGATCCGCTCGGCGCGGATCTCGAAGGCATCGCCATTGCCGAGGACGGCTCGTTCTGGATGTGCGACGAATATCGTCCGTCGATTTATCACTTCGACAGCGAGGGCAGGCTGATCGAGCGGCTGGTGCCGATCGGCACGCATGCCGCCGCGGGCAAGCCGGTGCCGGCGCCGGGCCAGGCGGGTGAGTATGGCGTCGAAGCGCTGCCGGCGGTGATCGCGCAGCGCCGCCAGAATCGCGGCATGGAAGGTATTGCGATTCAGGACGGCAAGATCTACGCATTCGTGCAGAGCCCGATGCGCAATCCGGCGACGTTGGGCAACGCCGCGCTGAATGCGATGAAGAACGTGCGCGTGATCGAATACGATCCTGAAACGCGCGCGACTCGTCAGTTCCTGTATGTGATGGACAACCCGCCGGCAGTGAGCGCCGATGACACGCGCGCTGACAAGATCGGCGATGTCGCTGCAGTTCCGGGTGGCTTCCTGGTCGTCGAACGCGATGACGATGCTCTGCCGGAGGATCCGATCGAGACCATCACGAAGAAGATCTATGCGACCAGGCTCAACGGCGCGACGGATATTTCTGCGCTGGGTCTGTTCAACGTCGGGGGCGTGCAGAAGAGCGTCGATCAAATGACCGAGGAGGAATTGGCCACGGTCGGCGTCGTTCCGATGAAGAAGACGCTGCACGTGGATCTGGCGAGCGCCGGCTACGCGTCGGTCGAGAAGGTCGAAGGTCTGGCGGTGCTCGACAACGGCCAGCTCGCGCTGATCAACGACAATGATTTCGGCGTCGCCGGCATCGTCATCGACAACGCCACGGGCAAGTTCTCGCTGGCGCCTGGATATACCCCGGAGAAGCCGACGCTGGGCTTGTTGAAGGTGCCGGGCCTCGACGCGTCGGATCGCGACGACGCCATCAATATCCGTAACTGGCCGGTGTTCGGCATGTACCAGCCGGATGCAATCGCATCGTTCCGTGTCGATGGGATCACCTATCTGATCACCGCCAATGAGGGCGATGCCCGCGATTGGGACGGCTTCGCCGAAGAAGCGCGCGTCGGCTCGCTGGCGCTGGATCCGGTCGCGTTCCCGGATGCCGCTGAGCTGCAGAAGAATGCCAACCTCGGTCGTCTCAATGTCACCAAGGCATTGGGGGATGCGAATGGCGATGGCCTGTACGTGTCGCTGTATACGCTGGGCGGTCGTTCGTTCTCGATCTGGAAAGCCAACGGCGTCCAGGTGTTCGATAGCGGCAGCGACTTCGAGCGCATCGTCGCGGCGAGCAATCCGGCGTTCTTCAACGCCAGCCACGAAGATCGCACCTTCGACAGCCGTTCGGACAACAAAGGTCCGGAGCCGGAAGGTCTGGCGGTGGGTATGGTCGGTAAGCGGCGTTATGCGTTCGTTGGCCTGGAGCGCATGGGCGGCGTAATCACTTACGACATCACCAATCCGCATGCGCCGTTCTTCGTGGACTACACCAACAATCGTGACTTCTCGGTCGATCCGTACAACGCCCCGGCTGCTGGCGATCTCGGTCCCGAAGGCTTGTTGTTCATCGATGCCAAGGACAGTCCGACGCGCTCGCCATTGCTGGTGATCGCCAACGAGATCAGCGGCACGGTCACGCTCTATCAGATCGAACGCGAGTAAAAGAAAAGGGGCCGGCGGTAGCGCCGGCCCCTCCTGCTCGAACCGATCGAATCGATCAGACCTGAGGCACGGGCCCCAGGAAATCGGCCTTGCCGATCTCCACGCCGCCATGACGCAGCAGTGCGTACGCGGTCGTGATGTGGAAGAAGACGTTCGGCAGCGCCCAGTGGCGCACGAAATCCACCGCCTTGAAGTTGAACGTCATGCGCGGCGTCTTGATCGTAATGACGCGGTTGTCATCGCCCTCGAGCTGCTCCGGCTTGAAGCCTTCCAGATAGTCGATGGTCTTGGTCACGCGCGCGATCAACTCGGCCAGGGTGGCCTCGTTGTCCTCGAACTTCGGCGGCTCGCTGCCGCTCAGGCGCGCAGCCGCACCCTTGGCGGCATCGCTGGCGATCTGAATCTGACGGCTCAACGGCAGCATGTCCGGGTACAGCCGCATCGAAACGAACACATTGGGATCGAACTTGCGCGCTTCGGCGTGCGCCACGGCCTTTTCGAGGATGGCTTTCAGGCTGCGCAACGAATGCAGGAACGTGGGAATCGAGGCGTCGTACAGTGACAGGCTCATGACGTGATCTCCGGCCCCCTGGGCTCTTTGGGTTGGCGCGCGGATTATAGGTGGGCGGTAACATTCCGGTCGCCGGTCGGCGAACGGAATATTCAGCGCTCTGGGTCACGAGTCTTTTGCCCGACACCGGGCTGTCAGACGCCTTACTGTCGGGCGAGCACCAGCGTATCGGCTTGCCTGCCGAGCTCGACCACGCGCAGGCGCTTCCTGTCGTTGCTGACAACCGTCACCGCCGCATGATCCGGACGGAAGCACACGACATCGTCGGTTTTCTGTGCGGCGCCGACCGCAGCATTGATTGCGATGAAATGAGAATAGATGACGCAGTCGTGCTTGATGGCGAGCAATGACTCGAGCAGATCGCGCCGCCATTGCAGGTAATCGATCGAACCCGCCGGTGCATTCTCGTGCAGCTGCTGCCACGTGCCGCGCATGGCCGCGATCAGCCAGTCGCGTCGTGCGGAGAAGGGGATGGGCGGCGAGGGAATCTCGGCGACCGCGGGCATCAGCTCGACATTGCAGAACCAGATTTGCGCGAGCGGCTGCGCGGTCTCCCGGCAACGGCGCATCGGGCTGGAGTAAAGCGGCAGGCGCGACAGCGAGCGCGCAAGCTCTTCAGCCGTGGCCTGGGCTTGAGTCAAGCCGGTGGCATCGAGGCCAGGATCGGGATCCTCGCCCCAGGACGCGGCCGGTCTGGCGTGACGAACCAGATACAAACGTGGCATGGCGCCAGTTTGCGCTATTTCTCTGGCGGCTTATACACGTCGACGGATAGTGTGACGGTTCTGCCCTCATTGGCACTGAGCGCGCCGACATTGACCACCTTGCGCTCCACCTCTTCGCCGCGGTCGTTGCGTATCGAGATCACGACTGAATATTCCCAAGGCTCGCCTTCGGCCGGATGGCGGAATCCGCCCTCGACCCGCAAGGCCGAGAACGTGGCCTGTGCCTTACGTTCCGCGACGGCCTTGGGATCGAAGCGCAAGTGGTGCTTGCACGCGGGGCAGATGCTCGCGCTTTCGAGAATGGTCGACTTGCAATGCGGACAGACGCGCGTTTTGCCGTAGGCAGCCGCGCGTCCCGGACCTATCGAGGGCATTGCTATTACTTGCCGCCCTTGTCATCCCAGCCGAATTCGGCACGACCGCGCATGCGCGAGCCCGCGGCGACGGTGAGCGAGCCAGCCTTCAGGTCGCCGTTCAGCACGCCGGTCTGCAGCAGCTCGACGCGGGTGGCGGCATCGATATTGCCTTCCAGCTCGCCGCCGACCACGACGGTGTTGGCGCGGACGCTGCCCGTGATCTTGGCGCCCTGCTCGATGGTCAGGTTGCCCTGCACATTCACGTCACCCTTGAAATTACCTGCAATGCGGACGTTGCCCGCGCCTTCGATCTTGCCTTCGATGGTCAGGCCGGCGGCCAGCACGGATTCCTTGCTCTCGGCAGCGCCGGCGGAGCGGGCCGCTGGCGCGGAGGTACGGGCCGTCTCGACACTGGCGACGGTTGCCACGGTCTTCTCCGGGGCGGGATCAGGTGTGTTTTGTTCGCGGCCGTACTGATCTTTCCACAACGCCATATCGGCACACTCCTCAAGTTGAACGAGCTGCGGTTAATTACACAGGCTGCTAAAACGTGTCAAACATTCCGACATGAAACGTCGCGGCCTAGAGACAACGGATTTGTCTGCACAGTTCGTTCAGCGACGCCGTTCAGTTGCGGCTTTTGCGCTGCAGGAATACGGAGTGTGAATTTGTTCTCGCAGGCATATATTCCAATCGTACAACTCTAAGCCGGTGAGGATTTCTAACATGATCAAGCTCACGGTTAATGGTCAGCCACGCGATGTGGAGGTGGCGGGGGATACGCCACTGCTCTGGGTGCTCCGGGATTCGTTGGGGTTGACGGGCACCAAGTACGGCTGCGGGATGTCGCTGTGCGGAGCGTGCACCGTTCATGTCGATGGCGCGCCGGCCCGCGCCTGTATCACGCCGGTCGATGCCGTCGTCGGCAAGGCGATAACCACCATCGAAGGCCTGTCGCCGGATCGCAGTCATCCGGTGCAGCAGGCCTGGATGGAAATCGATGTGCCTCAATGCGGCTACTGTCAGTCCGGACAGATTATGTCGGCGGTGGCGCTGCTCAAACACAATCCGAAGCCGGCCGATGCCGATATCGACGCGGCGATGAGCGGCAACATCTGTCGCTGCGGCACCTATCCGCGGATTCGCAAGGCGATTCACAAAGCTGCTGCGATCCTTTCCGGTCTGCCGCAGGATCCCCTCAGCCGCCCGACTTCGTTCACGCAGCCTGCCGGTCAGGCGCAGACGGCTAAGGAGGGCACCTGACATGGCGACTTCACCTGGTTCGATCCTGGGCGATCTGTCCCGTCGCAGCTTTCTGAAATCGACCGCGACTGCCGCCGGCGGTCTGGTCATTGCCTGTTACTTGCCGGGCTGTAGCAAACCGGAGCAAGTCGCGACGCCGTCCGGGCCGCCGCAGCTCATCAAGGCGAACGCCTGGCTGCAGATCGGCACCGACGGCTCCATCACGATGTTTTGTGACAAATCGGAAATGGGGCAAGGCGTGTACACCGCACTGCCGACCTTGCTCGCCGAAGAGCTGGGCGTCGAGCCCGCGACCATCAAAGTTGAATTCGCGCCGCCTGGCAACGAATACGTGAACAAGCTGCTCGGCGTGCAGGCCACGGGCGGCAGCACGAGTGTTCGCGAGGCTTGGGACAAGATTCGTATGGCCGGCGCCGAAGCGCGTGTGCGTCTGATTGCCGCTGCCGCGAAGGAATGGGGTGCGCCACCGCAGTCATGCACGGTGGCGGACGGCTACGTGGTGTTTACATCTCGTCGTGCATCTTTCGGCGAGTTGGCTGCAGCTGCCGCCGCGCTGCCGGCGCCCGAGCATGTTCAGGTCAAAGGACACAACGACTTCAAATACATCGGCAAAACGTTGCCGAGATTCGATACACCGTCAAAGGTGGACGGCAGTGCGCAGTTCGGCATCGACATGCGCTTGCCTGGCATGTTGTACGCGGCACTTGCGCAGCCGCCGGAGTTGGGCGGCGCGGTGAAGAGCTTCAACGCCGATAAAGCGAAGGCGATGCCCGGCGTGCGCGAGGTGCTGCAAACGTCGGCGGGTGTGGCCGTGGTCGCAGACACTTGGTGGCAAGCGAAGACCGCGCGCGATGCGCTGGATATTCAGTGGAGTCCCGGCGCCGCGGCGAAACTCACCAGTGCAGCCATCTATGCCGGATTGAAGACGGCGTCGAGCGGCAAGGGGTTGGATGTTCGCAAGGAAGGCGACGTCGATGCGGGTTGGCAACAGAATCGCCGACGCGTCGAGGCGACTTATGAGTTGCCACTGCTCGCGCATGCAACGTTGGAACCGCAGAACTGCACGGTCGAGTTTCGCGATGATGGCTGCCATGTGTACGCGCCCACTCAAGTGCAAGGGATGGCGCAGGCCGCGGCGTCGCAAGCTGCCGGCTTGCCGCCGGAAAAAGTGTTCGTGCACACCACGTTCCTCGGCGGCGGCTTCGGTCGCAGATTGGATGTCGATTTCGTTCCCGCCGCGGTCGAATGTGCGAAGGCCGTCAACAAGCCGGTGAAGTTGCTGTGGACGCGCGAGGACGATACGACGCATGACAAATATCGCCCGCCGGCTCGCAACACGCTGTCTGCTGCGTTCGATGCCAATGGCAGGTTGAATACGGTGAAGGTGCATCTGGTCGCGCCGTCCGTGACTGCACGCTGGGCGCCAGGCGCCGTGCCAGAGGGAACGCCCGATCCGTTCTCGATCGAGGCGGCGCATAACTTTCCTTACGATGTGCCCAATCTATCCATCGACTATTTGCGCCACGAGGTCGGGCTCGACGTGGGCTACTGGCGCTCGGTGAGTCATGCCCTCAATTGCTTCGCCATCGAAAGCTTCATGGACGAGCTGGCGGCTGAAGCACAGCTGGACCCGGTCGAGTTCCGTCGCTCCTTGCTGGCCAAACAACCGCGCTGGCTGTCGGTGCTGGATGTCGCCGCTCGCAAGGCGAACTGGGGCAGTCCGCCGCAAGGACGTTATCAGGGGGTGGCCTTGATGTCGGGCTACGATTCCTATCTGGCTCAGGTCGCCGAGATCTCGCTCGACGGCAACAAGCTCAAAGTCCATCGCATCGTCTGTGCGGTCGACTGCGGCCAGATGGTGAATCCCGGCATCGTCCAGGCCCAGGCCGAAGGCGGCATTGTGTTCGGCTTGACCGCGGCGCTGTTCAGCGAAATCAACGTCGTCAACGGCAAGGTGCAGGAGCAGAACTTCGATACCTATCGGCTGCTACGCATGAATGAAACGCCGGTCATCGAGATTCACTTGCTGAACAGCGATGAAAAGCCCGGCGGCATGGGTGAGCCTTCGGTCGCGCTGGTTGCTCCGGCGGTCTGTAATGCGATCCACGCGGCGACCCGCAAGCGGCTCAGAAAGCTGCCGATTGTCAGGCAGGGATTCGTGGTCTGAGGGGCAGGACTCAGCAGCAGCGCGTCACTCCGGTCCACTTGCAGTGCTGTTGCTTGAGATAGAAGGCGCGTCGGCTCATTGGCGGTGAGCCGGCGTGCGCGTGCGCATGGTGAGCGAGATATTTGTCGTAAGCGTCATCCGTGGCGAGCGACCGAATCATGCTCCAGGCCAGGCCGAAGAAGGATCTCAGTCGTTGCATGTCATGCTGCCTCCGCGCCGATCTTGACGCTGCTGATGTGGACGTGCGGTGCCTCCGAGTTCGGAGGCACCGGCTGGCCACGAATGGCGCGCAGGCTAACACGCACCATGTCGCCGATGACAACCCAGAGAATCGCCGACAGCAACACCGCAAGCACTGCGTCGAGGCGCTGATTGAAGATCAATTGGGGCGCGACCGCGGCCTGCTCGGGCGGCATTGCGCCGGAGGCCAGCCTGGCCGCCATCTGGTCCGCCGCCGCCAGGAACCCGATGCGCGGGTCGCTGGAGACCACTTTCTGCCAGGTCGCTGAGGTCGTGACGATCGCCAGCCATGCCAGCGGCACGGCGGTGACCCAGCAATAGCGCAGCTTGCCTTGCTTGATCAGGATGCCGGTTGCGACGCTCAGCGCGATGCCGGCCAGCAGCTGATTGGCGATGCCGAACAAGGGCCACAGAATGTTGATGCCGCCGTTCGGGTCGACCACGCCGATGTACAGGAAGTAGCCCCAGCCGGCGACCACCAGAGCGCTGGTGAGCAGCACGGAGGGATACCACGAGGTCTCGCCCAGCGGCTTCCATACATGGCTCAGCGCATCCTGCAGCATGAAGCGGCCGACGCGCGTGCCGGCATCGAGCGTGGTCAGAATGAACACCGCCTCGAACATGATGGCGAAGTGGTACCAGATGGCCAGCATGCCCTCGCCGAACGCACTCGAGAAAATACTCGCCATGCCCACCGCCAGCGACGGTGCGCCGCCGGTGCGCGCGAACAGCGTCGACTCGCCCATTTCCTTGGCGAGGAATGCCATCTGCTCGACGGTCACCGGAAAGCCCCAGCCCGAAATGGTGGCGACCGCGGCTTCGGCAGTCGCGCCGACGACGCCGGGCGCGCTATTGATCGCGAAATACACGCCCGGCTGCAGCAGTGTCGCGGCGATCATCGCCATCACTGCCACGACTGACTCCAGCATCATGCTGCCGTAGCCGATCAGCCGCACATCGCCCTCGTTGCCGATGAGCTTGGGCGTCGTGCCGCTCGAGACCAGCGCGTGGAAGCCCGAAATTGCGCCACAGGCGATGGTAATGAACACGAACGGGAACAGGGCGCCACCGAAGATGGGGCCGCTGCCGTCGATGAACTGGGTCACGGCGGGCATGTGGATCTCGGGCCGCATCAGGATGACGGCCAGGGCCAGCAGCAGCACGGTGCCGAGCTTCAGGAAGGTCGAAAGGTAGTCGCGCGGTGCGAGCAGCAGCCACACCGGCAGGACGGCGGCGATGAACCCATAGCCGATCACGAACCACGCGAGCGGCTTGCCCTGCAGATTGAACAACTCGCGCAGCGTCGGATGCGAGTCGACCCAACCGCCGCCGACTACGGCGAGCAACAACAGCGCCAGTCCGATCAGCGATCCTTCCAGCACGCGGCCCGGGCGGATATTGCGCAGATACAGCCCGACCAGCACCGCGATCGGGATGGTCGCGAACACCGTCGAAGTAGCCCACGGGCTGTGCTTCATCGCATTGACCACGACCAGGCCGAGCACCGCGATCAGGATGATCATGATGGTCAGCGTGCCGAGCATCGCCGCGAAACCGCCGACCGGCCCGAGCTCGTCGCGTGCCATCTGACCGAGGCTGCGGCCATTGCGTCGGGTGGACAGAAACAGAATGGTCATGTCCTGAACACAACCGCCGAGCACGCCGCCGACCAGGATCCACAAGGTGCCCGGCAAGTAACCGAACTGGGCCGCGAGAGTAGGGCCGATCAAAGGGCCGGGGCCGGCGATCGCGGCGAAGTGATGGCCGAACACGATCCAGCGATGGGTCGGCACGAAGTCGCGCCCGTTGTTCAGGCGCAGTGCTGGCGTGGCGCGCGTCGGGTCGACGCTCAATACCTTGGCCGCGACCCACGCGCTGTAAAAACGATAGCCCAGGCTGTAGATGCACAGCGCGGCCACCACGATCCACATGGCATTGATGGTCTCGCCGCGATGGAGTGCGATACCGCCGACCGCGCAGGCGCCAACCAGCGCCACCAGTATCCAAAACGCTTTGCGCAACATCTTATTTCGCTCCAGCCCATGCCTGCCTCGTGCATGCGGGCCGCATGGTAGCGTCGGCTATCCCCGGCGAAGTTGACAGGGTTATTCGTCGAACTCAGAGGCCGCGATGCCGGCCCAGTCGGTACAGAACAGCCGGCTGTCGCGCAGCTCGGTTTTGATGATGCCGGTGTTCGGCAGCGGATGGCGCAGGGCGAAATCGTCCGGCACATTGCTGGCCAGCACCGGCACCATCAGGCCCAGTGTGGCGCTGTGCGCGACGATCACGACGATGCCGGAGTCCAGCGCGTGCCGGTTCATCACTTCCCGCACGAAGGGCAGAAAGCGGCGCTGCACGTCGGCGAAGCTTTCGCCGCTGCCATTGCGCGCATCGAGGTCTTTTTCGATTAACCACTTACGGGTCAGCTCGCCGTAGACCGCGCGAACGTCCTGAGTGGACTCGGGCGCCACGCCGAGGTCGAACTCGACCGCTTCCGGCGCGAGCGACAGCGGGAGGATGTGATCGAGCGCCACTGCGTCTGCAGTCTGAACGGCGCGCAGATGGGTGCTGGTGTAGATCTTCGTAATCGGCGCGCCGTGCAACGATGCAGCCAGCGCGCGCGCCTGTTCCATGCCCCGCCGTGTCAATGGATAACTCACCCCGCTGTCGGGCACGGTGCGCGGATTGCCGGGAACGTTGAGCTCGCTCTCGCCGTGCCGGATGAACCAGATCTGCAACGGAGTATCGGCCGTCGACGGCAGCGATGTGACGATCGCGAATGCGCCGAGGAGGCCCACGAATGCACGACGATTGAGCCGCGCCTGCCGCGTGGTGATCATGAGATCCGTGATATTGCTGCGATGAGGGTGGGAGTCCTGGCGTGCTGTTGTACCTCATCGCCAGTTTTTGGCAAGTCTGCGTCGGGCCGAGCATGCGCTGCGCGCGTCACGAGCATGCAATGTGAGTTTGCCGATCGAGTGTTGACTACTTTTGCGCCAACGAGCGGAGTATGCTCAGCCGCCAACGAACGTCACTTGATACGACCGCTTGATTACCTAACAAAGTTCTCATCGAGGGAGATCGCGATGGCTGATCAGAGTGTCCGTGGCCGATTCGTCTGGCATGAGCTGGTGACGCCGGACGCCAATGCCGCCCATACGTTCTATGGGAAGGCGATCGGCTGGAAGCCCCAGCCCTGGGAAGAGGATGCTTCTTACGTAATGTTCGCCGCGCAGCGCGGTCCCATCGGCGCCACCGTCGCGCGCAACGGTTCCGCCCCGCACTGGTTGCCATACATTGGCACCGGCGACATCGATGCGACCATCGAGCTGGCGAAGCAAAAGGGCGGCTCGGTGATGAAGGATGTGGACACGCTGTCCAGCGGCAGCCGCTACGCGGTGCTGCAGGATCCGTACGGTGCGAAGTTCGGCGTGTATGAATCTGCCGAGGACTACGGCAAGATCACGCCACCGCAACCGGGCGAGCATTCCTGGCACGAGCTGATCAGCACCGACCAAGACGGTGCATTCGATTTCTACTCCGCGCTGTTCGGCTGGGAGAACCTGGTCGAGCACGACATGGGGCCGATGGGCAAGTATCTGATCTATGGGCTCGGCGACGTGCCGTTCGGCGGCATGATGACCATGAGCGGATCGAGCCCGGCCTGGTTGAGTTATGTGCACGTCAAAGATGTGAATCAGACCGCCAAAAAGGTGAAGTCCGCCGGCGGTAAGGTGATCAATGGCCCGATGGAAGTGCCGGGTGGCGATTGGATCCTGCAAGCGGTCGACCCGCAGGGCGCGATGTTCGCGGCCCACGCCACGGCGGCGAACATGAAAAAGTCAGAAAAGAAGGAGAAGAAGGTGAAGCCTGAACAGTTGAAGCTCGATACCGAATCGCCGCCGCCGGTCGTGGAGCCGGAAACGCCGGCTGAGGAGCAGGCGCCGCCGGTCGAAACGCCGCCCGCCGCTCCAGCCGAGAAGCCCGCAAAGAAGCGAGCGCCCGCGAAGAAAGCGCCGGCCAAGGAAGCTCCGCCCGCCGAAGCTCCGGCCGAGCCTGCGCCCGCCAAGCAGGCGCCTGCCAAGAGGAAGTCTCCGGCGAAGAAGGCGCCTGCAAAGAAGGCACCTGCCAAGAAGGCACCCGCCAAGAAAGCGCCGGCCAAGCCCGCCAAGAAGTCCGGTGGGAAGAAGAAGTCGAGCAAGAAATCGAGCAAGAAGTCGGCGGCCCGAGGCGCCGGCAGCAAGAAAACCGCGGCGAAAAAAGGTGCTAAAAAAGGCGCCCAGAAAAAAGTCGCGGCCAAGAGCAAGACGCGCTCAGGGGGAAAGAAGAAGGCGGCGAAAAAGCCGCGTAAGGGGAAGTGATCGACACACCCAGGGAAGGGACTAGTAATCAGCTTAGCTATTGATTAGGTAGCGCGGGGTCGTCGAAGGATATCGACGACCCCGACTTCTATCTGGCGCTCGAATCAGCGCACTTCGACCCGCATCGAGCCGATGCCGACGATGCCGGTATCGATGGTGTCGCCCGACACTACCGGACCCGCGCCCGGCGGCGTGCCGGTGAGGATGATGTCGCCCGGATACAGCGTGAAAAATGACGACGCATATTCGATCAGGCGCGGCACGTCGTTCAGCAGATTGCGAGTATTGCCGCGCTGGCGCGGCTGTCGATTCACCTGCAGCCACATCCCCAACGCACCCGGATCCGCGATCTCATCGCGAGTGATGAGCCACGGGCCCAATATCGTGTGCCCCTCGAGAGACTTGCGCTGACTGCGCTCTTCGGTGCCCTTCACCGTCATATCCAGCGCTACCGTGTAGCCCATGACGTGATCCATGGCGCGCTCGCGACTGACGTTCCGACACCAGGAGCCGATGACGACCGCCAGCTCCACTTCGTGATCGTGTTGCCGGCCGGGCAGCAGCTCGATGCCGTCGGAGGGACCGGCGACCGACGTGCTGGCCTTCAGGAACAGTCCATCGCGATCCAGCGTGCTGAGCGGATAGTCCGCGTCGTCGGCCGGCTCATGGTAGTTCTTCAGCGCGCCGAGAACCTTGCTGGGATTGGCGATCGGGCTCTTCAGCGCGCAGTCCGCCAGATGGCGCGGCACGCCGGATAGCGCGGCCTCCTCGATCACACTGTGCAGCCGGTCGAAGCTGGCAATGAACAGGTCCCCAGTGGGGAGCGGCCAGCGCTCGGCAGGGAGGGAATTCAGGACGGAGCTCACATCGACGATCATGTCGCCGCGAAGCACGCCCAACCGGTCGGTATCGAATCTACATAGACGCATGCGGCCGGCAGCTTCCCCTACAGCGCCGGGCCGTGCAAGAGCCTGCACATTCGTGTAGAAAGACCGCCTCGCTCACATGGCGTTCGCAGCGCCGGTCACTTTCGAAGTTACATAAAGATGAAGACGGTACGCGGGAAAACCTTTACCGGGCAGCGCGTGGTCCTCGACGGCAAGGCGTTCGTCGACTGCCACTTCAAAGACACCAATCTGATCATCGAGGGCAATGGCCTGTTCGAGATGCAGAATTGCAAGATCGAAGAGGACTGCCGGCTGGCCGTGGAAGGGCCGGGTCAGGTGCTGCTGCACACGTTGAAGATGATGCTGTACTCCGGCGGCTGGATGTCCCGGGTCGCGGACAACGTGCTGCACGCCGTGAAGCAGCCGCCGAAGGCCAAGAGCAAGGCGTCGGGTACCTGACCCCTAGCTCATCTTTCGTTCGATCATCTTGGTCAGCGCGTACAGGGTCTCCAGGATCGGCGTGCTGACCCCATGTTTGCGGGCGGCACGCACCGTGTTGCCCAGGATCGCCTCGATTTCCATCGGCCGGCCGTTCTTGTAATCCTGCGCCATGCTGCTGTAGTACGGCGGAATGGCTCTGGTAGCGCCGATCAGCTGCTCGATCAGCTTCGGCGGCATGGGATAGCCGGCTGCCGCGGCCACGGCGCAGACCTCTTCCATCGCGCGCTGGATGAATGCCGTCGACTCGGCTGTGCCGAGCATGATCGCGGTGTCGAGCGCGCCGCCGGTGATGGAAATCGGATTGAACGTCGCGTTCCACACCGCCTTCTGCCAGCGTGCGCTGACGACGTTCTCCGTCAGCTTGCAGCCAATGCCGCCGCCGTTGAACAAGGCAGCGAGCCGCTCCGCGGCGGCTGAGTTGCCGTTTGGGTAGCGGCCCAGGTTCAGCTGCCCCAAGGACTGGTGATTCACCATTCCCGGCGCGCTGCGCCCCACGCCTACCAGGGCGAGACCGCTGAGAATCTCGTTCTCCGGGAATGCAGCGGCGATTTCCGCCTCGATGTCCACGCCGTTCTCGATCAACACAATGACTGTCTTGGGGCCGACGGCCGGGCGGATCAGCGCGGCGCGATCCACGCCCTCCAGCACTTTGACCGTCAGAACGAGGTAGTCCGGCGGCGTTTTGCATTCGGCCACCTCTTTGAACACCGCGTGCGGATAGAACCGATGATTGCCGAGCAGCGGGCTGACGATGTCGTAACCCTCGCGCGACACCACGTCGTAATCCGACCGACAGACCACCGAAACCTGGGCCCCCTGACGGGCCAGCGCCGAGCCGAACAGAGCGCCGACCGAGCCGGCACCCACGATGAGTAGGGAGGTCATGTCTTGGAATCAGTCTGTCTTGCTGGGATTTTTGGAGTTTAGCGCTAAGATCCGCAGCCGCGAATTTACCCTCAACCGGCCGTACTGGCCCGAGCTTCACCCACCCATGTCCAACCTGACGACTTTAGGCGCCAACGACCTGCGCGCCGTCCACGAAGACATCCGCCGCCGCTACCAGGCTTTTGCCGAGCGCAAGCTGAAATTGAATCTGACCCGTGGCAAACCGTCGTCGAAACAGCTGGACCTGTGCAACGAGCTGCTGAGCCTGCCCGGTGTCGAGTACATGGCCGGTGGTGTGGATACTCGCAACTACGGCGAGCTGCAGGGCTTGCCGGAACTGCGCGCGCAGTTGGCGCCAATTTTCGGTGTCAGCCCGGACCGCGTGATCCTCGGCGACAACGCCAGCCTCTCGCTGATGCACGATGCCGTCGTGTATTCGATGCTGAAGGGTACCGTCGATAGCGAGAAGCCGTGGTCGCGCGAATCCCGCGTTGCTTTCATCTGCCCGGTGCCGGGCTACGATCGTCACTTTTCCATCTGTGCGCAGTTCGGCATCGAGATGATTCCGGTGCCCATGCTCGAGACCGGTCCGGACATGGATGCGGTGGAGAAGCTGGTCGCCGCCGATCCGCAGATCAAAGGCATGTGGTGCGTACCGAAATACAGCAACCCGTGCGGCACGGTGTATTCGAACGAAACCGTCGAGCGTCTGGCGAAAATGAAGACCGCCGCGCGCGATTTTCGTTTGTTCTGGGATAACGCCTACGCCGTGCATCACCTGACGGCCGAGCGCGTCGAGATTGCAAACATCGACGAGCTGTGCGCGCGCCATGGCAATCCGAATCGTGCCTTCATCTTCGGCTCGACCTCCAAGATCACTTTCGCCGGCGCCGGCGTCGCTCTGTTCGCGAGCTCCAAGGACAACTCGGCCTGGTATCTGAAGAACATGAGCATGCGGACCATCGGCGGCGACAAGGTGAATCAGCTGCGTCACATTCGCTTGTTCAGCAGCAACGGCGGCGTAGCTGCACTGATGGATCGTCATCGCGAAAGCCTCGCGCCCAAGTTCGAGCAGGTGTTGGACACGTTCGAGAAAGTGCTCGCCGGCTCGGGCGTGGCGAAGTGGACGCGGCCCAAGGGCGGTTATTTCATTTCGCTCGAAGTGCTCGACGGCTGCGCCAAGCGCGTCGTGCAGCTGGCGAAAGAAGCCGGTGTGGAGCTGACGCCCGCGGGCGCCACGCATCCGCTGGGCAAGGATCCGCACGATCGATTCATCCGTATCGCGCCGAGCTTCCCGGAACTGGCGGAAGTGACGGAAGCGGTCCAAGGTGTAGCCGTGTGCGTGCTGCTGGCCGCCACTGAGAAGCTGATGCAGTCGCATGCCGGCTGATCGCAGCGACGCCGCGCTCGAAACGCTCTTCCTGCCGTTCAGTGAAGGCCGCTTGCCGTGGCCGGCAGGCGGCGCAATGTTTCTTCGCGCGAGAGATGGTTGGCCGCTGCACGAGCGGCCGTTGCCCGGGCTTGTTTGTGAGCAAAGCTTCAAGCCCGAGGCGGATGCGCTGGCGCGTGCCGGCGTAGTCGTCAACGTTCCTGGCGCGGCGAAAACATATGAGCTGGTGCTGATATTGCCGCCGCGTCAACGTGACGAGGCGCGTGCGCTCATGGCACGCGCCGTCGCGATGACCAAGCCGGGCGGTCGCATCATCGTCGCCCAGAGCAATGACGAAGGCGCTCGCTCGAGTCAGGCCGATCTCGCTCAGCTCACTGGCGAGGTCGAGTCGATGAGCAAGAACAAATGCCGGGTGTTCTGGACGGCATCGCTGGCGCGACTGAATGTTTCTTTGATCGCGCATTGGCAGGAGCTCGATGCGCCGCGCTCCATTGCCGAAGGTCGGTTCACGAGCCGCCCCGGCATTTTTGCGTGGGACCGGATCGATGTGGCCTCTGCATTGCTCGCAGAACACTTGCCGAAAACATTGGCCGGTCGCGCGGCCGATCTCGGTGCAGGCTTCGGTTATTTGTCGGCCGAGCTGCTCACGCGTTGTCCCGGCATCACTGCGCTCGATGTCTATGAGGCGGAGAATCGTGCGTTGCAATTGGCGCGCGTGAATCTGAAGGATTTCGAAGCCCGCACGCCCATCGACTATAGGTGGCACGACGTGGCGGCAGGATTGCCCGATACATACGACGTCATCGTCACCAATCCGCCGTTCCATGCGCAGCGGGGTGTCGATCGACCCGACATCGGTCGTCGTTTCATCGCGGTCGCTGCGGATTCGCTGCGTCCCGGCGGCAAGCTGTGGCTGGTGGCGAACCGTCACTTGCCGTACGAGCAGGTGTTGAGCGAGAGCTTCGACAGCGTGCGCACGGTCGCGCAACAGCACGGCTACAAAATCATCGAAGCGGTGCGTGCGAAGTCGGCCCGCAAGTCCGATAAGGCTGCGCGATGAAGTTGCTCAAGCTCATCGCCAACCTCGGCTACGGCAGTCGCAAGGAAGTGCTCGCGATCTTTCGCGACGGTCGCATTACCGACATCGATGGCGAAGTGCTGTACTCGGACGACAAGGTCGACCATGCGCGCGTGCTCATCGATGGCGAGCCGCTGGATCCGGCGCCGGGTCTGCTGCTCATGATGAACAAGCCGGTGGGTTACACGTGCTCGACCAGCGATCCGGGCCAGATCGTGTATGACTTGTTGCCGGAGCGGTTTCGCTATCGCGATCCGATCGTGGCGACGGTGGGCCGGCTGGATCGCGACACGACCGGTTTGCTGTTGATGACCGACGACGGCAAGTTGCTGCACAAAATCGTCTCGCCGAAAACCAAGCTGCCGAAGATTTATGAGGCGACGCTGGCGCGCGATCTGCGGGGCGATGAAGCGAAGCTATTCGCCAGCGGCAAGATGATGCTCGAGTCCGAGCGCGAGCCGCTCGCGCCGGCGAAACTCGAAGTGCTCGGGCCGAGGCAGGCCAGGCTCACGCTGACCGAAGGGCGTTACCATCAGGCACGCCGGATGTTTGCGGCAGTCGGCAATCATGTCGAGAAGCTGCACCGTAGCCGCGTCGGCGGGCTCGAACTGGACGATCTGCCCGAAGGCAGATGGCGCCGGCTCGACGCTGCCGATCGCGAACGGCTGTTCACTGTGGCTGTAGCCTGACGCCGGGCTATCGCCAGGCTGACAGCGCCGTCAGCGGGGCCGTCGCTGCTGTCCGATTCCTCGTGGATTCTTGCCCGATCCTGTAAAGGTGGCTTGCCCGCGTGGCGCAGCGACGTTGAACTATGCTGATAATCGCGCGGTCGAATAGCCTGATAGTCGAAGGGGCTGCATGATGAGCGCCGCCATTCCCATTGCGAATTCCGCCGTTGTCGAGCTTCCCAACCTGGACGAGCAGCAGGCCGAGCTGGCTGCGCTGGTGACCCGGTTGACGCCCACGGAAGGCGTGCATCCGTCCGCTATTGCGGCGCTGACCGTGATTCGCTCCAACTCGCCGTCGATGCCGACGCCGTCGCTGTACGACCCGAGTCTTTGCATCGTCGTGCAAGGAAAAAAGCGCGCGGTCTTGGGCGAGGAGGTCTATTACTACGACGCGTTGAATTACCTCACCGTATCGGTCACGTTGCCGGCGATCGGCCATGTCCTCGAGGCGACGCCAGAGAAGCCGTATCTGTGTCTGCGTCTGGAGCTCGATGCACGCATGATCGGCGAGCTGCTGTTGCAAGTGGGCCGCAGCGCCGTGCCGCCTTCGACCGATCGTGGCTTGTATGTCGCACGCACCAGTCCGCAACTGCTCGACGCCGTTTTGCGATTGACGCGATTGTTGGAGCAGCCGCGAGATGCGGCGATTCTCGCGCCTCTGGTGCTCAGAGAAATTCACTATCGAGTGCTGACCGGTGAGTTGGGGCATCGATTGCGCGAGTTGTGTGTCGTCGACAGTCAGGTGAATCGCGTGGCGCGTGCCATCGAGCTGTTGCGCAAGCGATTCACCGAGTCGCTGCGTATCGAAGACCTGGCTGCGGCTGCGCACATGAGCGAGTCGTCATTGCATCATCGTTTCAAGGCGGTGACGGCCATGTCGCCGATGCAATTTCAGAAGCACCTGCGCCTGCATGAAGCGCGCCGCTTGATGCTCACCGAAGGCCTGGAAGCCGCAGCGGCTGCGCATCGCGTGGGTTATGAAAGCCCGTCGCAATTCAGCCGCGAGTATCGACGCCTGTTCGGCGCCCCGCCGCGGCGGGAGATCGAGACGGTGCGCGGCGGAGGACTGCAACCGGCCTAGGGCCTGTGAACACTCGTCGCAGTCCATCCAATGAGTGTTCACAGGCCCTAATTTCGGGGAGCGTCACACTCCCGCGCGGCGGCGGTTTGCGTAGAATGGCGCCGTCCCCCCAAGGAGTCCGTGCGGAGCCTTCGAGATGAGCATGTCATTGCGCGATCAGCTGCTGGCCGCTGGCCTGGGCAACAAGAAGCAGGCGCGCCAGGCCGAAAATCAGCAGAAGCAGCAGCAGCATCAGCAGGCCAAAAACCGCCAGCTGCGTGAAGACCAGGAAAAACGCGCTGCCGAAGCGCGCGCCAAGGCGCAGGCCGAAAAGGCCGCGCGCGATGCTGAGCTGAACCGCAAGCGCCAGGAAAATCAGGAGCGTAAGGAGCGCTGGGCGCAGATCAAGCAGCTCATCGAGCAGCATCGGCTGCCCAAGCCGGAGAGCGAGGAATATTTCAATTTCATCGATCGCGGCAAGGTGCGTCGGATCACCGCCGACAATGCGCTGCGCGAAAAGCTGATCGCCGGCACGATCATGATCGCCCGCTGCGAAGGCAAGTACGACCTGGTGCTACCGGAAATCGCCGAGCGGATCCGCGAACGCGACGAGCGCGCGGTCGTAAAACTGAACGCCGAGGACGCCAAGCCGGCCGAGGACGATCCGTACAAGGAATATGTCGTCCCCGACGACTTGATGTGGTGATTCAGTCCAATACCTTGCGCGCGCGCTCCTGATAGCGCTGCGCCGACAGGCGCATGTTGTTGTCTTCGACATGGAACGGCGTCTGCGCGACATACGCGAGCGCGCGCGGCACGCCGAATTGATCGATCAGCGGACCGATTAACAGAATCCCGCCGTAGCGCTGCACGTCCAGGTACAGCTGATCGCCCTTGTTCCACAGGCGGCGGCGGAAGCTGCCGAAGTCCTCCGGCCAGATCATGTCGAGCCGGTTGGTATTGAAGATCGGCGTGCGCACCTCCTTCAAATGCTCGTTGATGCCTTCGACCAGCATCTCGCACGGCAGGCGCTCGCCCAAATCGCTCGACTTGCAGTCCTTGTGCGGCCAGGACAGGCCGCGGCGCTTGGCGGCTTCCTGCAGGTAAGCTGTCCAGATCAATTGATCGATGGTCTCCACCACCGGGAAGGCGGTCCGATACTGCTCGTTCTCGTAGAACGGCCAGTAGTAAGCGGCTGCGCGGATCGGATTGGGCACCTTCGCGCTGAGCATGCGTCGAGGAAATATCAGCGTGTGGTGATCGGCGTCGTATGTTTCTTTGCCGTCGCTCGCGGCCAGCTCCTTGGTGGGGACGAATTTCACATCGAGCTCGGTGGGCAAGGTGCCGAGCAAATCGCCGAAAGCGTTGGTGATGGCCTCGGTGCGGTAATTCACCAGCGCGGCGAAGCGCTGCTTGCACTGCTCGCGATTGACGCTTTCGCAGGTGAGGCCCAACACAGGAAAGAGCACAGTGATAAACGCGAGTCCGAGACGCATCATCGTTGCAGCTCCCGTCGCCGGCAAGTGAAGCCCGCTGGGCCAACAGACTTGCAGAAACCATGCCGAGAATAAGCAACCAACGAGATGCTCGCACGGAAGTTCCATGCGGCAAAGCGCACGCCAGCGGAGTGCTGGCGCGACGGCAAATTGGCGACTGAGATGTGCTGGGAATTGCAGCCGCGGAGGAAATAATCGCCGCGGCTATTGTGGGGCGCTCGGTATCGAGCGCGAATTCAAATGAGACGCTGTCTCAGAATCCGACAACGATGGCGTAGCCGATTGCAGCGATCAGCAGCCACTTCAGCAGGTAATAAAGCGGCTTGTGCCATTCCTTGATACGAATGCCGAGCGCGCGAATTTGATACACGTAAGAAAATACATGATTCAGGACGCCGACATGCTCACCCGGCACGTTCTGTGTTGCCGCCGCGCGAATCATGCCGTGACCGATGGTGCGATTAATCCATCGCAGCACGGGGTTAGACATGGGCCGCTCGATGTCGCAGAAAAGAATCACGCGGGTCACGTCGGTACGATTTTCGGCTTGATGGATGTACGTCTCATCGAACATCACCGCCTCGCCGTCCTTCCAGAAATACTTCTCGCCGTCGACGATGATGTAGCAGTCGGGTGAGTTGGGCGTGACCAGGCCGAGGTGATATCGCAACGAGCCGGCGAACGGATCGCGGTGAGCGCCGAGGCGGGAACCGGGTGGCAGCAGTGTAAACATTGCTGCGTTGATGGAAGGAATTTTTGCCAGCAGCTCGGCCGTCTTGGGGCACAGCGCCGAGGCCGAAGGCAGGAAGTCGCCGTACCACTTCAGGTAAAAACGCTTCCAGCCGCGCTTGAAGAAAGTGTTGAAGCCGATGTCGTTGTAACCCGATGCCGCGCGGATATGCCCCTCATCGAACAGCTTCAATGCCTCTTCGCGGATCATCTGCCACTGCTCGGTGACCTGTCTCAGTTCGGGAAACTCACGCGTGTCGGCATAGGGCTTGGCTTTTACCGCCGAGAACAAATACATCAGTGAGTTGTAGGGCGCGAGCAGGTTGGCGTGGTCAGCCACCAGCCGCGAAAATTTGTGGCGGACCCGACCGCGGAACTGAACGAAGGTGACGGATGCCAGAAACGTCACCAGGATGAACATCCGGGTTGACATGAGCGTATGAAACATTGCGCGGCGCGATATCCAGGGAAGTGCGATGTTGGGCCGAGAATACTCACCAGACGCTGGAAAACAAGCCACTGTCAGGAATTGCTGTATTGCCACAACAGAAGTAATCGCACTTGAGTCCGATACAATTGCGAGTGATGCATTGCGAACGTCCATTGGAGTGTTGAGATGAACGAGCGAGTCCAGAATCCGTTACGCCAAGTCCATCAATTGGGTCAGAGCATCTGGCTCGACGACATTCGCCGCAGCTGGCTGCGCGACGGGCATCTCGCCCGTCTCATTGCCGACGATGCGCTCGGCGGTGTCACGTCCAACCCAGCCATTTTTGCAAAGGCGATCGGCGAAGGCGCCGAGTACAACGACGCGATTACCAGCCTGGCCCGCGCCGGTCGCAGCACCAACGACATCTACGAAACGCTGGCGCTCGAGGATGTGCAGGCGGCCGCGGATCTGTTCCGCTCCACCTACGATTCGACGGGCGGCGCCGACGGATTCGTCAGCCTGGAGGTTTCGCCGCATCTGGCGGACGACACCAAGGGCACGATCGAAGAAGGGTTGCGCCTGTGGCAGGCGTTCAATCGTCCCAACGCGATGATCAAAGTGCCGGCCACCGAGGCGGGTCTGCCGGCCATCACTGCGCTGATCGCAGCTGGCGTCAACATCAACGTCACGCTGCTGTTCAGCGTCGATCGTTATCGTGCAGTGGTCGATGCGTACTTGACCGGCCTGGAGCAGCGCGTGCAGGCGGGGCGACCGATCGACAAGGTCGCGTCGGTTGCGAGCTTCTTCCTGAGCAGAATCGATACGCTGATCGATGCCAGGCTCGACAAGATGAACACTGCCGAAGCCAAGGCTAGTCGCGGCCGCGCCGCCATCGCCAGCGCGCGCTTGGCTTATCAGTATTACAAGCAGTGGTCCAACAGCGATCGTTGGCGCGCGTTGGCAGACAAAGGCGCGAGGCCGCAGCGCTTGCTGTGGGCGTCAACATCCAGCAAGGATCCCGCATACAAAGACACGATGTATGTCGACGCGCTGGTCGCGCCCAATACCGTCAACACACTGCCGCCGGCGACGATCGATGCCTTTCGCGATCATGGCGACGCGGCCGTGCGCATCGAGGACGACCTCGCCGAGGCGAACGAGACGGTTCAGATCCTTCGTAAGCTGGGCATCGAGCTGAAGACGGTTAGCGAGCAGCTCGAGCGCGACGGCGTGAAGAAGTTCAAGGAGCCATTCGACGCGTTGTTCGTGACGCTCGAAAAACGCGCGGGCAAATAACTTCCCATCCACGATATCTACGCCGCACGGAAGTGCGGCGTAGAGCGTGCGTGGATCAGAACGACCGCCCGAACAACTCACATTGCGGCGGCTTGAAGCCCTCCGGCGTCGGTGGGTCGCGGTGGACCTTCAAATATTCGACCAGCGCGAAACGCTGCTCGTCGGTCAGCTCCGGTCCGATGACGCCTGCAGGCAGCGGGTTCGCCTTCGGGTCCTGCAAATGTTTGCTCCAGCTCGCTGCATCGGCCGCGAAGCCATGGCCGATGTTGCGATTGCCAGGGATGCTGGTATCCAGCCAGAAACCATCGGCATCGCCCTCGGCATCCGGCACCGTCATATATCCCACGTGCACCGGATCGAAGTCGCGGCGGCCGACGAAGAATTTCCGATCGCGCTGCTCCGGTGGCAACAACATCTGATACAGCGACGGCACCGAGCCGTTGTGCAGAAACGGCGGCGTTGCCCAAACGCCCTGCAGCGGTCGCGGTTTGTAACCGGCGATCTGCTGCGGCAGATCCAGTGCGCCGAAACCTTCCAGGCATTGCTGAGTGGCGTAGTCGATTCCGTAGTCCGCATAGAAGCGGTTCTTGATCAGGATGCCGACCAGGTTCAATGCCAGGCCTTCGCTCAGATGGCTCACATTCAGGCCCGCGACGGTCTGCTCGATATTGGTCGAGCCATTGCGCACGTCCCACAGCAGGTTGAGGGTGTGACAGTCGAGGCCGCAGTCGAACGGGTCTTCCGGCTGAGTGGCCGATAGCACCGGCATCGGCGACAGCAATGCTTCCAATGCCGTGTCGATCGCCTCGAAGCTTTGCTCCGGCAGGCTCGGCGTGGGATTCGCATCGGGATCCGGATAGCTCGCAAGCAATGCCGGCAGGTCGCCCACGGCAGTTGTTGCTCACCGCGCAAGCGAACGACTTCGCGCAGACGGAAGCGAGCATCGCGAGCCAGCGAGCGAANCCAGCAAAAACGGTCGCAGAGCATCGGCGAAGCTGGGCGTTGGTCAAGCCCCGGTCGAACGACAAGATCGTAAACGACGCTTCATGAAGCCCTGAGCCGCATTGGGATCGGTGCCGATGTGTTCCAGCGGAATCACTTCGATGCGCCATTCCACTTTCGGGGAAAACGGTTTTGAGCGGCGCGCTCGCCTGTTGGCGGGCGGCAGTCGACAGGTGCGGGCCGTGGCACTCGCGACAATACTGTTCGAACAACTTGGAGCCTTGTTCGGCCTTGGCGGTGTCGATGGGGCCGAGGATCTGCTCCGGCCATGCCGGCGGCGTGAGCTGCTGCAGAGTGTGTTCGATACGTTGTAGCCCAGGGATATCGACACTGGTGCGAAAGCGGTGATCCGCGGGCAGCGGCTCGCCCATGTCATTGCGCCATGGCGAGATCGCACCGACACCGAGCGCCTCGCCGATGTTTCTCGCCAGCGGCTGTGCGACCGAGCCGTTGTACTGCACCCAATCGAATTTCCAGATGTTCCACAGATAGGGATAGCTGACCGGCGCGTCGCCCACCTGGTAATTGCGCGACGTGAGGTGATCGCCGAACGCGGTATTGCCGATGCGGCCCAGCGCGTCGGTGCGGCCGAAGCCCTCATGCACCGGGTAGAGCTTGCGCAGAGGATTGTTCTGGCCGCTGCCCAGCATGGCCTTGATGGTCGCCCACAGTGCCGACTTCAACTGCGATTTGGCATCCGGATAGCCAGGGCCGAGTACCCGCTGTGCGAAACGATCGAACTTCCACGGCTTCACTGCCGTGTCGAGCAGCGAAGCCAGCAGCACCGGCGCGAAGCTGCCGCGCGACATATCCGTGAAGGCGTGCATGGCCTGACCGCCATCGATACGCACCGCATAAGTGCGGTTGTCCTTGGTGAAATGGATTTCGCCGGTGTGGCAGGCGGCGCAAGTGATATCGAGTACGTACTGACCGATGGCTGGATCGAAGTGCTTGGTGAAACCGATCGGCAGCTGGTCCGGATTGGCCGGGCTCGGCTGCGGATCGACCACGAAGCGGTATTTGCGCATGTGATCGGGATTGGCGAAGCGCTCGCGCGAGAACGGCAGCTCCAGATGCACGAACCAGTCGTAACGAAGCGCGCCCCCCGAGGCGCCTTGCGGCATCGAGGTGCCCTGGGCGGTGTAGTAGTAAGCCTGCCGCTGCTCGGTGTTCTGGCCGTCGCCCCAGCTCTGATCGAGCCACACGTACTCGTCGACCGGCTCGAGCGCGGGAATGGTGTGGACCGGCCACAGCACGAACCACAGAAATCCTGCCACCAGCACCACACCGGCGATCAGCCCCAGTGTCAGCACCCAACGAACCAGCCGCCGCATCGCTCACTCCCTGTTGTGTTTCGAATTCGCTTCAACAGCACCGGCGCGCAAGGTACCGACCGACTCACACAGCGCCCGCAGACGACATCACAATTCCAGTATTTCATGGTTGACGAGGTCGCGGCTTTGATCGCGGTGTCGCATACTTCGCGCCGGTGCTCGTTGCCATGTCTGCGATACCTGGCAGCGAGGCACAACGGATAGGGAGGAGATACTGCCGATGTCGCCGCTTGGTATTGCCGTTTTTACCGGGCAGGTCCGGTCGTGGGTGACGGCATGCATGTCGGCCTGGCTGTTGCTCATGCTACTGAGCGTGACCGTACGCGCCGACGATGCCGGCTCGGGACCGACGGTGTTCGAGTTGCCCACGGCGGAGCGCATTCACGTCGATGAGTTCAGCCGCCACATCGATCTGCTCGAAGACCCCGAGGGCAAGCTGTCTCTAGATCAGGTGGTTCGTGCGGGCTTTGCCCCCGGCAGTCTGGCGGCGGCCAATGTCGGCTTCACCAGTTCGGTCTGGTGGGCACGCGTCACATTTCGAAACCTGGGCACGCGCGAGCGCGAGGTCTTCGTTCGACAGACCTACCCGCTGATCGACTATCTCGACGTCTACGAGCAGACCGGCGCGGACGAGTGGCGCATCCACAAGACCGGCGACCGTCGGCCCTTCGAGGCGCGCGACATCGCCCATCGCGACTTCGTGTTTCCGATCCATGTGCCGCCGCAGGCCGAGCGCGTCGTGTACCTGCGCTATCAGTCGCAAGGACCGATCGACATCAGCCTGGCGTTATTCAGTTCGCCGGAGCTGCTGGAGTCGCTCAGCCGCGAGCAGCTGGCGTACGGCATCTACTACGGTTGCGTGATCATGCTGCTGGTGTGGAGCAGCCTGGTGTTCATCGCCGTGCGCGATAGAGCCTTCCTGGCTTACTTCGCTTACGTCGGGACGTTCGGCTTGTACATGCTGATTCACAACGGCCTGGCGTATCAGTACTTGTGGCCAGACAGTCCGCGCTGGGGCAACACCAGTCTGGTCGCGCTCATCAACATCGCGTTGTTCGCCGGCTTGCAGTTCTCGCGGATGATTCTGCGCGCCAAGGAAGTTACGCCGCGACTGGACCTGGCCGCCCGAGGCTTGCAGGCTGTCGCGGCCTTGTTGTTGCTAGCGGCGCCCTTCGTGCCGTACTCGACCATCATCGCGCCGGTCGCCGGACTGGTGCTGATCGGCGTGATTTTCATGTTGGTGATGGGTGTGGCCGCGATGGTGCTGGGATCGCGGCCGGCGCGCTTTTACGTGATCGCCTGGAGCTCGTTCCTGTGCGGTTCGGTGATTTTCCTGCTGAAGACGTTCGGCGTGCTGCCGCACACGTTCTTCACCCAGAACGGCTGGCAGATCGGCTCGCTGCTGGAAATGATCCTGCTGTCGATGACCTTGAGCACGCGCATGAACGAGCTGCAGCACCAGAGCCGCACCGATCCGCTCACGCTGCTCGGCAACCGCCGCATGTTCGACGACAGGTTGCCGCAGGAATTCGCCTTCGCTCGCCAGGAGCAGAAGCCGCTGTCGTTGCTGGTGCTCGATATCGATCACTTCAAGGGTTACAACGATCGGCATGGCCATGCGCGCGGCGATCACGCAATCAAGGCGGTCGCGCATGCGTTACGCAAGTTTGCCCGCAAGCCACTGGTCGCATGTCGCTATGGCGGCGAAGAGTTCACCGTGATTCTGCCGGGCATCGATTGCCAGACGGCTGCGGCGATGAGCGAGCGGTTGCGTCGTACCGTGGAAGAAACATTGAACGGCGATCTGGCGATCACCATCAGCGTCGGTTACGCATGCCTGGCGCGCGGTGACTTCGAGAATGCCGAGAAGTTTTTCGAGGCGGCGGACTCGGCGCTCTATCGGGCCAAACAGCAGGGGCGCAACTGTGTGGTGGCATACCACGATCGAATGGAGCAGGCGCAGGAGCCGCCGGCGCAACGGGATGCGCGCGCCGCTACCTCCTGAGCCAGTAAATCGCGACCACCAGAAACAGAATGATCAGCAGCCGCAGGATGATGGGCGGCGTCAGGCGTGCCTTGCGACGCATCGCGCGCCGGTGATAAGTGGCGATCGGCTGATAACGCTCGTTGCGCGCCCAGGCCAGCGCTTCAGCGGCGGAGATGAAATGGCCCGGCTCAGTATCGAACAACACGCCGTCGCTCATGGCGGTCAAAGTGGCTGCCGCGGCGCTCGCGGCATCGCGGTCGGAGGGGCGACCGCTGAAGCGCAGGCTGGCTACTGAATTGCGCTGGCCGATGACTTTCGCACCGTGCTCGCCGATCTCGATGGTCGGCTCGGCGAACGATTCCAGGTAGTACTCGAAACCGGTGCGGTCATCGGGGCAGGGCAGATAGCCGCTGTATGAGGCTGGCGCGAAGTCGGGATTGAGCTCGACCTCGAAACCGGCTTCGCGAATCACGCGAGCCCAGTCGGCGGCATCCGGCAAGCGGGTGCGATCCAGGAATACGTGGTAGGTAATCACATGCGTATTATGAAGCCATGATCTCGGGATGGGGGCTCCTGGTCGCGTCGCTGGCCTATGTTTGTGGCCTGTTCTTCATTGCGTGGTGGGGTGACCGCCGCCGTCTGTACCCCGACCATGCGCGGCTGCGGCCGCTGATCTACAGTCTGGCGCTGGCGGTTTACTGCTCGAGCTGGACCTTCTATGGCGCGGTGGGCAGCGCCGTACGCGACGGGCTGAGCTATCTGCCCATTTATCTGGGCCCGATGCTGGTGTTTCTGTTCCTGCTGCCGTTCTTCGAGCGGCTGCTGCGCATGGCCAAGCAGCAGAACGCTACCTCGATCTCCGATCTGCTCGCCGCGCGCTTTGGCCGTTCTCCGCAGATTGCCGTCGCCGTCACGCTCATTGCATTGACCGCCGCAATTCCCTACATCGCCCTGCAATTGAAAGCGATCTCGATGAGCATCGAGGTGCTTTCGGCCGGCGCGCCGGCGCAGACCGTCGCCTGGTATCGCGACAGCGCGTTGTTGGTTGCGCTCATGCTCGCGTTGTTCTCCAGTCTGTTCGGTGCCCGCCAGGTGGACGCGACCGAACATCATCCGGGCATGGTGTTGGCGGTGGCTGCTGAATCGCTGGTGAAGCTGGTGGCATTGCTATGCGTCGCAGTGTTTGCGCTGACGCAGCTCAATGGCATCGAGCCGCTGCTCGAAACGGCGCGACAGATGCCGGCCAACGTGAATCATTCTGTCTCGTTTGTCACGCAGACGCTGTTATCGCTGACCGCAATATTCTGTTTGCCGCGTCAGTTTCAGGTCGGCGTCGTGGAGTGCGCGGAGGTCGGCGATGTGCGCCACGCGCGCTGGTGGTTCTCAACGTACCTGGCGCTCATCAGTCTGGTCGTCGTGCCCATTGCCGCGGCAGCCATTGCTGCTGGCGCCGGTGGCGGCTCGATTGCGCCAGATTCGTTTGTATTGTGGCTGCCGCTCAGTGCAGGACACGAATGGCTGGCGCTGCTCGCGTATCTCGGTGGCTTCTCGGCCGCGACTGGCATGGTCATCGTCGCAACGGTCGCTTTGTCCACGATGGTCAGCAACGATCTGGTGCTGCCGGTGTTATGGCGTTGGCGACCGCCTGCGCTCGGCGATCGAAGTCTCGCCTCGGGCGGCATTCTGTGGATCCGACGCGCCGCCATCCTGGCCATCCTGCTGGTCGCGTTCGCTTTCTTTCGAGTCGTGCCGAACGGATCCAGCCTCGCGTCCATTGGTCTGCTCGCGTTCGCCGCCGTTGCCCAGTTCGCGCCTGCGGTGGTCAGCGCGGTGTATTGGTCGGGTGCGAGTCGCGTCGGCGTGCTCGCTGGGTTGTGCAGTGGATTCCTCGTCTGGATCTACACACTGCTGCTGCCGACGTTTGTGGTGCACGAATGGATCAATGAGGGGCCCTTTGGTATCGGAGTGCTGGCGCCTCATTCGTTGCTCGGCTTCGCCGGACCGGATCCCCTGACGCACGGAGTCTTCTGGTCGCTGTTGGTGAATGTGATCGCGCTGGTCGGCATGTCGTTGTACTCGCCGCCGGCGATGGGCGAGCGTTTGCAGCTGGCGCCACGCATCGCGGGCGCCGATGCACGTCGCGCGAAGCTGTTGCCGGGGTCGGCGACAATCGCGGATCTGCAATTGCTCGCTGAGCGCCTGCTGGGGGCCGGCGCAGCTCAATCCTGGTTTGAGCGTTACAAGCAGGAGCATGGACGCGAGTATTCGCCGACGCAGCGCGCTGACGTTGGATTGTTACAAGGCTTGGAGCGCGAGCTCGCCGGTGCGCTCGGTGCAGCTTCGGCACGAATGGTATTGACCAGCTCGCTGCGAGGCGCCGGCCTGCAATTCAGCGAAGTGGTCACGCTGTTCGATGAAGCGTCGCAGAAGCTGCGCTTCAATCGCGAAATGCTGGAAGCAATGATGGCGAACATGCCGCAGGGAATCAGCGTGATCGATGCGGAGATGCGCCTGGTGGCATGGAATCGTCGCTACGTAGAGTTGCTCGACTATCCGCCGGAGCTGATGCGCGCCGGTCGACCGATTGCCGATCTGATGCGGTACAACGCCGCGCGCGGCTGGTACGGTCCGGGCGATCCGGAAGCGCACGTTGAGAAACGGCTGGCGCACATGCGCGCGGGCTCGACCCACCTTTCCGAACGACGACGCGGCGACGGTCGTGTGATCGAAGTGCGTGGCCAGCCATTGCCCGACGGGGGTTACGTCAGCACGTTCAATGACGTCACCACGTATAAGCATGTCGAAGCTGAGTTGCGCGAGATCAACGAAACATTGGAACAACGCGTCGCGGAGCGAACCCGGCAGTTGGCTGAAGCAACCGCGGTCGCCGAGAAAGCCAACCTGGGCAAGACGCGCTTCCTGGCTGCTGCCAGCCATGATTTGCTCCAGCCGTTGAATGCCGCGCGATTGTTCAACGCCGCGCTGCGTGGTCAGGCCGGGCAGCTACAACATCCGCAGGTCGAGCAGCTGGCCGATCGGGTCGAGAACTCACTGCATGCGGCGGAAGAGTTGCTCGATGGTCTGCTCGACATCTCGAGACTGGATTCGGGCGCGATTCAGCCGGAGTTGGGAGAGTTTGACGCCGGCACGTTGTTGAATTCTCTGAAGGAGCAGTTCGCGCCCGTGGCCGCCCAGCGCAATCTCGAGCTGCAAGTGCTTGCCACGCGCGTGCAGGTGTACACCGATCAACGGATGCTGCGCCGGGTGCTACAAAACTTGATCAGCAACGCTTTGCGTTACACGCGCAGCGGGCGGGTGGTCGTTGGAGTCCGGCGCCGTGCCGGCAATCGGGTCGAGTTTCAAGTCATCGATACCGGTCCGGGGATCGCCGCCGAAAGTCAGAGCGTCATTTTCGAGGAGTTTCGCCGGCTCGACCACCACTCGCCCTGGGGCGAGCGCGGGCTTGGCCTGGGACTGTCGATCTGCGATCGCATAGCTCACATTCTGCAAACTCAACTCACACTGCGTTCGACGCCAGGGAAGGGCAGTGCTTTCAGTGTGCGAGTGGCCCGCGGCAAGGGCATCACGCGCGAGCCAACGGCGACACCGGCGCCCATGCCGAACGTTGCGGGATTGCGAGGCTTGCATGTTCTTTGTGTGGAGGATGATCCCAACATCCTCGATGCCATGCGTGAGCTGCTGACGCGCTGGGGCATCAATGCGCTGTGTGTCGGCACGGCCGCGGAGGCGCGTGAGATCTTGCGAGACCAGCCGATAGATCTGGTGCTCGCCGACTATCACCTCGGCGGCGAACCCATGGGACTGACTGTTCTGGATGAGTTGGTTCCTAGAGAATCCAGCCGAATGCGCGCTGGCGCATTGGTCACTGCTGATGGAACGGCGGCGTTGGCGCAACGTGCGAATGCGCTGGGATTTCAGGTATTGCGCAAGCCGCTGCGTCCGGCGGCTTTGCGGGCGCTGATGGTGGCGCTTACGGCTGATCCAGCGAGAGTCGCTGCGCCAGCAGCACGGCTTGCGTCCGATTGCTGACGCCGAGCTTTTGCATCACCGCGCTCACATGAGCTTTGACGGTGGCTTCAGATACCTCCAGTTCGGCCGCGATCTGTTTGTTCAACAAGCCTGACGACAGCATCGCCAGGACGCGAAACTGTTGCGGCGTCAGGGTTGCGAGACGCGCGGTCGCATCGATCTCCTGCTGATCCAGCGGGGCGGGATCGCTGCCCGTCGATGCCGATTCGGGCAACCAGGTGTCGCCACTCAGCACGGCGCGCAACGCCGCAACGATGAGGTCGATGGAGGCTGACTTGGGCACGAACGCGGCGGCGCCATGTCCCAACGCCCGCTGCATGATGCGTCGATCTTCGCGCGCTGAGATCACCACGATGGGCACGGTGGGGAAGTTCGCTCGTGCCTGCACCAGGGCGTTGAAGCCTTGCGCCCCCGGCATGTTCAGGTCGAGCAATAGCAGCTCGGGATCGGGATGGGCATCGAGCGCCGCGAACAACGAGTGTACGGTGTCCGCCTCGATGATCTGAGCGCCCGGAACGGCCTGCGCCACCGCGAGCTTGAGTGCATCACGAAACAGGGGGTGGTCATCGGCGATCAGGACAGCACGCTTCATTGCGCGCGCAATACTCCATGCTTGTGTCACTTGCGGCAACTCCATTGCCCAAGACGATGACTCGCGTCGTGCGAAGCCTCCGCCAAGAACCCGCCCCTCACTATTCGACTTTCGTCGAATAGCGCCCGCGCCGGCTTCGACCAAAGATGAATGGCCGGCTTGCAAGCCGCGCGCGCATGCTCGCGCCGACTTGTCTGCAGGGGGATAGACAATGATCAAGCTAAGGAAGGTTGTGATCGTGTCGGCCATTGCCGCGACTGGCATGGCTGGTTCGCTGGCAGCACGCGCGGCGGAGGCCGAGGCGGACGAACAGCAGCACAGGCTGGAAGCGCGAATTGAAGAGCTGGAGCGACAACTGCGCGAGCTGAGTGAAAAGATGTCAGGCGCGTCTGCGAGCAGCGCCACCAAAGCCACGGTCGACCTGCCCAGTGTCCAGACCCGGCCGATCACGCCGAATGCCGTTGCCGGGACGCGCTTTCTATACAGCGGCTTCGTCAAGCTCGACGCCTTGTGGTCCGACTATCGGGATGGCGAGATCGCCGATGGCAGCATCGGTCGCGATTTCTATCTACCCTCGACCATTCCAGTCGGCGGCGTCGGTGAGGGCGTGGATTTCGATTCTCATATCAAACAGTCGCGCTTCATCTTCGGCACGGACACCGATCTAGCCAACGGTGGACTGTTGTCATCGCGGCTGGAAGTGGATCTGTATGGCTCGGCGCTCGGCGATGAGCGAGCAACCAACACGTATGGTGTGCAAGTCCGGCACGCCTACATGCAATACGGTCGCTGGCTGGTGGGCCAGACATGGAGCAATTTCATGGATGCGACCACACTGCCAGAGACCGCGGACTTCATCGGCCCCACCGACGGCACCGTTTTCGTGCGCCAACCGATGGTCCGCTACACGCTCGGCAACTGGTCTTTGTCGGCGGAAAACCCCGAGACTACGATCACTCCGTTCCGCGGCGGCACGCGCATCGCTTCGGATGACAACAGTATTCCCGATTTCACCGCGGCCTACACTTGGAAGTTCGGCAATGGTGTGCTGCGCGCGGCGGCCCTGGTGCGTCAATTGAAATATGAAACGACCGGTGCCGGCGCCGTGAACGACGCCACGCAGGGGGCAGCTTTGTCGCTGGCGGGCAAGATCAATTTTGGCAGGCACGACCTGCGTTTTTCTATCACCGGCGGCGAGGGGCTGGGCCGTTATGTCGGCGTCAACTTCGCCAACGATGCTGTGCTGACCGCCAGCGGCGAGCTGGAAGCGATTTCGGGTTGGGCCGCGTTCGCCGCCTGGCGTCAGGTATGGAACGACAGGGTGCGCAGCACCTTGATGTTATCGGCCTCGGATTACGACAATGATATGAGCTTGACGGGCGGCAGCGCCAACAGGTCGAGCTGGTCCTGGGCCATCAATACGTTTTATTCGCCGCTCGCCAAACTCGATCTCGGGGTCGAGTTGCGGGTCGCCGCAAGGGAGATCGAAAGCGGCGCGAGCGGCTCGATGCGTCGCGTGCAGGCGGTCGCCCGATACTCATTCTGAAAAGCAGCCATTCTGAAAACGTTACAAGTCTCGGCAGGGGAGAATCATGGCCACCACACCACAAACGCTGTCGCAGCCTACCGCCGGCGGCATTGACCGGTCGCATCGGCGCGTGATCTTCGCGTCCTCGCTCGGCACCGTGTTCGAATGGTACGACTTCTATCTGTACGGCTCGCTGTCGGCGATCATTTCCAAACAGTTCTTCTCCGGCGTGAATGAGACCACCGGTTTCATTTTCGCGCTGTTGGCCTTCGCGGCGGGCTTTTTCGTGCGCCCATTCGGCGCGCTGGTGTTCGGCCGCCTCGGCGATCTGATCGGTCGCAAGCACACTTTTCTGATCACCATCGTGATCATGGGCGCGTCGACCGCCATCGTCGGTATGCTGCCTGGTTACGCGGCCATCGGCGTCGCGGCCCCAATCATTCTGATCCTGCTGCGTTTGTTACAAGGCCTGGCGCTCGGCGGTGAGTATGGCGGTGCGGCCACGTATGTCGCCGAGCATGCGCCCGATGGCAAACGCGGCCTGTACACCAGCTGGATTCAAACCACCGCGACCATGGGTTTGTTTCTATCGCTGCTGGTGATCCTGATCTGTCGGGTGTCGCTCGGCGATGAGTTCGAGGTGTGGGGCTGGCGCATTCCGTTCCTGATATCGATCGTGCTGCTCGGCATCTCGGTGTACATCCGTCTGCAGCTGCAGGAGTCGCCGGCGTTCCTGGAGATCAAGAAGGAAGGCAAGCTGTCGACCGCGCCGCTCACCGAAGCGTTCGGCAATTGGAAGAATCTGAAGATCGTGCTGCTGGCGCTGTTCGGCGCGACCGCCGGCCAGGCGGTGGTCTGGTATGGCGGTCAGTTCTATGCGCTGTTCTTCCTGGAAAAGATTCTGCAGGTCGATGCCAAAGCCGCCAATCTCATCATCGCCGCCGGCTTGTTGATCGGCACGCCGTTCTTCGTGGTGTTCGGCGCGCTGTCGGACCGGATCGGGCGCAAGACCATCATCATGGCCGGCTGCATCCTCGCCGCCCTCACCTATTTCCCCGTGTTCAAGGGGCTCACGCACTTCGCCAATCCGGCCCTCGAGCGTGCGGTTGCGACCGCGCCGGTGACGGTGATCGCCGACCCGGCCGACTGTTCGTTCCAGTTCGATCCGGTCGGCAAGAAGGCGTTCACCCAGTCCTGCGATGTGGTCAAGTCGGCGCTCGCGAAAGCCGGCGTGCCCTATGGCAACGAAGCGGCGCCGGCGGGATCGGTGGCTCGCGTCCGCATCGGTAGTGGCGACTCTGCCGTGGTGCTCGACTCCTTCCCCGGCAACACGCTGGCCAAGGCCGAGTTCAAGACCGCCAACGACAGTTTCGCCGGGCAGCTGAAGGGGGCGCTGGCCACGGCGGGCTATCCGGCCAAGGCCAATATGGCGGAAGTGAACTACCCGATGGTGATAGCGCTGTGCACCTATCTGGTCATCCTGGTGACCATGGTGTACGGGCCGATCGCGGCGTGGCTGGTGGAGCTGTTCCCCACCCGCATCCGCTACACCTCCATGTCGTTGCCATATCACATCGGCAACGGCTGGTTCGGCGGCTTCCTGCCGGTCACCTCGTTCGCCATCGTGGCGGCTACCGGCAACATCTATAACGGCCTGTGGTATCCCATCGTGGTGGCGGTCATGACGGCGATTATCGGCACGCTGTTCCTAAGGGAGACCAAGGATCAGGGCTTGTGACACAATAGCTGCACATACATCCCGTATTCAGTTTGATCGGGTAGCATCGCGCGTTCCATCGAGCGCGCGATGCGCCTGTTTTTGGGAGAAAAAGTGCACTATCTACCCGGTGCCCGCCGCGTAGCAGGGTTTTTGTTGTTCGGGTTGCTGGCCGGCTGTGGCGGCGGCGGCGGTGGCGACTCAGCCTCCCAGACCCAAATCTCCACCCATGCGATTGCTTTTAGCGCCTCAGGTCCGAGCGAGGCGGCGCCTGCGGCTCAGTCGTTTACCGCGACGTTTGGCAAGGACGTCGTGCAACTGTCCGTGGTCCACAGCGGCGACGCGATTGCCTCAGTCAGCTCGGTGCTGAACGGCGGCAGCGCCGAGATCACTGTCGTGCCTGCGACGCCTTCGGCCATTGGGCCGGGTGCGTTCGTGGGTGCGGTGGCGGTGACCGGTTACAACTGCGCCGACACGACCTGCAGCCGGCTGGCGGCCGGCAGCACGGCCACCGTCTCGGTCAGCTATCAGATTTCTCCGACGGTTCTGAGTGTCGCGCCCTATCTGGTCGCGTCAGGTGTGAGCGATACAGTCATCGTTCGTGGCCTGGGCTTGCGCGCGTTCAACGTCACCGGCGTGAGATTCGGTGACACGGCAGCGACGTCATTCACCGTGAACACCACCGGCACGGAGTTGGTCGCGACGTATCCAGCGCTGCCTGCGGGCGACCACCTGGTTCATCTCGATGCGACCAACCATACTGGCCCGATTCCCGCGAGCGTCGCGCTGAAAGTGCGCGACCCCGTCGGTTACGCAGCGGCGGCGCTGGATCATCTGCCGGCGACTACCGCTGCGCGCACGCTGGTCTACGACGCCGAACGGCAAGCGTTGATTACGGTGACCGACACTCCGCCCAGCAGCTCCCTCGTTCGTTATCAGTATGCCGACGGGGCCTGGGGCGCGCCGACCCAAGTGGCGAACTCGGCGCTCGATGCCGCGTTGTCCGCCGATGGCACGCAGTTGTTCAGCATCAGTGCGACCGCGGTCGTCACCAACGATCCGGTGACTCTGGCGCAGGCAACGAGCGTCGACGCGCCGTCGCTGGCCACCAATTCGTTCCTGAAGAACATCGTCGTGGGTTACGACAATCGCGCGCTGATCACGACCAGTCTGACTACCAGCGGTGCGACGCAGGGTTATCTCTACGATCCGCCATCCGGAATCATCCTGCAAAACGGCATCCAGCTGAATAACGCGACGCCTGCCATGTCCGCGAATGGCGCCGGTGCCGTGCTCAGTCAGGGCGACCCGACTTTGACCAGCGACGTGCCGGTTTATCTCTACTCGACCCCGACCAACGAGCTCAACACCAGCACGGTTTCGCTGCGGCAGAATGACGTTGTGCCGGCGCTGAATCGTTCGATCAGCCGCGTCGTGCTGAATGGCACCAGGGTTTACGATGGCAGCTTCGCGTTGCTCGGCACGCTGCCGGACACGACAGCCGCTGTCGTGCTCAAATCCGATGGCACTCGTGCGTATACGTATGACAGAGCTGCCGGCGGCATTCTCGTTTATGACATCAGCGTGGATCGCGACGAAGCCGCGTACACCGCGCTCGGTCCAGTGCAGCCGGTCGCTGCCGATCCAGGGACCGGCTTGCGAATGGCCATTACGCCCGATAACGGCACCTTGTTCGTTGTCGGCAGCGCTCGCCTCCTCGTGCAGCCCACGCCAGCTCTGTGAGCACCTCCATGAACTCACAAAAACTCATTCTCAGTGCATCACTGCTGGCGACCTTGCCGTTGGTAGCTAACATCGCTGCGGCGGCGGAACCGGCGCAGAGGGCGGTGCAGGCGACCAACTTTTCGCTCGGCCTGGTCGCCAGCGACAGCGACACTAAAGACAGCACTTCGAACGGCACCTTCGGTCTGGGTGCTATCGGCACCATGCCCATTGGCGATCTGTTCGGCGCTTCGCTGTCCGGCAATTTCTCGCGAACCACCGCGCGTACCAGCGATGTGTTGCTCGATTTGACTTCTGAGTCTTCCTCGCGCCAGACCTGCCGGTTCAACAATTCCGATGGGGCGCTGAGTGTGTTTGCGCGCAAACCGACTCTCGGCCGCATTTCGGCGTCGTACGGCAAGGGCAAGGTCACTTCCGATTGCGGTAACGAGTCGGTGTTCGTTTCCACCGGCGATGACAGCATGGGCATCGATTACTACCGCGTCGGTGCCGAAGCCTATCTGGGCAATTTCACGTTCGGCGCGGTGCATACCTCTACCGAACCGGAAAACGGCGCCAAGCTCGAGTCGGATATTTTCAGCGCCAGCTGGTATCCCCTGGCAAGCCTCAAAGTCACGCTCTCCGGGGGCGACCTGTACAACCAGGACACCTATGGCATCGAGATCGAGCATCAGCCCGAGTTCATGGGCGAGTCGCTCGGCGTCGCATTGGGCTATTCGGTGATCGATCGCGATCAGCGCATCGGCACCATCAACTTCAGCGTGGTGTTTCACTTCGGCACCAAGGTCGAGCTGAAGACGCGAGATCGTCAGTATCGCTAGCGCCATGAGCGAACAATGGCTGTTCGAACCGGACACGATCGACTGGCAGGAGCTGTCGAACCTGTATCGGATCGCGCCATTGGGCGATAAGAGCGGCGAGCATTTGCGGCTGGTGTTCGGCAACAGCCGCTTCAAGTGTTTCGTGCTCGAGGATGGCAAACTGATCGGCGCCGGTCGCGCCCTCGCGGATGGCCGCGACTGTTCTTACTTGTGCGACATCGTGGTCCATCCGCAGTACCAAGGCCGCGGATTGGGCAAGGCGATCGTGGCCAAGCTGACCGAGCTGTCGGCCGGTCATCGCAAAATCATTCTGTATGCGAACCCGGGTAAGGAAGGGTTCTACCGCAAGCTCGGCTTCCGCCGGATGCTGACGGCGATGGCGAAGTTCGAGGACCCGCGGCGTGCCATCGATACGGGGCTGGTCGCCGACGATTGATCGCCGGTTCGATCGGCCTGCCGTTCAGGGATTCCCTGTATCGATCGCGAACTCAGCCGTTCGCGACTTTGTCGACCGGCTGGAGCTCTGCGCTCGCTGCCGGTGGCTCGGTCGCTAGTGATGCTTGCTGGAGCCCGAGGCGTGGAATGGGATCGTCGCCGTGAAAGCGCTGAGCTGTGATCTCCAGCCAGCGCTCGATGTGCCGGCAAAACCGCTCGATGGCGCGGTTCCGATGGAACGCAAGCCCAGTACCCTCGTACATCTGCTCCTGCGCCGGCGAGACGTGATACCACCATTGCAGCCGGTCGAGTCGCTCGCCATCCATGTACGGCAACGTGATCGAGAACCGACGGCCGTTGCGAGTCGGCTCGGTTTCAGCGAACGCAAAGTAATCCTCGAGCGCGCGCGGCAGTTTGATGTGCGGCATCCGGGCTAGGCGTACGGGGGAGACGTTCTCGATCATAGCGAGTGTCGCGATTCGCATCCACCGTGACATGCGAGTTCGTTCGTGCATTGCCTGCGCATGACACGAACCACTAAGCTCGATCGCTGCATTTCCGTGCATAGGGAGAGACAAGATGTCCCAGCCAATCATCCGTAGCCTGGTGTGCGTGCTCGCGCTGGCCGTCAGTGCGCAAGCCGGCGCGTCGGAAATCGTCAAGACGCTGCCGAGCGAGACGCCGGAGAAGTTCACGCCCAGCGTCGAGAGCTTCGATTACACCAGGCGCGAAGTGATGATCCCGATGCGCGATGGCGTGAAGCTCAAGACCTTCATCCTGATTCCCAAGCGCGTTACCGCGGACGCCAAGGCGCCCATCATCATGACGCGCACACCTTATAACGCGGGCGGTCGGGTCACGCGCTTCAACAGTCCGCGGCTGCTGGCGGTCGTGCCGCAGATGAATGACACGACTGTCGAAGCCGGTTACATCATCGTGTACCAGGACGTCCGCGGGAAGTTCGGCTCCGAAGGCGAGTACGTGATGACGCGTCCGCTACGCGGCCCGGTGAATCCCACCAAGGTCGATCACGCCACCGACACCTACGACACCATCGATTGGCTGGTGAAGAACGTCCCGGAAAGTAACGGCCGCGTTGGCACGATGGGCGGGTCGTACGAGGGTTACACCACTTTGATGTCGACGGTGAATCCCCATCCGGCCTTGAAGGTCGTGGTGCCGTTCGCGCCCATGATCGATGGCTGGATGGGCGATGACTGGTTCCATAACGGTGCGTTCCGTCAGGGCGTCGCGCTCGAGTTCATCTATGGCCAGCAGTCCACCCGCAGCGGTGCGTTCAAATGGTGGTGGGGCGAGCACGACATCTATGACTCCTTCCTGCGCGCCGGATCAGCGGGCGCGCTCGCCAAGTCACGCGGTCTGGATCAACTCGGATTCTGGCGCACGATCTCCGAGCATCCGAGCTACGACCGGTGGTGGCAGGAGCAGGCCGTCGACAAGGTGCTCGCGCAGCTGCCGCTGAAAGTGCCGATGATGATCGTCGGCGGTCTGTTCGATCAGGAAGATATTTACGGCAGCCCGGCGCTCTACAAGGCGCTCGCGCCGAAAGATCCGACCGGTCAGCTCGTCCATCTCGTGATGGGCCCCTGGAATCACGGCCAGGCGCGTCGCGAAGGTCGCTCGCTCGGTGCACTCGAATTCAATGGCGACACTGCCGGTTGGTTTCGCAGCAAGGTGATGCAGCCGTTCCTCGATCACTACTTGAAAGATGCGCCGAAGCCGGCGACGCCGCGTGTGCTGGTATACGAGACCGGCGCCGACGAGTGGCGTCAGTACGATCACTGGCCGCGTTCTTGCGCCGTTGCGTGCGTGGAGAAATCGCGATCGATGTATCTACTGTCCGGTGGGCGTCTGGGTTTCGATGCGCCATCTGGCAACTCGAACAGCTACGACGAGTACGTCTCCGATCCGGCGAAGCCGGTGCCCTATCGTCCGCGGCCGATCAGGCCGATGGGCGCGCCCGATTCGAGCTGGGGCGAATGGTTGGTCGATGACCAGCGGCATGCAGGCTCGCGCACGGATGTGCTCGTGTATGAAACCGAGCCGTTGACTCAACCGATGCGCGTCGCCGGTCAACCGATCGCGCGCTTGTTCGCTTCCACCAGCGGCACCGACGCGGATTGGGTCGTCAAGATCATCGATGTGTGGCCGGATGAAGTGCCGGCGAAGCCGAGCATGGGCGGCTATCAGCAAATGCTGTCAGCGGATATCTTTCGCGGTCGCTATCGCGCGAATCTCTCCAACCCGCAGCCGCTGGCATCGAACGAAGCGCTGCATTATGAGATTGCGCTGCCGCAGGTGAATCACACCTTCCTGCCCGGGCATCGCATCATGGTGCAGATCCAGTCGAGCTGGTTCCCGCTGTACGATCGCAATCCGCAGACCTTCGTGCCGAACATCATGTTCGCGCAACCGGAGAACTACGTGAAAGCGACGCAGCGCATCTGGCGCGCGCCGGGCAAGACGAGTCAGATCGACTTGCCGGTTGTGGCGGTGCGTTAGTCGATGTCTGTACAACGATTGCTGAACACAAGGAAAAACTGTCTGAAGCCACGATTGTAAAATCATTCCACCTGTGTGAGTTAAGGTCGCGTTTTCGCCGGACGCGATCTGGCTCGGCGATCGCTCGTCGAAAGGTACAACTTTCGACGAGCTATCCGTCAAGCGCGGCCGGTCTTGGAACAGGTGGATACCATGTTCTACCTTTATCACTGGCCGCGATTTCTCGTCCTGCTCACCTTCATCGTCAGCGGCGCGGTCGTGCATTTCCGCGGTCGTGTGCGACACAAGCTGTCGCGGCAGTTGCTGGATCACTCGACGATCATGGCGCCATACAACGCGCTCATGTACTTGTTTTCCGCGGTGCCGAACAAGCCGTTCATCGACATGAAGCACTTTCCGGAGCTCACGCCGTTGCATGAGAACTGGGAGATGATCCGCGACGAAGCGATGCAGCTGTTCGACGAGGGTTACATTCGCGCTGCGGCAAAATACAACGATCTGGGCTTCAACTCGTTTTTCCGTACCGGCTGGAAGCGTTTTTATCTCAAGTGGTATGGCGATTTTCTACCGTCTGCCGCCACGCTGTGTCCGAAGACTGCGAAGTTGCTTGCCAGCATCCCTACGGTGAATGCGGCGATGTTTGCATTGCTGCCGCCGGGTGCGCGCCTGGTTGCGCATCGCGATCCTTTCGCTGGCTCGCTGCGTTATCACCTCGGCCTGTCGACGCCGAACTCCGAGGCGTGTCGCATCTTCGTCGATGGTCAGCTGTACTTCTGGAAGGACGGCGAGCCGGTGGTGTTCGATGAAACCTACATTCATCGCGCCGAGAACCAGACCAATCACCAGCGCGTGATCCTGTTCTGCGATGTCGAGCGTCCGCTGTCGAATCCCATCGCTCGCGCTTTGAACCGATTCGTCGGCAAGCCGTTGGTGCGCGCGGCAGCGACACAGAATTTCGAGGGCGAGAAGGTCGGCGTGCTCAACAAACTGTTCGGCTACGCCTATCAGTTTCGATTGCTGGGCAAGCGCGTCAAGGCGTGGAACCGAACCGCGTACTACGTGATCAAGTGGGCGCTGCTCGGCTCCCTCGCCTTTGCCGTCTTCGTGCAGGTCTGATCGTTACGCCTGCAGCTCCTTCATATATTTCTCATCCTGCGCGGCCGCACGCTTGAACGCCGGCCGCTCGGCGCAGCGAGCCACGTACTCCTGAAATGCTGTGCGCGGCTCCAGCGATTTCGTCATCATGCCCCAGCCGATCTGCGAGCCGACATAGACGTCCGCAGCGCTGAAACGATCGCCCAGAATGAACGGACCCGCGGACACTGCTTTCTCCAACGCATTCAGCGTGTCTGCATAACTGCCGTAGCCCAGCGCGCCGGCGCGTTCCACTGGCGGTCGCTTGAACATGTGATCGATGAGAGCCGGCTCGACACAGCCGGCGCCGAAGAACATCCAGCGATAGTAGGTGCCGCGCTCGGGTGAATTCACCGGCGGCGCCAGATTCGCGGCTGGAAATGCATCGGCAAGATATGCACAGATCGCCGCTGCCTCAGTAACGACCGTGTCGCCATGCTTGAGAGTCGGAATTTTACCCATGGGGTTCACCGCGAGAAACTGCGGTGTCTTGTGCTCGCCACGATCGAATCGCAGCAGCTGCGTTTGGTAAGGAACACCCACTTCCTCGAGCATCCAATGCGCGATGCGGCCGCGACTTTGCGGGTTGTGAAAGAACGTAATGTCGGCCATGACTGCTCCTGGTTGTCGATGTGTCGGTTGCGCAGTTTAACGCGTCTGTTGACAGTGGCGTCTGCTTGGTCGATATTCACCTCATTGGGTGAATGAACAGCATGACACTGGATGACACATTGCTCGCGCTCGCCGATCCCACGCGGCGTGCAATTCTGCAGCGTTTGTCTCGGGGCGAGGCGCGCGTGACCGAGCTGGCGGAGCCATTCGACATTTCTTTGAACTCCGTTTCCAAGCACATCCGCATCCTGGAGCGCGCCGACCTGGTCCGCCGGCGCCGCGCAGGTCGTGAGCATTTGCTGACATTCAACACTGCGCCTTTTGATGAGCTCGCGGAATGGATGACCGCGCAGCGCACGTTGTGGATGAATCGATTGGACGCGTTGGACGCCATGCTGCGCGCGGAAGATCGTGCGGCCGTTCCCGCGCCCAAGCGCCGTAAAAAGCGAGGATCACGATGAAACAGGCTGGTGACGTGAAGTTGTCCGTCAAGCGTCCGTTCACTGCATCAGCGCAGCGGGTGTTCGATGCTTTCCTCGATCCGACCAAGGCGGGGCAGTTCATGTTCGCGACCGCGACCGGCAAGATGGTGCGCGTCGCGATAGATGCCCGCGTGGGTGGAACGTATGTGTTCGTCGATCGCCGAGACGGTGAGGATGTAGAGCATGCCGGCGAGTATCTGGAGATCGAGCGACCGCGTCGGCTGGTGTTTACGCTGCGCGTTGCAAAGTACTCAACAGATCAAAGCGTGGTCACGATCGAGATCGTGCCGCGGGGCACAGGTTGCGAATTGACCCTGACGCAAACTGTGTCGGCGGCATTTGCCGAACATCTGCAACGTATCGAAGCGGGGTGGGGCGCTATCCTCGACCATGCCGCGACGGTTATCGGCGCATGAGCAGATAATTGCACAACCCAGGCTCGCCAAGGAGAACCTTCAGATGCCCCGCTATGCCGACGGATTCGTCATCGTCGTCCCGAAGAAAAACCTGAAAGCCTACCAGACCATATCGAAGAAGGCCGGCAAGATCTGGAAGGAATATGGTGCGCTGGAATATTGCGAGAGTGTCGGCGATGACGTGAAGCAAAAATTCGGCACGCCGTTCCCGAAACTCTGCAAGCTGAAGGCCGGCGAAGTCGTGATCTTCTCCTGGATCCTCTACAAGTCGCGCGCCCATCGCGACAAGGTCAATGCGAAGGTGATGAAAGATCCGCGTCTGAAAATGGACAACGATTCGATGCCGTTCGATGTGAAGCGCATGTCCTACGGCGGCTTCAGTCTGCTGGTCGATCTTTGATTTGAATGCCCCGGCCGGCGGGATGCGCAGCATCCCGCCGGCGCTACGCGACTGCGTCAGCGCACGCCGTCCACCGAAGCCGAAAGCTGCTGATACTGATGCAACTCAGCCTGCATGCCTGCCAGTTTGCTGGTGACGCGTTCGAATGCATCCGAACCCGATGCCCAGCGCATTGGCGGTTGCTCGCTATTGGCCAGTGTCAGCAGCGCCGCTGCGAGCCTCGCCGGATCGCCGGCTTGCTGATGGTTGTAGCTGTCGTACTCGGCTTTGAGCTTCGCTGAGATCTGCTCGTATCCCGTGATCTGACGCGAGCCATAACGCACCGACGTGTTGTCGAGAAAGTCCGTACGGGTGAAGCCCGGCTCGACGATCGTTACGTGGATGCCGAAGTCGGCGACATCCAATGCCAACGATTCCGAGAAGCCTTCGAGCGCGAATTTGCTCGAGCAATAAATGCTGGCATAAGGGAAGCCGATGGCGCCGCCCATCGAGGAAATATTGAAAATGTGACCGCTGCGCTGCTTGCGCAGGACCGGCAGCACGGCCCGGGTCACATTGAACGTGCCGAACACATTGGTGTCGTACTGTTTTTGAATCTCGGCTGCACTGATCTCTTCGAACAAGCCGAGTTGGCCATAGCCGGCGTTGTTGACCAGCACATCGATGCGGCCAAAGCGTGCCATGGCTGTCTCCACTGCGGCGAAGGCGTGCAGTTCGTTGCTCACGTCGAGCTCGACCGCGAGGACTCGATCGCCATGTTGTTTGAACGTGGCCGCGATCTGATCGCGATTGCGCCCGGTGGCGACGACGCTGTCGCCGGCTTCGAGCGCTGCTTTGACGATTTCCGCGCCGATGCCGCGCGCGGCGCCAGTGATGAACCAGGCTTTCGGTTGTGACATGTGACTGCTCCAATGTTTGCTAATGCGCGTGCGCGCATCGACACGGGAGCAGTTTAGAAATCGGTGCCGGAGCGGCGGTAGCAAGATCCGGGCAGCTTCTAGCCCGATCCTGCAAGAGTGGCGGGATTCAGGCGAGCGACTGACGAATCATACAAACGGAGTTCCGGCTGGCTCCGCGGCTGTCGCCGAGGTGGCGGACGAGCCGCGGAGTCGAGCTCGAGGGGCGCATGGTCAGCGCTCCCATCACTTCAGCTGCGTCACAGTCACGCTGTAACCAACGTGTTCCATGGACTGCACACCAAAGGCACCGAAGGTGAGCGACAGAGTGACGATCGCGACCGACAGAGCCATACAAACGGCGCGCTGAGTGCTCTGAGTGACTTTGCTGACTGCGTACATGACATTTTCTCCTGGTGGGGTGTTTCCGACCGCGTTGTTGCGGTGTTCGTAGCTTCTGACGCGAGCGCTTCTCAAAGGGTTGCAACGGCAGCGACTAAAAATTCGCGCTGCCGGTGAACCACAGCTGGTTACCGGTGAATGCGGCTAACAGGGGAGAAGCGCTGCGCCTCGCGGCCCTTATTCGGTCGGAGCGAGGCCAGGTACCAGTACAGTTGTTATTAGATCCGGGCCTTACACCGCGGATTCAGCAAACGTCTCAAGGCGTGTGATACGGCTCACACACTATTAATAATTGCTACTTGCCGGCGCGAGCCATCTGCGTGCCGACGCCACCCTCGATCCAGCGACGGACGCGGCGGGCATCGGCCACGCGGGTGAGCTTGCCGAACGAGTTCAGCAGCACGATGACCGTCGGGCGCTCCTGGATGGTCGCCCGCATGACCAGGCACTGCCCCGCATCCTGGGTGAAGCCGGTCTTCTGCACGGAAATGTCCCAGTCCTCTTTAGAGGTGAGCGAGTTGGTGTTGTGGAACTCGAGCAACTGGCGCCCCACGGGCACGGTCAGCTTTTCACTGGTGGAGTACTCCTGGATCAAGTGCTCGCGTGACGCGGCCATGACCAGCTTGACCAGATCCGAGGCAGTGGCGACGTTGCCGCTCGACAGGCCGGTGGGATCGACGAACTGGGCGTTCTTCATCCCCAGCTGACGTGCCTTGGCATTCATGGCCTTGAGGCAGGCCGGCAGGCCTCCGGTATGAGCACGGCATACCGCCTGTGCCGCACGGTTCTCCGATGACATCAATGCCAGATGCAGCAACTCGCTGCGGGTGAGCTTGGTGCCCACCGCCAGGCGGGAGGCGGACGCCTTGGTCTTGTCACGGTCGACCTGCAGGATGGTCACCAGCTCGTCCAGCGGCTGGTCGTCTTCGAGCACCACCAGCGCCGTCATCAGCTTGGTGATGGACGCAATCGGCATCACTTTCTGCGCGTCCTTGGAATACAGCACCGTCGCATCGCCCTCGTCCATGATGAGCACGGACGCGGATTTGATCTGCAGCTTGCCGGAGGGCTGTGGCTGGGACCAGGAGGGTGAAGTGAGTAGCAGGGAGGCAGCGGCGAAGAGCCAGGGACGCAGGCGGAAAGTGGTTCGCATCGCTGTGGATCGAGCCTTTAGTTCATGTTGATTCGATGGTGCGCAAAGGTAACCGATTTGCAGCGTTTGCGAATGTGAGTTTTTCCCTGGTTGAGCGCGCGGTCGCGCGCGGCAAATCGCGCCCGGCCCGGTACAATCGCGCCCCCCATGTCCATATCCACTTCCGAGCAGGCCGGCGCCGAGATTGCCGCCGCGCAGCCTGATCTTTCGTTCTGGCAGATCGTCCGGCTGTCGTTGCAAGGTCGACACCTCGATTACACCGCGGTGCCGTTGCAACGTGCCGTGCTGCTGCTGGCCGTGCCCATGGTGCTGGAAATGATCATGGAGTCGCTGTTTGCCGTCGTCGACGTTTTCTGGGTATCGCGACTCGGCTCGGATGCAATTGCGGTCGTGGGGCTGACCGAGTCGGTGATGACGCTGATCTACGCAGTAGCGATCGGCATCGCCATTGCGGCTACCGCGGTCGTCGCCAGGCGCATCGGTGAGAAGGATCCGGAGCGCGCCGCGCAAGCCGCAGGTCAGATCGTCCTGCTCGGCGTCACGGTGTCGGCGGCCATGGGCGTGGTGTTGAGTTACTTCGCGTCGGACATTCTCCGGCTGATGGGCGCCAGCGAGAGCGTGGTGTCGCTAGGCACCGACTTCGCTCGCATCATGCTCGGCTGCAACCTGACGGTGTTCATGATCTTCCTGATCAACGCCATCTTTCGCGGCGCCGGCGATGCGGTGCTGGCCATGCGCACCCTGTGGCTGGCGAATGCCTTGAACATCGTGCTCGGCCCCCTTTTCATTTTCGGCTGGGGGCCCTTTCCGGAGCTGGGCGTGACCGGCGCGGCGGTCGCGACCAACATCGGCCGCGGCGTCGGTTTGCTGTATCAGTTGTGGCACCTGGCCGGATTCCACAGTCGCGTGCAGGTTCGCTTGCGGCATCTGAAGCCGGAGTTCGTCGATCTGCGCGCCATCATGGGCACGGCGAGCGCGGGCATTGCGCAGCTGCTGATCGGCACCACCAGCTGGATCGGTCTGTTCAAGATCCTCGCGGCATTCGGCAGTGCGGCCCTGGCCGGCTATACGATCGCGATGCGAATAGTCATGTTTGCATTGATGCCGGCCTGGGGTCTGGCGAATGCCGGTGCGACACTGGTCGGACAGAACCTGGGCGCCGGTAAAGCGGAGCGCGCCGAGCAGGCCATCTGGATCGCGACCCGTTTCAATGTGATCTTTCTGGGCATCGTCGGCCTGGCGTTCGTGCTGGGGTCGGGGCCGCTGGTTCGGTTGTTTACCGACGACCCGCCGGTGCTGGAACATGGCATTCGAGCCTTGTGGATCGTCAGCCTGGCGTTCCCGTTGTATGCAGCCGGCATGTGCCTGGAAGCGGCATTCAACGGTGCCGGCGACACCTGGACGCCGACGCGGCTGAACTTCTTTTGTTTCTGGCTTGGACAGATTCCAATCGCGTGGCTGCTGGCAGATTTCTTCGCCATGGGACCGCTGGGGGTGTTCATTGCGGTGCCCATCAGCTTCTCGGCGCTGGCGCTGTGGAGTCTGGTGCTGTTCAGGCGGGGCCGGTGGAAGCAACAGCAGGTGTGATGGGGACGGCAGTCGCAGAAAGAATTTTGCGTCCCCTGTAACCTTTTGCGATTCCGCCCCGTCCAATCTGGAACCGCGCCCCACTGGCCTTTGGGGCGAGGGGTGCAACTGAAGCGCGAGTTCGGGGTTCTTAGCCTGAGCGCGCCGACACAAGGATATCCGGGAACCCCGCTCGTGGAACCAGCAATGAACAGCAGTGCAAATCAGTCTTCGATGCGATACGAAGCAGGGGCAGCCGTGACGCCCTTTCCAACGCGTCCGGTGGAAGGCCGGCAGGTCGCACCGGTCCAGGAAGTGACGCCCACGGGGGCGGCGGCTGATGAACCTCAGGGCGGTGGCTCGTTTACCCGAATCGATCCTATGAAAGCGTTGCTCGCCGTTGCAGTGATAGCGGTACTTGGCGTCGGTGCATGGGTTGTGGCACGCAATCCGTCGGCGCCAGCGATTGCCGCGCCGGCACTCAATGCAGCGCCTGTCGAGCTCGCGACGGTGGATATTGCTACGGTCGAGTCGCGTATTCTGAACCGTGCCTTGCCGTTGTCCGGCAGCATTGCGCCGTTCGTGCAGGCCACGTTGAAATCCAAAGTCGGTGGTGAAGTCGAGCAACTAAAGCTGCGCGAAGGTCAGGATGTGCGTGAAGGCGATGTGATCGCCCGCGTCGACACTCGCAACCTGCAGGCTCAATACGATCGCGAAGCGGCGGCGGTGGAGAAGGCGCGTGCCGATCTCGAGCTGGCTCGGCTCAACCGCGACAAGAATCGTGTGCTGCTGGAACAGAAGTTCATTTCGCAAAACACGTTCGAGCAGACCGAGAGCACTTACGCCGGCAGCGTCGCGAGCTTCAAGCTCGCCGAGGCCCAGGCTCGCGTCGCGAAGATCAATCTGGATGACGCCGTGATTCGCGCGCCGTTCTCCGGAACGATTGCGAAACGTCAGGTGCAGCCGGGCGAGAAGGTGTCGCCTGACTCGGCGATCGTGACGCTGGTCGATTTGAAACAGATGGTGCTGGAGGCAGCCGTGCCTGCCGCGGAGATTCCGTCGGTGCGGGTCGGTCAGAAGGTGCGCTTTCGCGTCGGTGGTTTCGGCGATCGCGTGTTCGAAGGCGAAGTGCAGCGGATCAATCCGGTCACGGCCGACAATTCGCGCGCCATCTTGATTTACATCGCCGTCCCGAATCCGGACAGCGCGCTGAAGGGCGGCATGTTCGCACAAGGCACGCTGGTGCTGAACTCGATGCAGCCGGTGCTCGCGGTGCCGCAGCGGGCGGTGCGCGATGATGGGGGCGTTTCCTATGCTTACGTGCTGCGTGACGAGAAGATCGTGCGTACGCCCGTCAAGGTCGGTCCGCGTAGCGAAGGTGAAGCTTTCGTCGCAGTGCGCGAAGGCCTGAGCGCCGGCGATCGAGTCATCGTCGCCGATATCGGCGATGACAAGGCCGGCGCCGTCGCCCGCGTACGCCAGATCGAAACGACTGCTGCTGGCCAGACTGAAATCGTCCGTAACTAAGCCGCTGGTCGACTCACATGTGGATCACACGCACCAGCATCAATCAGCCTGTGTTCGCGACCATGGTCATGCTGGCCCTGGTCGTGCTCGGCTTCTACTCGTACCGCCTGCTGCCGGTCGAGCAGATGCCCGAGATCAACGTGCCGCAGGCATTCGTAACGGTCATCTACCCCGGCGCGTCGCCCGAAGCCATCGAGAACGACGTCATCAAGCCGCTCGAGAACGTCATCAACAGCGTCGAGGGCGTCAAGAACATCTACAGTACGGCGCGCGAAGGCAATGCCTTTCTAATGATCGATTTCCGCATGGAAGTCGACAGCGTCGCCGCCACTCAGGAGGTGCGCGACAAGGTGGCCCAGGTCCGCTCGTCGCTGCCCCGCGACGTTCGCGAGCCCACCATTTCGCGAGCCACTAACGACAGCTCCACCGAGCCCGTCGTCAGCCTGGTGGTGTACTCGACGACCCGCAGTCTGCGCGAAGTCTCCACCATCGTGGATCAGCAGATCGTCAAGCGGCTGCAGAATTCCTACGGCGTGGGCAACGTTTCCACTGGCGGTGCCATCGAACGGCAGGTGCAGATCTTCCTGCGGCCGGAGCAGTTGCAGAGCTACCGCGTCGGTGTGGATCAAGTCATCGCAGCAGTGCGGGCGGCGAATCAGGACTTGCCAGCCGGCATGATCTCTCGGGGACCACAGGAACAACTGGTCCGCGTCGAAGGCAAGATGAAGGACCCGCGCGAGTTCGAGCGCATCATCGTGGCGAATCAGGGTGGCGCGCCGGTGTATTTGCACCAGGTCGCCGACATCGTCGACGGCGAGGCGGAAGAGCAATCCATCTCGCGCATGAATGGCATGCGCTCGGTGTCGCTGGACGTTTACAAGGTCCAGCAGGCCAACATGGTCGAAGTCGGCAAGGGCGTCGATGAAGCGGTCGCCGACCTCACGGCGCGCCTGCCGTCGGACATCGTCATCCGCACCTTGTGGTCCGATGCCAAGTTCATCGAGGGCTCGCTGAATCGGGTCAAGGAAACCATCATCGAGGGCGCCCTGCTCACGATTCTGATCGTGTTCCTGTTCCTGCATTCGTGGCGTTCCACCGTCATCACCGGTCTGACGCTGCCGATCTCGGTGATCGCGACCTTTACCGCGCTGCATGCATTCGGCTTCACGCTCAACTTCATGACGTTGATGGCGTTGTCGTTGTGTATCGGTCTGTTGATCGACGACGCAATCGTGGTGCGCGAGAACATCGTGCGTCATGCCGACATGGGCAAGAGCCATCGCGCCGCGGCGCTCGAAGGCACCAGCGAGATCGGCCTGGCCGTGATGGCGACGACCTTCGCCATCCTGGCCGTGTTCATTCCGGTCGCTTTCATGAGCGGCATCATTGGCAAGTTCTTCCTGCCGTTTGGCATCACCGTTGCGGTCGCGGTGCTCGTGTCGCTGTTCGTGAGCTTCACGCTCGATCCGATGTTGTCATCGGTGTGGCCGGATCCGAGCGAAGGGCGTTTCCGCCGCGTGCCGTGGCTGGGCAAGGTGATGGAGCGAGTCGAGTCGGTGATCGACTACGCGCACCGTGTCTATGATCGTCTGCTTCGCTGGACGTTGAGCGGCCGTCGTTACGGCATCTCGCGCCGGGTGAGCGTCAGCCCGCGTGCGCTGATGTTGGTGATCGCTGCGGTCTCGTTCTTCGGCAGCTTCGCGATCGTGCCGCTGGTGGGCACCGAATTCGTGCCGCAGCAGGACGAAGGCATCATGTTCATGCGCATGAACACGCCCGTCGGCTCCAGCCTCGAATATACGTCCGCAAAGGTTCGCGATGCCGAAGAGGCCATTCGCGAGATCGACGGCGTCGACAGCATCCTGACCACCATCGGCACCGATGAAGGTCGCAACTATGCGCGCGTGCGCATCCTGTTGAAGGACAAGACGCAGGTCCACCGTCCGCCGCAGAAGCAGATCGAGGAACAGATTCGCAAGCGCCTGGCCAACATGGCCGGCTTGAGCTTGAAGGTACAGGGCCAGAATCAGCCGGTCGTGATCTCGATTCTGGGTCCCGAGAACAGCAAGCTGACCGAGCTGTCGCAAGACCTGATGGCGCGGCTGTCGAAGATTCCCGGCATCGCCGATTTGGAGAGCAGCGAGCGCGGCGCCAATCCCACCATTGCCGTGCGCATCAAGAACGAGCTTGCCAGCGATCTCGGCCTGACGACGGCGAGCATCGGCAACGCGCTGCGTCCGTTGATCGCGGGCGATCAGATCAGCACCTGGCTCGGGCCGGACGGTCAGGACTACGATGTGATCGTGCAGCTGCCCAAGCAGCGCCGCGAGATCGTTTCCGATCTCGGCGATCTCTATGTGACCAGCACGCGCACCGATGCGAATGGCGCGCCACTGCTGGTACCGATTCGCCAGATTGCGGACTTCGTCGAAACCACCAGCCCGCAGCAGATCAAGCGGCTCAACCTGCAACGGCGCATCACCATCTACGGCAACGCGCAGGGTCGACCGTCCGGTGACGTCGGCACCGATGCTAAAAAGATCGTGCAGGCCATGCAGCTGCCGCCGGGCTATCGCTTCGATGTCGGCGGTGCGCAGCAGGAGATGGACGACACCTCGGCGGCTGCCGCTGCCGCGCTCGGTCTCGCGGTGATCTTCATCTATCTGGTGCTGGCTTCGCAGTTCGGCAGCTTCCTGCAGCCGGTAGCCATCATGGCGTCGCTGCCGTTGTCGCTGATCGGTGTGTTGCTGGCACTGGCGTTCACCGGCACGACGCTGAACATCTTCTCCATCATCGGCTTCATCATGCTGATGGGCCTGGTGACCAAGAACGCGATTCTGTTGGTGGACTTCACCAATCAGGCCATTCGTAGCGGCGTGCCGCTGCGCGAAGCCATTTTCGAAGCAGGTCAGGTGCGTCTGCGTCCGATCTTGATGACGACGCTGGCGATGATCTTCGGCATGCTGCCCATGGCCATTGGCGTCGGTGCCGGCGGCGAGTTGCTCGCACCGATGGGGCGCGCGGTCATCGGTGGCGTGATTACTTCAACGCTGCTGACACTGCTCATCGTGCCGGTGCTCTACACCTACATCTATGGTTTCACCGAGCGTGTCAAAGCGTACTGGCGTCGCGGTCATCAGGCGCACGAAGCCGTGGATCACGCTGTCGAGCCAAAGCAGTCGGTGCTTTCAGACGCAACGGACCCCGGCGGCGCGCCGCGAGCGACCTGACACACTAAAGGTTGAGCTGTGCAAAATGGTGTGTCATTTTAGGGCGCACCTTTTGCTGCGGAGTCGCGCGTGTCTTCCGATGATGCTCAATTGCTCGCCGAGCGTTCTGCCGAGGCGATGTACGCCAATGATCGCGCCTCCAAAGATCTGGGCATGCGCATCCTCGAAGTCCGGCCGGGCTATGCCAAGCTCGCGATGCTGGTGCGCGAGGACATGCTCAATGGGCATGCGTCGTGTCACGGCGGTCTGATTTTTTCCCTGGCGGACAGTGCGTTCGCGTTCTCCTGCAATTCACACGGCGGCGTCGTCGTCGCGGCGGCCGCGTCGATCGATTTTCTTGCGCCCGCACAGGGTGGCGATGAACTGACGGCTGTCGCGGTCGAGCGTTGGCGCTCCAGACGCAACGGCGTATATGAAGTGACGGTCGCCAATCAGCGTGGCGATACGATCGCCTTGTTCCGCGGCCGCTCGCATCAGATTCGCGAACACCAGGCCTGAAGCACACTCTGAATGCAGCTTGCAGGAGGAGAGGATGTCGCCGGAGAAAGAAACGTATCAAGCCATCGAGCGCAGCAGCGTCGATGAGCTGAAGGCGTTGCAGCTGCAGCGCTTGCAGTGGTCGCTGCGACACGCATACGACAACGTTCCTCACTATAAGAAGGCGTTCGACACCGCCGGCGCTCATCCAAACGACCTGCGGACGCTGGAAGACCTGAGCCGCTTTCCATTCCTGGTGAAGCAGGACTTCCGCGATCAGTATCCCTTTGGACTGCTGGCAGTGCCGCGGGACCAGGCGGTTCGATTGCATGCGTCCAGTGGCACAACTGGCAAGCCCACGGTCGTCGCATACACGCGCAACGACATCGATAACTGGGCGGAGCTGATGGCGCGATCGATCTTTGCCGGCGGTGGTCGCCCGGGAGATCTCGTGCATGTCGCCTACGGCTACGGTTTGTTTACTGGCGGACTCGGCGCGCACTACGGCGCCGAAAGGCTGGGCTGCACTGTCGTGCCGATGTCGGGCGGACAGACCGAGAAACAAGTGCAGCTCATTCGTGATCTCGAGCCGCGCGTCATCATGGTGACGCCATCGTACATGCTCGCAATTGCCGAAGAGTTCGCGCGTCAGGGTATCGACCCGGCATTGTGCTCGCTGCGCATTGGCATCTTCGGCGCGGAGCCATGGACCAATGCCATGCGTACGGAGATCGAATCGCGCATGGGAATCGACGCGGTCGATATCTATGGATTGTCCGAGGTGATGGGCCCGGGCGTCGCGATGGAGTGTGTTGCAACCAAAGACGGGCCGGTGATCTGGGAGGATCATTTCTATCCCGAGATCATCGATCCCGACACCGGACGAGTGTTGCCCGACGGTGAAGAGGGCGAGCTGGTGCTCACCTCACTGACCAAAGAGGCGCTGCCGGTGATCCGTTATCGCACGCGCGATCGCACCCGATTGTTGCCGCCGACGGCGCGCACGATGCGGCGAATGGCCCGCATCTCCGGTCGCACCGACGACATGATGATCATTCGCGGCGTCAATGTGTTTCCAACCCAGATCGAAGAATTGATCCTGCAACAGGCTGCGCTGGCGCCTCACTATCATTTGGAGATCTGCCGCGACGGTCATCTCGACTCGCTCACCGTCAATGTCGAGCTGCAAGCCGGAGTCGAAGATCATCAGGGGCGGGTTGCGGGCGAGCTGGTCCAATCGATCAAGTCATATATCGGCGTCACGACCACGGTGGTCGTTCACCCCGCGAGCTCGCTGGAGCGGTCGGTCGGCAAGGCCAAACGGGTCAGTGATCGCCGCCGGCCGTCTTAAGTGCCGCTCTGCGCGCCCGACCAGCGGCGAAAGTCCAATTCAATCAAGGGACTCCCAGCTTTCCCCTTGTACGTATAGGCGTTCAGTCGAAGCTGCTTGTACGGTCCTTGACACCGGTGTCATCAAGTGCCTCAATTTTGCCACCGGTGTCAACTCAAGGTAGGGGAACCGGGCAGATGCGTGCCGAGGATGGGTCACGCAGCCGTGTTCTTGCGCCTCGCTCACGGCCCGCAGCGACGCCCGGTCGAAACAGAGCATTGGAGATCATAGGAAATATCCAACGGACAGGAGATAACTATGCTTCGCAAATTGTGTGTAGGGGGATTGTTACTCGCCGCGGCCGCCACCTCGTGGGGCGCGACCAATCGGCCCGATGGCTACGTGACCATCTGCAAGATCAACGAGTCATGCTCGGTGAGCAGCAGCACCAACGTAGCATTCGGCGCCTCCGGCCAGTTCGTTTACAAAGTTTTGAACGGCACATTCAGCTGCACGGTCGCTACCTTCGGCTCCGATCCCATTCCGTCGAAACAGGTGAAGGAATGTTCGGTGCCGTCCGGTAGTGGGGGTGGTGGCGGCGGTGGTGGTGGCACGACACCGCCGCCGACCGGTTCGATCACCGGCTCTTCGTGCTCGACCAGCGGCACGCAGACCACCGTGAACGAAACGATTCGCGTGACCAGCGGTACTTATGACGGTGGTTGCCGGCGTTTCAATGCGGGCTCGGGCCTGGGCGATGGCAGTCAGTCGGAAGGCCAGGATCCGGTGTTCCGTGTCGAAAATGGAGCGACTCTGCGCAACGTTGTGATTGGAACTAACGGTGCTGACGGCATTCATACCTACAATGGCGCCGTGCTCGACAATATCCATTGGATGAACGTCGGCGAGGATGCGATGACCATCAAGTCCTCGGGCACCACCACGGTGAGCAACATCGAAGGCTACGATGCCGACGATAAGTTCTTCCAGATCAATGCCGCGTCGACGCTGAACGTGACCAATTGCATCATTCATCGGGCCGGCAAGGCGCTGCGCCAGAATGGCGGCACGACCTACCGGATCAATGTCAGCTTCAATCGCTGCGATCTGAATACCATGAAAGAGGGTGTGTTCCGCACCGACAGCTCCAGCAGCACCGCGAGCCTGACCAACAGCCGGCTGCACTCTGCGGGCACGGTTTGCATCGGGCCATGGGCGAGCTGCGCGCAATCGGGTAATACTAGCTACTGATTCAACCGGACGGTTGGGGATGGACGTTTGGCCGGGAGCGACACCGCTCCCGGCCATTCTTCCGACAAACAAGGACGCAGATGTTCAGATTCATGGATCGAAGGATGGTCGCGGGCGTGGTCATGCTGGCGGCGATTGCGTCGGCGGTGACCGTGATGGTGAAGAATCGCGAGGCACGTGAAGCCGCGGCCTCAGTGCAGTCGCCGGCCGCGCAAGCTGCGGTGAATCAAGAGCGGCCCCTCGTTTCGCGCTTGGTACCGGAACAACAGCGCTCGCTCGCGGCAACAGACGATCCGCCTGACGCCGCCTTTCTCGCGCAGGTCGAGCACAAGTATCGATTCCTGATTGCCGATGTCGAAGAAGAGCATGTCGATGAGCTGCGGCGTCGGCTGCTGGCGCGCGAGTCGGAAATAAATATCGGTTCACGGGCTCACATCGATGCGGGCATCGGCAAACTGCTGCCGGCGGGCAGCTTTGCCTACTACCAGTCGCTGAAAGATTCCGACCTCGAGCAGCATCATCTGGGCGAATACACTGGCGGCATCAGCAATGTGGCACCGCTGGACGAGCGGCAGGAACGTATCGTGCTGGATGCAAAGCTGCGCCAGAAACAACGCTATGCCGCGCTCATGCGCGATGCCGGGCTCGATCGAACCAGTCTGTCGAATGAGGAGCGCGCCTACGCCCACACCAGGACGGCCGAAGCGCTCAAGCAATACATGGACGATTTTCTCGCGGAGGTAGCGCCGTCACTCACGGAGGCGCAATACACGCAACTCAAGAGCTACGAGACGACCGAGTTCGCGCGCGAGCTGAGTCGATTGCAGCAACGGATCAATGCGCAGTAGCCGGCGTCGAGCGGGACAGTCGCACCAGGCGCTCGCCGACCAGGATGAGATCCCCATTGCGTGAGTTGAAGACGGCGCTACGCAAGTGGCGGCGAGTGTGGCTGGGAATTCGTTGCCAGGTCTCGCCCGCGTCGGCCGAGCGCAGGATCATTCCTTGCTGGCCGACGATCACCAAGGCGCCACTGTCAGGTTCGAGCAACCCTTTGCGCAGTTCTGCTTGCGTGTTGCTGCGGATGGGCTGCCAGGACTCGCCGTCGTCGATCGAACGGACGATGCTGCCATACTCGCCGAACGCCACCAGTGCGTTGTGCTTCGGATCGTGAAGCATGCGCCGGAGCGATCGATCAGTGCCGGATGGAACGCGCCGCCATTTCAGTCCGGCATCGGTCGAACGCAGCAGTGTGCCCTTGGCTCCGAGCAGAAACATCGTGCTGGTACGTTCGTCGACATAGCCGCCAAACAAATCCTCTTCTGCGCCCGTTTCGACGAGCGTCCATTTGCGGCCACCGTCAGTGCTGCGCGCGGACACGCCTCGCTGGCCGGCAATGAGCATCGTGGCCTTACTCGTTGCCACCATGCCTTGCCAGAGCTCACGATCGGTCGCGAGCTTCGACAGCTGCCACGTCCGCCCTGCGTCCTGAGACACATAGATGGAGCCGTTAGCTTCAATGACGGCAAGCGACTGCCGATGCGGATCGCTGAGAATCCATGGGAACGCCTCCTCCTTCTCCAGCGGCGTCCAATGAGCGATCTGCCATTTCATTCCGCCATCTTCCGAGCGGATGATCGTGCCCGGCGCGCCGGCCGCAACCAGCGCCTTGCCTGAAGGCTCGACGATCAGCGATCGCAGGTTCGGCGGTGTGTTCATGTTTGGATAAGCGACGTCGACACTTTTCCAGGTCTGGCCGTTATCTGCGGAACGCAGGATGCTACCGAGCTCGCCGCTGGCGACGATCGCGTCACTGTCGGGCAGCGCAATGACTTCCCGCAGGTTCCAACTCAGTTCGGGTGATACGAGGCGCCAGCTCTTGCCGGAATCTGCTGAGGTCACGATGTAACCGCCCTCGCCGAAGCCTACGAAGCGTCCATCACCGAGCTGCGCCAGCGATTCCATACTGGTGCTGTAGCCAGTCGCGAGCTTCTGCCACTGTCGACCGCCATCAATGGATCGAGCCGCGAGCCCGTGATGGCCGACAGCAAGCAACGATTGGCTGGCGGTGTCGTAGCGAAGCGCGCTTACGTAGCGCTTGTGCCCGTCGATACTCAGCTCGATCTTTTCCCAGGAATCATCGCCGCGCGCGCGACGAAACAAATCGCCCGTATGGCTGGCGAGCAGCACCGTATGAAACTTGGGATCGAGCACAGCATCGGTGAAGTAAGCGTTGGCGCCCATGCTCGACAGGCGCCAGCTTGCGCCGCGATCCGTCGAGATCAAGAAGCGGCCCAGCGCGCTGGTGGCGATCAGTTCGTTCTCCAGCGAATGGAATGCAGTCACTGGCGTTACAGGCTCCTGCATCTTTACGCGTGTCAGGTGCCAACTGACACCCGCATCCGTCGACCGTCCGATCAAGCCGGCTTCTCCGCCGATCAGGAGGGCGCCGCTGTCGGGCTCGACGAACAATGTTTCCAGCGTGAGGCTTAGCTCGTTGGACAACGACGACCACGATTTACCACTATCGATCGAGCGCAGAATGGTTCCGCGCGTGCCGGCTGCGATCCATGCGCCGCTGGGTGCGTGATGAATGACCGTGCGAAGATCGAAGTCGGACGCGGCAAGTGAAACGGCTTGCCATCGAGCCCCTGCATCGTCGGATCGAAGAATCGTGCCGTGCTCGCCGACAGCGATCAGAATTTTGCCCGCTGCATCCGACGCGATGTGCGACAGATCAGCGTCAGAGGGCGTATCGGCGCTGTGCCAACGGGTCGTGTCGCTCGAATGGAGAATGGTGCCGTCCGTGCCCCAGATCAGCAGCGTTCGTGACTTCGGCTCGTACAGCGAGCCGGTCAACTTGGGATTGATGACGCGAGCTGAATAATTGATGGGAGCGCGATCTTCCGCCGAGGCGGCTGCCGCCCCGCAGCCAATGGCGATGAACAACAGAGCGCGGACGCAAGTGAGCAGTTCCCTTGATCTCATGCGGATCCCTCCGATCCGCATGCTGCCCCTGCCGGGCGCGAGTCGCAAGTAGGGTCAGTTCGAGCGCTGGAATCTCACGCGGACGTGGAGCCGCTCGCTGGTGATGCCATCGCTACGCGGTTCGTATTTCCACTGTTCGACAGCGGTCAGTGCCGCTTGGTTGAACCACCGGCCATGATTGCTTTGCTCGATTCTCGGCTCGATCACATCGCCTGCAGCCGTGACCTGCAGGCTTACGTCGACCCAACCCTCGATGCCTCGCATCAGCGCATCCTGCGGATAGGGAGGCTGAACCATCTTGATGAGTTTCGGCGCCGTCGGTTGAGCAGCGGGTACAGACGTAAGCTCATCGACGATACTCGCGTCACTCTCTGGACGTGGCGGTGACTCGGGAGCTGGCAGCGCCGCAGCTTGCAGTGAAGTCACGGTCTGATCGGGTGCCAATGCAGCTGCGACGGCCGTCAGGTCGGCGACTTCTGGCAGGGGCGCTGACTCGACGTCTGCAAGTGCAACAGGTTTTGGAATCGCTGCCGTAACGGGACTTGCAGGAGAAGTCTCGGGTTCAGCAATCCTTGTCGCCGCAGCCAGCAGCTTACGCAGCTCCCTGCGCCATTGCGCATCCAATACAGCGAGGCCATGGTGATCGGGCCGCACGCGTCGGGCTTTTTCCAGCGCGACACCGCCTTCTGCAACGCGTCCCTTGGATAGGAGCACGCGTGCGTTGGTCAGATGTCGATCCGCGATGGCATCGATGCCGGCGATTGCATCGGCATTGCCAGGATCGATCGCGAGCACGGTGCTGAAATAATGAAAGGCACTGCGCTCCGGCGGGTCGGTGTAGCGACCATCGGCCATCGCGATGCGGGCATCGTTGAGATTGCGGGCGATCACGTCTCGCGGATCGATGTCCGGTATGCGCTGGGCCATCACCCACCACACCGCAAAGCCCACCGACAGCATGGCGACAGCGAATGCGAGCCAGGGCGTGCGGCCGCGCTGCTCGTGGCTCATTGCCGAGGCGGCGACCGGCACCTCGACCCTGGTCTGAGCACTGCTCGGTATGCCCACCGATACTGCTTCTGGTTCTATTTCCCGGTTCCGCCTGCGAGGGGCGGTTTGATGGAATGGCGCGGTGATTTCGTTTTGTCCGGACGCCAGTTCCAGTTGTACTCGCGCAGTATCGGTGGCCATGCGCCTGCTCCCCATGCCGCAAACCCGTCGCATCGCAGCGCGAGCGGGCTCGCTCTGCAGGCCAACCTAATCCAATCAAAATAGAGTGTCAGTGGTCGGAAGTCCTGATGTACGGGACTGCCGATGTGCAGGCCGCGAGTGTTGGCTTTTTCGACGTCGGCGAAAGGCGGGCTAGCGGCGCTCGGCCGCTGCCGCTTGCAGTTGCGGGAAGAACTCGGCGAAATCCGCCTCGAAGCCGGCACGGTGAGCGATCAGATCCGCAACGCCTTTTTCCAAAGCGAACTCGCGGCTCCAACGCGATGAGAGATAGGCCGACAGCCGGCGCAGCGAGCGCTCTACGCCTTCGATGCGTCGATACGAACCCAGCAGATCGTGACGAATGATTCGATCGAGCGTCACGCGCGCCGACGACGGCAATTCGATCTTGCTAGCCTCGATGTCGGCGTAGAACTTCGCGGTGAACGCATCGAGCACGATGGGCGAGTAGCGATCCCAGCTGGTCGCGAGCAGATGATCGTAGAAAACATCCACGAGCACGCCGCTGAAGCGGCGGGACTCGGCGCTCACTCGTGCGCGGCTGCGCTTTACCAGCGGATGCGAGTCGGTGAACGCATCGATCTGCTTGTGTTTCTGCACGCCGCGCTGGAAGCGCTCGCTCATACGGCGCAGCTCTTCTCCTCTGACGATGTCCGCCAGTAGATTGCCGAGGCGAAATTCGACATCAGGCTCGGACAGGAACACATGGGCCAGCCAATTCAAGAAACTTTCCTTCCAGTCAATCTCGGCAATTTAGCTTAGAGACACCGTTGCGTCGAGGCGGATGTCGTCCGCGCCAGACACTGCATTCCACGACAGATTCTGCATCCGCAGAGCAGCTCATCCCGAATAACGCTGCAGATTCTACCGTGCTGAACAATCACGGACCGTTCAGCTGCGCTCCCGCGCGGCGCGTGCGATGCAAACCACAAGGGATTCTCCCATGAGATTGATGAAGTTGGGCTCGGTCGCAGTCTTGATCAGTGCATCCTTGCTGACCGCCTGCAGCGATAACGGCAATGACGAGCGGCGTCGACCGGCAATCTCCGCGCCGGATTCGCCGCTGCCCTCGGCAGCAATGGGAGTGGCCTTCAGCGCGACATTCGTTTCTTCTGGCGACACGGTGATGTGGAGCGTCGCTTCGGGCACATTGCCGCCAGGTCTGTCGCTGGATGCGACCACGGGCCAGTACTCAGGCACGCCGACGACCGTGGGCTCCTATACATTCACGATCGCAGCCAGCAACAACTTCGGCATGGATAGCCGCGCGTATTCGCAGGACGTCACCCCGCCGCCGCTCGATAGCAACGCACTGCTATCGAACAACATGCTCGTGGCCTTTCCATCGGTGCTTGCATCGGGCTTCGATACGCCGGTCGCCATCGCTGGCCGGAATGCCGGCGACACGCTGGTCAGTATCGATCGGCGGCCGCAGAACGGATTCCTGTACGGCCTGGGTTACAACGCCGTCAACGGCACCGTTCAGCTATACAGCATTGCTTCGCAGACCGCGTTTGCCACGCCGATCGGCACGCCCGGCTCCTTCGTCGCGGCTGACGGCACGACACCGGTGCGCATCGGTGTGGATGCGACCACGACGTTTGGCATCGACTTCAATCCAACCGTCGACCGGGTACGCGTCGTGAACAGCGCCGGTCAGAACTTCCGCATCAATCCCAACAACGGCGCGCTGGTGGATTTCGACGCGAACACGCCGGGCGTGCAGATGGATGGCGGCATCAACGGCCCGACCATGTCGGTGCAGGAAACGGCGTACACGAACAGCGCCCCGAACGTCACAGCGACGACGCAGTACACGCTCGATCAAACGATCGATGCAGTGTGCATTCAGAATCCGCCGAACAACGGCACGCAGACGATGTGTATGCCGCTGTCGGTGCCGGTGGAGACGGTGCAGGGCTTCGATATTCCGCCGTCGGTCACAGTGACGACGTCGAACACCGCCGCGACCGGTCTGGGCATGGCGGTGGTGCGCGCTTCGGGCCGCACGCAGGATGAGTTGATCAACATCAATCTTGCGACGGGCGGGGTGACGACGCTGGGGCCGGTCGCTCCCACCGGCATCATCGGCCTTGCACTGCAGACACCGACGGCGACGCCGTTCATCGCGCTCTCCGCCGACGGGACTCAGTTGTTCCGCCTGCTGAGCACATCGCTAAGCACGCCTGTGACTGTGACGATTGCAGGGGTCACCGCCGGAGAAACCTTGGTCGGCATCGACTATCGTCCGCAAACCGGCCAGCTGTATTCGTTCGGTGTGAATGCAACTACGGACACGGGCACCGTCTACATCATCGATCCGCAAACCGGCGCGGCGAGTGTCGTTGGTACGCCCGGCATGGTCGCGTTCGTGACGACGGCGGGGGCGGCTGTCGATCTGCCGCCAGTCAGCGCTGGCTACGGGTTCGATTTCAATCCCACGGTCGATCGCATTCGTGTCGTCACCGGCACTGGCCTGAACTTCCGCATCAATCCGATAAGTGGCGAGCCGGTCGACGGCAATGCTACTGCCAATGGCATCAATCCGGACGGCGGGATCAACGGTCAGCCGGCAGGCTCAATGGGTGTGACCGCAGCTGCGTATACGAACAGCTTCGGTCAGCCGCTCACCGGCGGTGTGACGACGCAGTACGTGATCGATGCGGTCAGCAACTCGCTGTTCATCCAGAACCCGCCCAACAACGGCACGCTGACGGCGCCGCAGCCCATCACGTTGAATGGCAACCCGCTGGATTTCACCGAAGCGAATGGCTTCGACATTCCCCCGAGCGTGCGCGTGACGACCTCTTCGGCGCCCGCGACGGGCTTGGGCTTTGCGGCACTGACTGTAGGCTCGGCGACGCGCTTGTATTCGATCGATCTGAGTAATGGCCGCGCCACGGATCTGGGCGCGTTGCCGTCCGGGGTGAGCGGCCTGACGGTGGGTCAGACGACGGTCAAGTAAAAGTCATACTTCCAAACAGCGACGGCGGTGCTCAGCACCGCCGTCGCATCGCTCGTCAGTTACCCGAGCTCTTGGGGGACGAGTTGTCCTTGCTGCCCCAGTCACGCTTGCCGTGGCCACGGCCCGGGCCAGGGCCGCGCTCGCGCAGAGCGTCGAACTTCTTCATCTGTGTTTCGTTCAGCACGCTGCTCAGCTTGGTGTGCAGCTCCTGCTTGGACTCCTCGCGCTTGGCTTTCATCTCATCGCGCGACGGGCGGGTGCCCGAGGCACGAGCGGCTTCGAAATTGGAGCGCATCTGTTCGTGCTGCTCCTTCAGGATCTTTTCGACTTCAGTCTTCTGATACGAATCCAGGTCGAGCAGCAGCGCCAGTCGATCCATATCCGGACCAGGCGCAACTCGCGCAGGCGGGGCAGTGGGAGCCGTCGTAGTGTTGGCGGCAAAGGCCACGCCGCTGGCAAGCCAGGCAAGCGCAAGCAGGGTGACTTTCGTTTTCATCTCAATGTCTCCGTTGGGGTGAAAGAGTGTTCTTGGGTATCGGGTCCTCGAGAACACGCTTGCAGATTAAGGGCTCGCGGGGCCCGGCGCGGTAATCAATTGTTACCAACTGCGTTGGCAAAAATCACTGCCGATTCAAGGAGTTGTAATTTCTCTTGGCAGGATCAACCGGGCTTCCAAGCCACCGTTCTGACGATTGTGGAGAGATAGTGCACCGCCGTGTGCCTGAGCGATGTCGCGCGCAATGCTCAGGCCCAGACCGGTGCCGCCCGTGTCGCGGTTGCGGGAATGTTCGAGGCGAAAGAACGGCTCGAATACCTTTTCCAGCATGTCCTCGGGAATGCCGGGGCCGTCGTCCAGGACACGCACGATCAATTGCGCGCCGTCATCTATCTGGATCGTGGCGCGTGTGCCGTGACGAATCGCATTCTGTACCAGATTGCCGAGACAACGTTTCAGCGCGAGCGGCTTTGCGACGTATGGAGCGCGCGCCGTGCCGACGATGCTCACGTCGCCGCCCAGCTCTGCATGTTGTCGTTGCAGCTCCAGCGCGAGTGCATTGATGTCGACGGGCACCGCAGTTTCTTCATCGTTCAGTCCGCGGAATACGCCGAGCGCGCCCCGGATCATGCTCGACATTTCATCCAGATCTTCGACGAAGCGCTGACGCAGTTGATCGTCGTCGATGGATTCGACGCGCAGTCGCAAGCGAGTCAGCGGTGTACGCAGATCATGTGACATTGCTGCCAATACCTGAGTGCGGCTGTCGAGATAGCGTCGCAGGCGCTCCTGCATCGAATTGAACGCTCGCGTGGCGCGCCGGATTTCGCGGGCACCCGACTCCTCCAACGGCATATCCGTCGCGCCGCGACCTACCGCGTCGGCGGCGCGAGCGAGATCTCCCAGCGGACGAGTGATGGTGCGAGTCATTGCATAGAGAACGACGCCCAAGGCCAGCGCGAGGAGCCCCAGCTCCAGAAAAATCTGCCGCGGCAGACGAGGACCGGAGCGGGGCGCGAAGGTGCGAAAGACGGCTGTGTCGCCATCGGGCAATGTCACAGTGACATCGAAGACGCGATCGCGGCGAGGCGGAAACGTGTTCGGCGGTGGAGAACCGTCCGGCGGCGGAAAGTCCCGACGCAAGGAATGCAGCGGAATGACGTCGGAGCGGCGGGCCCGCGGCGGCCCGGTTGAAACTTTGTAACCCGAGCCCAGGTGACGTTGCAGATGAGCGGCGAATGCGCGCTCCAGAGCGGCCTGCTCTTCGTTTTGAATGCGTGGCGGCGGCGGGCGCACGTCCTCGGGTGAGAGACGTTGCTCACGCAATTTGAGGCGGGCGTCGTCACGCTCGTCCTGCGACAGTCCCGCCAGATACTGGCTCGTTTCGGCAATGGTATTCGCCGAGCTGCCAGCGCCGCTGTCCAGCAACGCCAGCTCGCGACGCTCGCGCACGATCAGCAGAATGAACACGATCAGCATCGCGCCGATCACGGCCATCGTCGCCACGAACAGGCGTCCGAACAGCGTGTCCGGCAGGAGCGGGCGAGCCATTATTCCTGCTCGACGGGCACGCCCATCACATAGCCCTCGCCATAAATCGTCTTGATGATTTTCGGCGAGCGCGCGTCATCGCGCAGTACCTGGCGCAAGCGGCTGATGCGGACATCGACGCTGCGATCGAAGGGGTCGATGTCACGACCGCGCAGCAGCTCCATCAACTGCGAGCGCGACAACACTCTGGTTGGATGCGCCAGCAGAATGGCGAGCAGGCGGAACTCGGCGCCGCTGAGCGCATGTTGAGAGCCGTCGGTATGGATGAGCGAGCGTGCGGTGACGTCGAGTTTCCAATCGCCGAAGCGATACACGGTGACGGCGCTTTGTACGGGATCGCGCGGCATGTGTGCCGTCCGCCGCAAGATCGCTTTGATCCTGCCGACCAGCTCGCGCGGACTGAACGGCTTGGACAGATAGTCGTCGGCCCCGACTTCCAGTCCCACGACCCGATCGATCTCTTCGCCCAGCGCCGTGAGCATCAGGATGGGAATCTGTGAGTGAGCGCGCAACTCGCGGGTGAGCTTCAAGCCGTCTTCGCCGGGCAGCATCAGGTCGAGCACGATCAGGTCGACGTGCGATTGCTCGAGCGCGCGGCGCATGGCTTTGCCATCGGCCACTGCGGTGGTGCGATACCCGTTCTTCTGCAGGTAATCGCCCAGCAGCGTGCGGATTTCGCGATCGTCATCGACGATCAGGATATGGCGAGAGTCGGTCATGAGATCACGTCAGAAGCCCGCTGCGTATCATGACCAATGAGGTCGGAGCGTGCCTGCGGACATTGTAACTAAGTGTTGCGCCTCGCGCCGGCGCAACACTGCGTAACTATTGCCCGAGTCGGCCTCAGGCGCGGCCAACGTTACGCAGTTCGTCGCCGACGACTGCCGGGTGATCTTCGGTGGTGGCGTAAGGCATCACACGATCGCGGCCGGCGGCTTTGGCGCGATACAAAGCTGCGTCTGCGTGCGCCATCAACTGGCGCAGCTCGTAGCCCGACACTTCGGTCGAGGTCACGCCGAAGCTGCCGGACACCGGGCAACGCTGGCCGTCGTACTGCGGCTCGATGGAGCTCAAGGCGACTCGCAGCCGCTCGGCGCGTTGCTTCGCGTCTTCCAGACTGCAGCCGGGCAGCACGATGCCAAACTCTTCACCGCCGACGCGCCCGAAAATATCACTGACGCGCAGATGTCCCTGACACGCGATCACCGCCTGACGCAGCACATGATCGCCGGCGGCGTGACCGAAGCGATCGTTGATCGCTTTGAAATGATCCAGATCGCATAGAACCACGCTGACCTGCTGTTGTGACTTGCGCGCGGCTTCGAGCACGGCCTCGGCCAGTTGAATGAAGCGGGGCCGGTTGGCGATGTCGGTCAGGCTGTCCACCTGCGACAGCTTCATGAAATGCAGCTGCGAGCGCTTGGTGCGATAGGCCCACAGCGTGATGAACACCACGACCAGCATCAACAGTGCGATGTACAGCCGGCTGGTCTCAGCGGCCTTGCCATCCAGCTCGCGCTGGAGTTGCAGCAGCTTGTTCTCCTGGTTGAGCGCTTCCAGCTGCGACTTGGTGGACAAGGTGTTCGACTTCACGCGCTCATAGGCCAGCTGGCGCGCGGTGACGTCATCGAGATATGCCTTGTCGGCGGCGGCGGATTTCTTCAGGTATGCAATGGCGTTGCCGACGTCGCCATGCTTCTCCGACTCTTCATAGAGCACGCGATAGGCGCCGACCAACGGCTGGGTAAATTGATTCTTCACGCTATGCTCGACGGCACGCAAAGCCATGCGCTGCGCGTTGACTCCCAAGCCGCGCTGTTGATACGCCTGCGCCAGCAACGATTCCCACTCGGAGATGCCGCGGGGATAGCGCGTTTGCTCCACCTCGCCATAGTGCCGCTCGAGCAGGTTGATGGCCTCATCGATGCGATGCTCGCGTAAAAACAAACGAGCTTGAGTGGTGCGGATGCCGTTCGCGGCCAGCGATTCACCCTGCCGCAGGCAGGCGTTGATGGCGGCGGGGATCGCGGGATCGTCGGCCTTGATCCGCTTGGTCTTGCACAGGGTATCGAGGCGGATCTGCTCGCCTCGGCACACGCCACGGCCACGAGCATTCTCTTTGACGACCTGCTCGGCGTAGTGAATGCCCAGGTCGTATTCGCCGACCAGGACGTAGAGGTCGGCAGCGACGGACATGCCCTGCAGGCGGGCGTCCTTGTCGGTGACCTCGGGCAGTTTGTTCAACAGTTTGTTGAGTTGCAGGAATGCCCCTTCGTAACGCGTCGCCAGGACCTGGACGTTCGTGGCGGTCGAGCTGGCGCGGAATTGGAGCGTCGGGTCGCTCGCCTCATCGACCAGCGACTCCAGCATGGGAATCGCGGCGGCGTAGTCGCCGGCGTACACCAGACGCCATCCCTGCAGATATTTGAGGTGCTCGCGTTGCTGGCCCGACAGATCGTCGACCTGGGCCTGCAGTTGATCGATCAGCTGGGTGAACTCGGCGGGGTCGACGCTTTTGACGGCGTCGGCCCGTTGCAACATGGCGGCGAAGTCCTCGCCGTCCGCCGCCAGCAGCGGCCCGCCACCGAACAGGCACAAGCAAGCGATTCCGCCCAGCAGCCAGTGCCGGGCGGAATCGTTGCAAACAGTTGCTTGCTTAGCTGGCGCAGGCGACACGGCGCTCGCCACCGTCTTCGGGCTGCTGTTCCTCGGGCTCTTCGTCTTGCGGAGCGTGGACCATGCAGCAGACATTCTTGGTGGCACCGATCAACTCCTCGAGCTGACGGGGCCGCCGCTGCACGATGGCTGCCTGCACGGCCGGCTCGATGCCCGCCCGCGACAGCTCCCGCGCCAGTTGCTCGCCAGTCAGGGATTGCAGCTGCGAGCTCTGACCTATTCTTTCCAACAGATCCACGACATTCGACACGATGCGCTCCTCCTCTTCCCCAGTTGTTTGTTGAGTACGAGTGCTGCCTCATGCAGCTTGGGTTGTGACAGCCTAGGACAAACGCGGCGAGCCGGGCTCTCGAACGCTCCACAGAAAAATTAACGCCCCGGCGGCGTCCGCGGTTGACTACGACTTAACAGAATTATGCCTGTTTCGCAGCCGACTGACGGCACCCGAATGATTCGGAGGCAAGGCTGCGGGCGGCGGGGAACCGCACCGGGCGGGGAGCGGGCTTACCGCGCAGCCCGGAACGCGGCGGGCGGCGGCCCCGAATGATGATGAACCGACCAGGCATTTCCTTGCCCATCCTTGCCATTCCTTTGGCTGGCGCTGCGGCACACTCGGCCGGGCGGTCTCGACTGGGGATAGGTGACCCGGCGGTTGCGCCGGGCCACGGCTGGGACATTATCCGCAGCGATCAGGCTGCATGACGGACCGATGGCGCCGGCACGGAAGCATCGCCTTCACTGTCGTCTTCCGCGGCATGGATCAGGCAACACACGTTGGTCGCCGCTCCCGCCTGCGTCTCGAGACTGTGCCGATCTGCACCGGCGAGAGCTGCGTGGACCGAAGACTCGATTCCCGCCTGTGACAGCGCCGCTTGCAGTTCGAGCCCGGTGACATTGCGCAACTGCGAGTTCTGGCCCAGCTTCTCCAGAAATTCGATGAGGTTCGACATCGCCAACTCCTTCTCAGTCCTTAGCAGGAAATTTCGGCAACCACGAATCACGACGAACGGACCAGACGCTGTACTGCTGAGGTCCGTCTTCCGGCGCAGCGTCGCGCTGGCGGTCAAAGCCTACGCTAATGACAGCCCGCTCTACAACGATGTGGTCGGCGGCGAACTGCACCCACAGTTCATCGACCGGCAAGTGCGTGAACACCTGCTGAATCAGGCCGATGAAGCCTTCCTTGGAATAACCTTGCGCCCGCGCTCGGGCGACGAACATCACGCCTGCTTGCACGCTGCGGCGTTGTGCATCGAAGTTCTGCAGGCTGCAAACGCCAACATCCTGCTGCGAGGCCTTCTCGACCACAGTAAGAAACAATCGCTCTATGGGATCGCGGTTCATGCCCGCCAGCGCGCTGTTGAAGCTGCGGGCGGCTCGCTCCGGCGCCATGGGGGCACCGATGAAGCGCATTGTTTCCTCATCGGTGTAGAGGTGGCAGTACAGCGCGCTGTCGTGCGGCCCAAGTGGGCGCATCCGCAGTCGCTCCGTTTCCACTGGAATTATGTGCACGACGCTGCGGTGAAAGTTACGTCGCCGTGCCGAGGCCGAGCTCGCGATCGAGGGCGGACAGCCGATCGCGTATTTCCCGGTCTGGCTGCAATGCCTGCGCCGGCGGTATCACCATGGTGAAGTGCATGTCGGCCGCGGCGGTCGGCAGTTGTGACAACGGCAGGTGGATGATGGTCGGCTGAAAGGTCGGCAGCGTTGCGGCCTGATACAAGATGACCTCATGCTCGAGCGGATAGTCGCGGCTCAATACATCGACCAGCACTTGGCGGTAGGCCGAGCCGGTTGAAAAGCGCGCCAGCGACTGATCGCCTGACAGGCCGACCTGCCACAGAATCAGATACGCCGCGGTATCCACGCGACGGCGGTTGAACATGAACTGACTGGCTTCGTAGTGCTGGCAGCCATACTTGCCCGGATCGAAGCCGAGATCCGCGTACATGCAGTCGGCCGCGGACACGCCGGGCTCCATGTGCGCCGCGAAACCTTCGCTGCGCGCGATCTCGATGGCCTTGTGAGTGGGCCAGGCGAACACTCCGGGATGCCCATAAAACGCCGCACAAACGCGCTTGCCGGCGCGCACTTCGGTGAGCATGGCCTCGACCATTTCGCGATAGGTCTGCATGCGCGACTTGCCTTCGCGATAGTACGACTGAAGGCTGCGGACATCGCGGTTCATGCCGGCAATCCACAGTTCGATGATGCCGTCGGACAGCCCGGTGAACACTACGTCGGCCTTGTCGATGAAGTCGCGGGCGAGCGGCGTGAGGTGCGACCCGAGGGTCATGCCGATGCCCACACATGCCAAGCTTCCGGCCTTGCTCACTGCAGTGTCCTTGTTATTGCGCGTCGGGTTGGGCTTCCGGGCGGGCCGCGTCGAACGCCGGCATCGTTTCCAAATGCGTGCTGATCGCAACCAGCGTGGGGAACGGCGACAGATCCGTTTTGAAGCGACGCGCATTGTACATCTGCGGCACCAGGCATACGTCGGCCAGCGACAAGCTGTCGCCGAAACAATGGCGCCGCGCGCTGGAGTGTTTCGCCACTTGCTGTTCCAGTCCGCGGAAGCCTGCGCTGATCCAGTGTCGATACCAGGTGTTCACGCCCTCATCATTCTGCGCGAGATCCTGGCGCAGATAGTTGAGGACGCGCAGATTGTTCAATGGATGAATGTCACAAGCAATCGCGAGCGCCATGGACCGTACCTGCGCGCGCGCCAGCGGGTCGGCCGGCAACAATGGCGGCTGCGGCTGCAGGTCATTGAGATATTCAATGATGGCGAGCGATTGTGAGATCACGGTGCCGTCGACTTCGAGCGCCGGAATCAACCCTTGAGGATTGAGTGCCAGATAGTCGGCAGCGCGATGCTCGTGCTTCACGAGCGATTTGGAGATGTGCTCGTATTCCAAGCCCTTGAGGTTCAGGGCAATGCGCACCCGGAACGCCGCTGAGCTGCGGAAGTAGTTGTAGAGCTTCATAGCGACTAGCTCAGAGTCACTTCGAGCGTTTCCAGCCCATCGACGCCGCCCTCGAGCACGTCGTTCGATTTGATGGCCGCGACGCCCGAGGGTGTGCCTGTATAGATGAGATCGCCGGGGCACAGCTCGAACAGCGTGGACAGCTCGGCAATGATTTCCGGCACCTTCCAGATCATGTCGGCGAGCGCGCCCTGCTGTCGCAACGTGCCGTTGACCTTGAGCCAGATCTTGCTGTCATCGAGCCGGGCGAGGCTCGCTGGAGTAATGGCGCTGATCGGTGCCGAGCGGTCGAAGCCTTTGGCAGTGTCCCAGGGGCGGCCTTTGTCCTTCGCTTCCGCCTGCAGGTCCCGGCGCGTCAGGTCGATCCCGACGGCATAGCCGAACACGTGCGAGAGCGCTTGGGAGATGCCGATGTTCGCGCCGCCGGTGCCGATCGCGACCACCAGCTCGATCTCGTGATGCAGGTCGGACGTGCGCGAAGGGAACGGCAACTGCGCGCCGCTGGCCACGATCGCATCGGCGGGCTTCATGAAAAAGAACGGTGCTTCGCGCTCCGGATCTTTGCCCATCTCGCGCGCGTGCGCCGCGTAGTTGCGGCCGACGCAGTAAATGCGATGCACGGCAAAGCGCTCGGTGCGCCCGACGATGGCGACGGCGGGGGGCGCCGGCGGCGGGAAAACGAAAGTCATAGGTTCGCGGCCGAAAGGATCGGGCCGTTAGGATACTCCGACGATCATTTGCTCCACCACCCAGCGTTTGAGCAGCCCGGCCGCCTGTGCCGGGACAGCATCGGCGTCGTGCCAGGCGCACAGCGCGTCGCACAGCAGTTCGAACGAGCCGCCGCCGCGCATGACGTCCAGTGCCGCGACTTCGTCGGGTGCCAGCGAGCGGTACTGAGTTTTGAGTCCCTCGCGCCAGATCAGCCAGGACTGCGCTTCATCCAGCGCGACGCCTTCGGGGGGCGGGGCATCTGCCGACAGCGCCCTGAATATCACTGGCGCGTTGGTGCGCATCGCCAGCACCTGCAATGTCGGATGAAATTGAAACGTCAAAGCAGGCCATTGCTCCGGGGCGATCGCGGCCAGCGCATCGATGCCCACGGGTTCGGCATCGGCGCCGTCGAACGCGCTGGCAATCGACCATTCCCACGTCGCCAGCTCTGCGAGCCAGGGTTGCTGCGGAAATGATTCGCGCAGCAGCCGCGGCATCTGATCGCCGAACCAGCGTATCGATGGATGGCGCGACGGGCACAAGTCGATGTACTCGCGCGCCACTGCAGCGAACGCCTCTTTGCCCATCGACTGTTGCAGACGAGGCAGCGTGCTGGCGAGCGCGTCGGTCAAACGAAGCCGGTACGCCTCGGAATAAATCGCGAGGCGCAGCGTCGCGGGTACCGCTGGCGAGCCACCGACCGCATCGATGATGCGCTCATGGCCATGCATGACATGGCGTTGAAAATCCCGCTGCAATTCAGCCAGCGACGGCGTATCGGGTGGAGCGCTCATGCGGCGGACTTCGATCTTTGCGCCGACGCGGCGATAGCACGTGCGCGGTCCAGTTCGGCGAGCAACGCATCCAGCTCGGGAATGTTGTCGTCGCGCTCGATCATGGTCGACAGCGGACCGAAGCGCTCGATGGCCGCCTGCAACAGTTGCCATACCGCTTCGCAGACCGGCTCATCGTGCGTGTCGATGAGATAATCGCCCATGTTGCGATGGCCGGCGAGATGGAACTGCTGGACTCGCTCCACTGGAATGCCGCTCAGATAGGCCAGCGGGTCGAAACCATGATTCACGCTGCTGACGTACACGTTGTTCACATCGAGCAGCAAATGACAGTCGGCGCGTTCGGCGACTTCGCGCAGGAAATCCCATTCGGTCATATCGCAGCGGCTGAAGCTCACATAGCTCGAGACGTTTTCCAGCACCAGGCGACGGCCGAGTCGTTCCTGAACGGCCTCGATGCGCGATACGACGTGTTTTAGCGCCGCTTCCGTGAACGGCAGCGGCATCAGGTCGTGCAGGTTCACGCCGTCGACGCCGGTCCAGCACAGATGATCCGAGATCCACGCCGGCTCGACGCGATCGGCAAGCGCTTTCACTTCGCGCAGATAGGTTTCATTCAGCGGATCGGTGCTGCCGATGGACAGCGACACTCCGTGCAGCACTATCGGATATTCCGCGCGCAGCCGCTCCAGATAGTGCAAAGGCTTGCCGCCGGGCAGCAGATAGTTTTCGGTCAGCGCTTCCAGCCAGCTGACGCTGCCTTTGCGCTCGCCGAGCAGCGCATCGTAATGAGTCGGGCGCACGCCGAGCCCGAAGCCTAGCGAACGATGCAGGGAGGATGGAGGCACTGAATACTCTTGGGCTGATCGGGAAACGGCGCGGTGAGCTGACGGAAGACCGCGCCGCCCAGACCCTATCAGACCGGGTCGATCGCCGAATTATTTCTTCAGCTTGGCCTTGGCAGCGTCGCACTCAGCCTTGCTCAGCATCAGGAAGCCCTGACCTTTGCAGGCATTCTTGCCGGCGCAGGCATTGGCCGCCGTGCCGCAGGCGCTGGTGCCCTTGCAGGCGTTCACGCCTTCGCATTTCACCTTGGCTTCATCCGCGTGGGCCGCGGTCAGCGGCGCGCTGCTGAACATCACCGCGGCCGCGGTGGCCAGAGCCAGCGTAGCCCGGCGAAAGTCGCGCCTTTTGACGGGCGTATCGAAAGGGCCTCGGCCACTTTCGATCATAGGACCAGTCAATTTCTTGCCGTGGGTCATCGATGCCATCCCTCACTAGAAAATGGGCGCTTCGAAGGCGAAGCGCAGGAGTATACGCAGCCTGCAATGATTCGGATTCATGCCCGGCTTGTCATGAACCGGCAATAAACAAGGGGCGGGTGATTGCTCACCCGCCCCTTGTTTTTCCGCAATCTCGACTAAAGCAAAACCTTAGCCGCCGCTGCGGATCTGCATCGCGTCCTTCACGCTCTTCACGCCGTCCGTGCTGCGGGCCAGTTGTAGCGCCCGGGTGCGAGCTTGATCGCTTTCGACGAAGCCGCTCAACTGCACTGTGCCCTTGAACGTCTCAACGTTGATCTGATGCGCCTTGGTCACCGGATCTTCGATCAGCTTGGCCTTAACCTTGGCCGTGACGACGCCATCGTCGATGGCCTGGCCGGTCGATTGCTGCGTCGGGGTCGACGAGCAGCCGACGACCGTGGAGGCCATGATTGCGGCCAACAGCAATGCCGCCGTATTTTGCCGTGCCATATTCCTTTCCCTCGCTTTACGAACTGATTCAAGCTCTCGACTGGTAGTGGACTCTACTCATTAACCCGCGCCATCGCGACGGGCTTCAGCGGCGCGCTTGGCATTTTCCAGATCCGCTTCGGCGCGCGACTTGCAGTCCGCCTGGGCATTCCCCTGCAGCGCCTCGCACTTCTCGACAGCAATCTTGTGCGTGGCTTCGGCGCGGGCTACCGCGACTTTGAAGTCACCTTGAGCTGCGGTCTCGCTCGCGTCGCGGGCCGAATCGGCTACCTCATTCGCGTCGTGATCGGCGTACGCATCCGCCATATCCTTCTGTGCATCCGCCATCTTCTCCTGAGCGTCGGCCTGCGCGTCTGTCACATCTCGTTGCGCCTCGGCTCGCGCGTCGGCGACATCGTGCTGGACCTGTGCCGGCGACTCGGCCTTGTTGCAGCCCGCCAGCGCCAGACCGGCAGCGGCGAGAATCAAATAAACATTGCCCTTGGTCATTTAAGTACCCTCGACCTGTTGGTCTGTTGACTGAGTAACCACGTGCTTGCCGGTGCGTCCTCCTGCGAAAACGGCCGGTTCCTATCGGCGGACAACCCGCCAGGAAGCGCGTGGAATTCGCGTCGATAACGTGCTGATGGAATGCAAGGTTCCTCGTACAGCTTGCATGCCAGCACGGCGGACGTTTCTACACGCGTGTGCTGGCTCCGCTGTCGCTTGCGTGCAAGGGCATCGGAAAATGTCCGTCGGCGACGACTGACGACGGAACCAAAAAATGCACACAGTCGTTGCTGGTGACGGTTGTAAAAGTTTCGGTAAGCCCATGGGCGAAGCTACTCACAGTGTGCATTCACCGAATGCATCTTTGAGCACACCGCCGGCGGCGACCGGCGGCGTGCCGCTGCACGTGCGCATCGTGATCGTGATCTCGATCGCCCTGCTCATGGTCAACGCCACGCTGCTGATCATCAACGTTGGCGCGACGATGGATTCGAATGCTCAATACGCGCGTTCGTACGAGATCAAGCGCGCGCTCAGCACGTTTCAGTCGGTGATTACGGCGGCCGAGTCCGGCCAGCGCGGCTATTTGCTGACCGGTCAGACGGGATATCTCGAGCCGTATTACGTGGCGATGCGCAGCTGGCGCGGCGAGCTCGAAAAGCTGCGCACGCTCACCGCGGAGAATCCCACCCGGCAGAAAGATATTGCCGAATTGGAGAGCATTACCGCCGCGGGCATCAGTCGCCTGAAGGCGACAATCAGTCGCAGTCCGCAGCCAGGCCCGAACGGCAACGCCGATGTTGCGGGCACCGAGCTTGCGACCACCACCATGGATCGGGTGCGGGGCATCGTCGATCGCATGATGGCCGAGGAAGACGCGCGCATCGAAGCGCTGCGTCGTGACGTTTTGCGTGACTTGCTGGTTGCCGGCGGTCTGGCCCTGCTCACGACCATCGTGACGGTCGCGGTGCTGATTGGCCTGAACAAGCTGCTACGCAGGTACGTGCGTGATCGCGAGACCGCCGAGAACGCCATGCTCGCGGCCAATCAGGCGCTGAATGAGCAAGTTGAGCAACGCACGTCCGAGCTGACCGAGCTGTCTCAACATCTGATTCGCGTCTCCGAGGAGGAGAAGGCCAAGCTGGCGCGCGAGCTGCATGACACGTTGGGCAGCAATCTGACCGCGATCAACATGGACTTGAACTGGATTCAACGCCGCCTCCCCGAGGGCGCGCGTGAGGTGAAGGAGCGCCTGCAACGGGCACTGAAGATGTTGGGCGAGACGGTCGAGCTCAAGCACGAGGTCATCGAGGGATTGCGGCCCAGTCATCTCGACAATCTGGGCCTGGCGTTCGCCATGCGCTCGCATTGCCGCGAGTTCACCCGCCGCACCGGTTTGCCCTGTGAAGTGGATGTGCAGGAGGACTTCGACGATCTCGATCCAGCGTGGTCGATTGCGTTCTACCGCATCGCGCAGGAGTCCTTGACCAACATCGCCAAGCACGCGCAGGCGAGCAAGGTGCGCATCACGCTGGCTCGCGAGGACGGCGGCATCCGGTTGCGGATCATCGATGACGGCGTCGGCGTCGCCGAGGAGTCACTGAGCAAGCCCAAGTCGCACGGTGTCGTGGGCATGCGCGAGCGCATGCGGCAAATGGGCGGTCGATTCCAGATCCGAAAACCGGATGAAGGCACCGGCACCATCGTCGAAGCCTTCATTCCAGCGACCAATGCGACGGCGATGAGTGCATGAGCGGCCCGCGCGCGCCGTCGGACGACTTTTTGCCCCAAAGCGGTGCTATTTCAGGCCCGGGGTCAATACGTAGGAAACGTCTGACGGTACGAACTTCACTTCGTGGGGAACTTTTCCTCGCCCTGACGCCGTTGTGATCCATCGGGCCATTGAGTGTAAAGCTGACCGTCAGGAGCGAGCGCATGGAGAATCATGTCGAAAGAGCGACCCACAACGATCATCGCGCCAATTATTCGGGCGATGACCAGGATTCGGGCGAGGAATCAATGGTGAGTGGCGAGCGCGAGCGCAGTCTGGCGCCGGCGCCTGTGGCGCTACGGATTCCGGTCGGCACCAATCTCGCCGACGTGGAGCGCTGGATGATCTTCGCGACCCTGCAGAAGTGCGGGGGAAACAAGACCCGCGCGGCGGCGTTGCTCGGGGTGAGTCTGAAGACTCTGTACAACCGCCTCAACGCTTATCGCGCACAAGGGCTGGCCATGGATTCGGGCCTGAACGACGCTCAGGACGTGGCTATCACCACCCTGCAGGGGGGCGACCTCCGTGAAGCAATGACCGAGGTACCACAGCGATGTTGAATCCAACCGAATTAGGCTCTCGGGAGAATGAGGCCAGGGACGCGTATCAGGCCATGCATACGCCGATTCGCGTATTGATCGTCGACGACCACGCCATCCTCCGCGCCGGTGTGCGCGAGATGCTGGCGGAGGAGCAGGATCTCCAGGTCGTCGCTGAAGCCGGGTCCGCCGAGGACGCGCTTCAACAATTGCGAAATGGCTTACAGGTCGATGTCGTAGTGCTCGACATCACCTTGCCCGGCCAGAGTGGCATCGATCTGCTGAAGCAATTGAAGCGCGATCAGCCGGAGCTGGCGATCCTGGTGCTGAGCATGCATCCGGAACGCAGCTTCGCGGTCCGCTTGATGCGTGCTGGCGCGAATGGATACGTGCCGAAGATGATCGTGCCCGAGGAACTGGTGAAGGCCGTACGTGCGGTCGGCACCGGGCGCCGCTACATCACCCCGCTGGTGGCCGAGTTGTTGGCCTCCGAATGCGCGGCAGATGAAGAAGGCCCGATGCACAACCGGCTGTCCGAACGCGAGCTGCAGGTGTTCACGCGTATCGCGCGTGGCGTTTCTCCAGCAGTGATGGCCAACGAGCTTGGCCTGAGCGTGAAGACCGTGAGCACGTATCGCGCGCGTATCCTCGAGAAGATGGGTATGCGCAGTAATGCCGAGATCGCGGCTTACGCCGTCCGCAACCAGTTGGTGGAGTGAGACGAGACGGGGCTGGCAAGGCGGGGCTGCGCCGATGGCTGCTGGAGCCGAATTGACGATTTATATCGTCGAGGATTCGCCGGCAGTCATGGAGCGGCTGGTCGAGGCCGTGGGTGACATTCCCAATGCCAAGGTGGTTGGCAGCGCCGATGCGGTCGCTGCCGCGATCGAAGGCATGCGCCTGTCACAGCCTCGCGTGCTCATTCTCGATATTCAGTTACGCGGCGGTAGCGGCTTTCAGGTGTTGAAGCAACTGCGTACCAGCCGCAATCGGCCCGAGGCCGTCATCGTAGTTACGAATCATCCATCCGATGATTACCGGATTGCGAGCCGGGAGTGCGGGGCCGATCATTTCTTCGACAAGGCTTCGGAGTTCCACAAGGTCAGAGAGGTGTTAATGCAGATCGATGCGGCCTGAATCATCCGCTTGGGATTTGTGCAACTCCGTAATCGCCGAAGAAAAGCGCAGCTGAATCACGGAACATACTCAGGATCCTGCGCGTCTGGTCGTGCGTTCTGACGCAACTGAATCAAACCCTGCGCAACTCGTTACATGGACCTCCCCAGGACGATGGGGGCACCCGCTGAGAACCCATCGGACACCATGCCGACGGCTGCGCACTTCAAAGGCCGCGCCTCGTATGAAGCGCGGCCTTCTTTTCATTCAACGTTCGCGATCTTCGTGGCTGATGTTCCGGCTCCACTCGGCGCGGCTGCGCGAGGAGTCGTATTCGACGGCAGTCTCTGAATGAGTGCTGCGACATTCGTCCTGCCAGCGCACGACGACGTAGCGGCCGGTGCGCAATTGCCACACGTCGCCACGCAAATCCACGTCGCTGTCTTTGAGTCGGACCGGATCGCCGATACGCAGGCTGTTGCGCATCGACTCGCTCATTTCGCTGCTCATGATGTCTCCTTACTCACCGCTATCGGCACGAGCAGTGCAGTAGGGTAGGGGCATCGATGTTGATGTTCGACTAGGGGAAAGCAGTAAGCCCCCGGTTTGTGCGGGGACTGAGCATTACGTCACGTGGCTGGCGGACGGCGCGTGTGAGCGCAGTCACAAATGGCTGGCGGTGGCTTTTTAACAAAATGCGTTGTCGCGCAGGTGCGCGAGCAAGCAGCGGTCAGCGCGAGTCGGTCCACCAGCCCATGAACTCCTCGAAGCTGATCGAGCCGTCGCCGTCGGCATCGGTGAGCTCGAAGGCCAGCAGGCATTCATCTTCGGACAGATCCTGATCCAGGGCACGCAGCAGTGCGCTGAATTCCTGGTTGACGATCCAGCCATCGCCGTTGCTGTCGCAGACGTCGAAGCTTTGCTTCAGCTCGCGCAGATCGCCTGCGTCCACATCGACGTCCTTGACGTCATCCAGGTCTGCCATGGCGCGTTCATCCTTAGTTGCTGGCGATCACGGCCAGCTGGCCGCGGCGCGGATCTTACTTCACCGTGTAAAATTTCTCCGCAAAGAAATCACCGTTCGACCAGCGGGGTGCGGTGGTGGCATTGGCGATGCTGAGCGCGATACGCAGGTCGACGCGCGCCAGGTCGGCAGCGGTCGGGTAATCGATCGGTAACGTTAGATCGTCGCTCGGCTGGTGATAGTGCGTGGCCAGATACTGCCGGCGCAGCTCGTCCAGATCGGCGCTGGGATTTCTGGGCTGATAGCCCGCGCTCAGCACCAGCGCCGGAATGCCGCGACGGATGAATGAAAACTGATCGCTGCGAATGAATCTGACCAGCTCGGGTGCAGCATCGGCGCTGAGCCGATAACCCTGCGCGGCAGTAGCTTGTCTTGCTGCCGATCCTAGCGTCGAATGCTCTGCGCCCAGCGCTACGAAATCGAATACCGGCGCGAACGGCAGCGGCATGTCCACATTGAGGTTCGCGACTATTTTCTTTTCATTCGCCTGAGCCTGACGCGCAAAGAAGTCCGAGCCCAGCAGGCCCTTTTCTTCAGCAGTGACCGCGGCAAATAGCACCGAACGGCGCGGCCTCGCATTTGATTCATGCAACGCGCGCGCGATCTCCAGCATGATGCCGACACCCACAGCGTTGTCGTGCGCGCCGTTGTAGACCGAATCGCCATTCACGGCCGTGCCACGGCCGAGGTGATCCAGGTGTGCGGAGATGACGACGTACTCGTCCTTCAGTTGCGGATCCGAGCCGCGTAGCACGCCGAGCACGTTTGCGCTCTCCGTCTTGCGCAGGCCAGTGGTCGCCGACAAAGTCATCATGCCCGGCAATTCGAATCCTTGTGGCGTGCCGTCCTCGGACGCCGCCAGTGCCTCCGGAAAACTACTCTGCGCCGTTTCGAACAGCTGGCTGGCCGCATCGTGGTTGAAGCGAAAGCGCAGCTTCAACGCGGGGAAGGCGTTTTGCGGCTGGCCCGCTTCGTCGAGCCAGCGCATCTGTGGGATCCAGCTCATGGCCACGCGACGTTCCCAAGGCGTGCGTTTTTCGCAATATCCGCGTTGGAAATCGATGGTGATTACGCCGACGGCGCCACGCTCGACCAGTGTGGTCAGCTTGCGCTCCTCCCACGAGTAGTACGCTCGCTTCTCGTTGGAGAACTTCGCGGGCGCGCCGCTGAAGATGACGGCGATGCGGCCTTTGACGTCGATGTCTTCGAAGTCGTTGTAACTGAGCTCGGGCGCGTCGATGCCGAAGCCTGCGAACATCATCGGGGCGCTCAATGTGGAGCTGGCCGAGATGAAATCGGCATTGGGCAGGTAATGAGTGCCGTACTCGAACGCATAGGTATCGTCGTTACGCACCAGCGCTGCAGAGGAGCCAGGCAGCACCGGAGTCGCCTCCAGCAGCGGCACCTTTTGCAGATAGCTCTTCTCGTCGTCGCCGGCGGGCTGCAGGCCGGCCTGACGGAATTGTGACGCTACATACGCCGCGGCGATGTCGTAGCCACGAGAAGCAGTGGCGCGGCCTTCCAACAAGTCGGCTGCAAGAAATTCCACGTGACTGCGAATGGCGTCAGGCTGGACCTCGTTCCACGGGTTGCCGCGCTCGGCCGCTGGTAGCGGGCCGGCGACGATCAACGACAGCAGGAGTCCAAGCGATCCGCGCATGATGTCTCTAAGTAATGGCGACGGGGCGCAACAGTATCACCGTCCTGGCGAATTCATGCGAGGTTCAGTGCTTGGCACTTAGCTTCGAAGTCCGGCATGCTTCGACGGTGTCACCATGAACCGCTGCTTAGCATCTAGTCTTTACGTCGCGCTGGCCGCAGCAAGCCTGCTCACCCTACAGGGATGCGCTGTGCCGCAGCCCTATGTGCCGACGACGCCCACGGGGTCCTCAGTCCGGCCGCCGGTCGCTCCTGCGGCCACGGTGGGCAATGAGGTGGCCATTCGTGCGATCTCCCTGCTCGGTGCGCCCTATGAGTGGGGCGGCAATGGGCCGACGACCTTCGATTGCAGTGGACTGGTGCGCTTCATCCACGATCAGCTCGGCATAAGCACGCCGCGGACCGCGGCGGAGCAGTACTCGGCCGCGACGCCGGTGCCATTGAAGAACCTCGAGCCGGGCGATCTGCTGTTCTTCCGGATCAAAGGCCGCATTTCGCACGTGGCGATCTATACCGGCGAGGGGCGTTTCGTGCACGCCCCGCAAACGGGCAGGCCGGTCGAGCTGCGCATGCTCGACGACGATTTCTACCGCCCGCGCCTGGCTGGCGCGGGGCGGTTGTTCTGACAGTGCGCCGCGCCTGATCGTCAGGCGCGTGCCAATTCAAGGCTGCTCGGCTTTCTTTTTCTTTTTCTTCGCCGGGGCCTTTTCAGGCGCGGTTTGCTGAGCGGCCGCGAGTTCTGCGGCGGGACGATTCATGCGCTCGCGAACCAGGCTTTCGACCACGCTCGGATCGGCCAGCGTCGAGATGTCACCCAACTGATCGTGCTCGTTCGCTGCGATCTTGCGCAGAATGCGGCGCATGATCTTGCCGGAGCGGGTTTTCGGCAAACTCGGCGCCCACTGAATCAGGTCGGGTGTCGCGATCGGACTGATCTCCTTACGCACCCAATCTCGCAGCTCCGTTCGCAGCGCCTCACTCGGCCTGGCGTCGGCGATCAAAGTCACATAGACATAGATGCCCTGGCCCTTGATGTCGTGCGGATAGCCGACCGCCGCCGCTTCGGCGACGCTTTGATGCGCGACCATCGCGCTCTCGATTTCCGCCGTGCCCAGACGATGACCGGCCACATTGAGCACGTCATCGACGCGGCCCGTGATCCAGTAATAACCGTCTTCATCGCGCCGCGCGCCGTCGCCGGTGAAGTAGCGTCCAGGGAATGTTTTGAAATACGTTTCGATGAAGCGCTGATGATCGCCGAACACAGTGCGCATCTGCCCGGGCCAGCTGTCCGTGAGGATGAGATTGCCTTCGCACGCGCCCTCGAGCGTATTGCCCTCGTTGTCGACGATGGCGGGCTTCACGCCGAAGAACGGCAGCGTCGCCGAGCCTGGCTTCTGATCGATCGCGCCAGGCAGGGGCGAAATCAGCACGCCGCCGGTTTCGGTTTGCCACCACGTATCCACGACCGGGCAACGGCCATCGCCGACGACGCGGTGATACCACTCCCACGCCTCGGGATTGATCGGCTCGCCGACCGTGCCGAGCAAACGGATCGAGCTGCGCGACCATTCCTTCACCGGCTCTTCGCCTTCACGCATCAACGCACGAATCGCGGTCGGCGCGGTATAGAACAAGGTGACTTTGTGCTTGTCGACGGCCTGCCAGAAACGGCCGCTGTCCGGATAGTTCGGCACGCCTTCGAACATCACGGTGGTCGCGCCATTCGCGAGCGGGCCATACACCACGTAGCTGTGACCGGTGACCCAGCCCACGTCGGCGGTACACCAGAAGATATCGTCCTCGCGCAGATCGAACACCAGCTCGTGCGTCATCGACACATAAACCAGATAGCCGCCGCTGGTGTGCAGGACGCCTTTGGGTTTGCCCGTCGAGCCGGAGGTGTACAGAATGAACAGCGGATCTTCCGCATCCATCACTTCCGGCGCGCATTCCTTCGGCTGCGGCTCGACCACGTCGTCGAACCATTGATCGCGCGCGCCATACATCGGAACGCGAATGCCCGTGCGCCTCACGACCAGCACATGCTTGACGCAGTCGGTGTTCGGCATGGTCAAAGCGAGATCCACATTGGTCTTCAGCGGCACGCGCTTACCGCCGCGAAGACCTTCGTCCGCAGTAATCACGACAGTCGAGCCGCAGTCGGCGATGCGGCCAGCGAGCGAGTCCGCCGAGAAGCCACCGAACACCACCGAATGAATGGCGCCGATGCGGGTACACGCGAGCATCGCGACCGCGGCTTCGGGAATCATCGGCAGATAGATGGTGACGCGATCGCCTTTCTTCACGCCGAGCGCCTTCAGTGCATTGGCGCACTGACACACGCGCTCATACAACTGACGATAAGTGATGCGCTCGGACAGCTTGGGGTCGTCGCCTTCCCAGATGATGGCAGTCTTGTCGCCGCGCTTGGTCAGATGCCGGTCGAGGCAGTTGGCGGAGACGTTGAGCTTGCCGTCGTAGTACCAGCGGATCCGAAAATCGTGCTCGTCGAAGCTGGTGTCTTTTACCTTCGCGAACGGCTGAATCCAGTCGAGGCGACGGCCGATGCGCGACCAGAAACCGTTCGGATCGCGAACCGATTCCTGATACAGCCGCTGATAGTCCGCCAGCCGCAGGTGCGCGAGTGCGGCGAAGTCCTCGGGAACTTTATATATCTTCTGGCTCATGGGGACCGCTGCTTATTGGCGTGGTGGCAAATTGGCGAGTGCGGCGCGAACTTTCTCGGCATGCTCTGCCAGCACGCCCTTGTCGGCCCAGTCGCGATTGTGAACGCGGATCTCCTTGCCGGTGTAGCAGGGAAGAATGTGGAAGTGGATGTGGAACACGGTCTGGCCGGCGGCCGGCTCGTTGAATTGAATGATGCGCATGCCGTCGGGCTGGAACGCCTGTTGCACGCCTCTGGCGACGTGTTGGGTCGCTTTGATCAGGTCGGCGAGCGCGGCCGGCGCGATGTCGAAGAAGTTGCGGGATTCGACTTTGGGAATGACCAGCGTGTGGCCATCCGACTGTGGCATGGCGTCCATGAAAGACAGTGCCGTCGCATCCTCATAAACTTTGAACGCAGGAATTTCGCCGCGCAGGATTTTCGCGAACACATTGCTCTGATCGTACATCGCGCCTCCTAGATACCGGCTTTGGCCAGCGCGTCGATCAACTGGCGCACGGCGGTGCCGACGGCCGGATGCTCGGCTTCGAAACTCACGGCGAGCTGTTCCAGACGCTCGGTGAGCGGATGATCGCCATTGTCCAAAGAGGCCGCGCCCAGCAGCCGCGTCAAATCGCTGAGTAACTGCATGAGCGACTCGCGGGTGCTCGCGTCGATCGCATCCCGATCGAGGCGCTCGAGCTTGGCGTGCAGGGCAAGGATGTCTGGTCGAATATCTTGATTCACTGAAGCTCTCCTTTGAGCAGCGTCACGCCCGACAGCTTAGCGCGGCGCCATCATGTCTTTTTTGGTATATCCGGCCGGGATCTCGAACAGCGAGGCGGCGAGCGTCTGCGAGCTGATGTTGCTCAGACTGGTCTCGTTCTGCGGCTTGCCGTCCACGAAGTGCCGGCTCACCACCGGAATGCCGCCGAGCGCCTCGAAGTTCTGCAGCTGTTTCTGCACCATCTGTTTCATCCAAGGTGCGTCCATGCCGGCCATCATGTCCTGCAATAGCGCCGACATTTTCTGCGCCGAGTTCATCAGCTCGGCCGAGCCTTTCAGTGCATTGGCCGGCACCACGCACAGCTCGTCGGTGAGTACGCCGGCTTCGCGCACTTCGACGTAAGTACAGCTGTAACCGTTGATCTTGTCGTTGCGTGAGGTGCGCTTGATTTCCGTCGGCGCCTCTTGCGCGCCCGGAATGCGAGTGCCGAGCATCTTCTCCATCTGTGCGCGCTGCTCCGGCGTCATGGTCTTCATGCGCTCCTGGAGCATTTGCAGCGCCGGGTTGAGCTGCTCGGCCATGCGCTTCATCGAGGCGCGATCCATGGCGACGTAGCTCTTGTCCTTGTGGCTGATGGCGTAGATGGTGTCGTCCTTGAACAGCACCGTCGACTCGTTGGCCTGCGTCTCGACGCGCATCATGCCGCCCTGCGCCCAGGTATTGACGGTAGTGGAGCGGCCGCCCGACAAGTCGCGGCTGACGGTCTCCATTTTGGTGCCGGCGTGCGCCGTCAGGGCCAGGAACAGCAGCGGGAGTGTTCGGACGAGCATGGCGCCTCCTCGAGGGAATGGGCTGATTCTACCCGCTTGTGGGCGGGTCAGCGCGGCCGCGGCTTGGCGCGCGCGGTGGCCTGGGCGGTGAGGGGATCGTCGGGCCAGTAGTGCTTGGGATAGCGGCCTTTGAGCTCCTTTTTTACATCCAGGTAGCCGCGCGCCCAGAAGCTCACCAGATCGCGGGTGACCTGAACCGGGCGGTGGGCCGGCGACAGCAGTTGCAGTGTCAGGGGCACGCGGCCCTCGGCAACCGTCGGTGTTTCATGCAGGCCAAAGACTTCCTGCAGCCGAACGGCGACAGTCGGTGACTCCTCGGTGTAATCGATTGGAATGCGCGAGCCGCTCGGCACGAGCAGATGCGTGGGCGCAAACATCTCGAGGCGCTGCTGCGCGTTCCAGTCCAGCAATGACATGAGCATGGCGTGCAGATCCAGGCGCGCCAGATGATCGCGACGGCTCATGTCCGTGAGCCACGGGGCCAGCCAGACATCGAGATGTTCCATCAATGCCGCATCGCTCACATCAGGCCACGGCGCAGCTGCCCGCTCGTCGAATCGTTTCGCAAAGATCAGACGGGTTTGCAGCGCGCGAGCCGGTTTCGTCCACGGCAGAGCGGCGAGCCCGAGCTCGCGAACGCCTGCCAGCATGGCGTCAAGCATGCGCGCGGCATCGGGCTTGTCGATTCGACGTTCGTATAATTTCAGCGCGCCGAGCCAACGCTCATCCTGTGCGACCACGCTCTGTTCGCGTGAGTCCCACTCGAACCGCTCGCGATGCTCGATATGCGGGGCGAAGTCGGCTTCGAGCAGCTCGCGAGTCAGAGGCGCCGCGAGTCGAATCATCGCTTCGCGATCGCCGGCATCGAGATCGGCGACCACGAGAAATTCCGCCTGCGACAAACTTTGCGCCGGCGGCAACTGCGCGCCGCGGCCGCTCGATAGCAAATATCGTCCGCCGGCGCCGCGAGACTGCGCGATACGATCGGGGTAGGCCAGCGCGAGCAAGCGACCGACATCGCAGTCGCCCAGCTGCGAGCTATCCCTGCGCGGCTGCTCGAGCTGGCGGCCGAGCAGATCGATACTGCGCAGCGCTCGTTGTTTCGCGCCTTGATCGACAAAAACACCGTTGGGAAGACTGCGCTCACCGCGCAATGCTTCGACGCGAAACCGCAGATCGACGTTTCTGTCCTGGCCTTGAGTGCGCAGCAGGTCGCGCTCGCCCAGCACCGCTGCAATTTGCAAAGCTGTCGTCTGCAATCCCAGCTCCGCGCCACGCACGATCATGTGAGCGAGGCGAGGATGGGTTGCCATCCTCGCCAGCGCACGACCGTGTTCGGTCACACGGCCCTCGGCATTGATAGCATCGAGAGAACGAAGCAGATCACGAGCTTGCGCGAACGTTGCCGATGGCGGCGGATCGAGCCAGCGCAGCGCGGCGGGGTCCGCGATTCCCCAATTGGCCAACTCCAATGCCAACGGCGCCAGATCGGCGCCAACAATCTCTGGCGCGGTCTGCGCCGGCAATGCCGAATGTTCGACTTCGCTCCACAGCCGAAAGCACACGCCTGCTTGAATGCGCCCCGCGCGGCCACGACGCTGATCCGCAGAAGCGCGAGAAATGCTGCCCAGCTCCAGGCGACTCATGCCGGTCGCCGGATCAAACCGTGAGCGTCGCTCCTGACCGCTGTCGACGACGATGCGCACTCCTTCGATCGTGAGACTGGTCTCGGCGATGTTGGTGGCCAGCACGATTTTGCGTTCACCGCTGCGGCTGGGCTGGATGGCGGCGTCCTGCTCTTGTGGAGAGAGCTCACCAAACAGCGGCAACACTCTCACGCCCGGCGGCAACGATGTTTCTTCCAGGAAGCGCTGCGCGCGGCGAATCTCTCCCTGGCCAGGAAGGAAAGCAAGTACATCTCCGGGCTCATCGTCGATGGCGCGCGCGATCGTGCGAGCAACGATTTGAGCCATATCTTCATACTGCGGACGAGAGCTGCGCGCATCGAGCCGTTCGCGATAGTGCGTCGTGACTGGGAACGCGCGGCCTTCGGCGGTGACGATCGGCGTATCGCCGAGCAGCTTCGCGACTGCTGCGCCGTCGAGCGTCGCCGACATCACTAACAGACGCAGATCCTCGCGGATCGTCTCCTGCGCATCGAGACAAAGTGCCAGGCCAAGATCGGCATTCAGGCTGCGCTCGTGAAATTCATCGAAGATCACCAGCGCCACGCCTTCCAGCGTCGGGTCACGTTGCAGCCAGCGAGTGAGAATGCCCTCGGTGACGACTTCGATGCGCGTGTCTTTGCTCACCTTGGTTTCGAGTCGGGTGCGAAAGCCAACGGTGCGACCGACGGGTTCGCCGAGTGTCTGCGCCATGCGAGTGGCGACGGCGCGAGCGGCGAGCCGTCGGGGTTCGAGCATCACGATGCGAGCATCGCCCCGCCAACGCTCGGGCAGGAGCGCCAGCGGCACGCCAGTCGACTTGCCCGCACCGGGCGGGGCCTGCAGGACGACGTTGCGGTGTTCAGCCAACGCGTGCCGCAGGTCGGGCAGCGCTGGTTCGATGGGCAGAGGGACAGCTGGACGGTTCACGGCGCCATTATCGGTCGACTACACTCGGTCCTCCAATCCTCAGGAGGGACCCATGGAACTCGCACGTCGCGTCTTTTGTTCGATGCTGCTCGCGTTCGCCGTCGGCAGCGTCGGGGCAGCCGATCTGGGCACCGCGCGTCCCGAAGCCGTCGGCATGTCGACGCAACGGCTCAACCGGCTCACGACTGAAATGAAAGCAGTCGCTGAGCGCGGCGATGTTCCGGGCGTCGTGACCATGGTGGCGCGCAAAGGCAAGGTCGTGCACCTGGAAGCGGCCGGCAAGCGCGAGCTGGAAGGCGGCACGCCGATGCAGAAGGACAGCATCTTCCGCATCTATTCCATGACCAAGCCCATCACCGGCGTCGCCATGATGATCCTGTTCGAGCAGGGCAAGTGGCAGCTGAACGATCCGGTGTCCAAATATATTCCCGAATTCGCCGACCTGAAGGTGGCCAAGGTCGATCCGGCCAGCGGCACGGTCACGACGGTGCCGAGCAATCATCCGATGACCATGCGCGAGCTGATGTCACATTCGGGCGGCCTGAGTTACGGCATCTTCGGCGCCACCGCGGTCGACCGGCATTACGTCGAGAACAGAGTGTTCGACATGACCCAGCCGATGCAGACCTTCATCGAGCGCCTGGCCAAGGCGCCGCTGCTGTTCCAGCCCGGCGAGCGCTGGCATTACAGCGTGGCGGTGGATGTGCAGGGCTATCTGGTGGAAAAACTCTCCGGCCAGCCGTTCCCGGAATTCCTGCAGCAGCACGTGTTCGGGCCGCTGAAGATGGTCGATACGGCATTCCATGTGCCTGCTCAAAAGCTGAGCCGGCTGGCCGAGTTTTATTACCGCGACAAGGCGGGCAACTCGGTGAAGCACCCCGGCATCGCCGATTATTCCCAGCCGCCGGTGTTTCCATCGGGCGGCGGCGGTCTGGCATCGACCGCCAGCGACTACATGCGCTTCTGCCAGATGCTGCTCAATGGCGGCGTGCTCGACGGTCAGCGCATTCTGTCGCCGCTGAGCGTAAAGCTCATGCGCACCAACATGCTGCCCGAGTCGGCGCGCACCATGGGTCCGGGCACGGGCTTCGGCCTGGATTTCGCGGTGGTCGAGAATCCGGCGGCGTCCGGTGGCTACGGCGGCGAAGGCACCTACTTCTGGGGCGGGTACGCGGGTACCTGGTTCTGGATCGACCCGGTGTATCAGCTGATTGTGGTCGGCATGATCCAGCAGCGCGGCGATGACACGCCCGATCTGCGGGCGCTGTCACGCTCGCTGACCTATCAGGCAATTGTCGAAGAGTAGCCGGGCGGTACGTTTATCGGGTCAGGGACAGCTCGTCGCGCTGGTCGTGCGGGCGAGCTGTAACTCATTGCCCATTCAGCAATTCCTGACCCACGCCGGCCGCTGTTCCTGACAACTTCGTAAGCTGCGGGTCAGGTTCCGGAGCCGGCGCCTGGGCTATGTTGCGAAGGGCCTCCTTAGAGGCTTGCTTGCCCATCGCCATGTCCACCCGATTCCCCCAATCCCGCGGCGCCCTGCTTGGCGCGGCCGTGTCCGTTGCCGTCGTCGTGCTGATCGCCTGGAGGCTGCTGTCCGGCTCGCTGACCGCTGCTCCGCCGGGCGGACCACCGCCGGTGCCGGTGACCGTCGTAACCGTCGAGCAGAAGGATGTGCCGCAAGTGGCGGCCGGCATCGGCACGGTGCAGTCGTTGCACAGCGTGACGCTGCGCCCGCAGGTCAGCGGCATCGTCACAGAGGTGCTGTTCGAGGAAGGTCAGCAAGTGAAGCGTGGCCAGCTGCTGGCACGCATCGACGATCGCTCCATTCTCGCCAACCTGCGTCAGTCCGAAGCGGAAAAGGCGCGCAACGAAGCGCAGCTCAAAGCCGCCAATCTGGACAAGTCGCGTTACGACAATCTGCTCGCCCAGGAGGCGATCTCGCGCCAGACCGTCGAACAACAGATCGCGCTGGTCGAGCAGCTCGAAGCGGCGATCCGCGCCAACGAAGCGACCATCGCGGCTCAGCAGGTGCAGTTGTCGTTCACCAAGATCACCTCGCCGGTGAACGGGCGCGTCGGGCTGCGTCGGGTCGATCCGGGCAATCTGGTCCAGATCGGTGACGCCGCCGGCCTGGTGACCGTCACTCAGGTCGATCCCATCTCCATCATCTTCACCTTGCCGCAGGAATTGTTGGGCCGAATCCAGGGCTTGCCGAGTGGCACTGCGCACGTCGGTGCGTACGATCGCGACGGCGGTGTGGTGCTCGCCGAAGGCAAGCTCACCACCATCGACAATCAGGTGGACGCGAGCACCGGCACGATTCGGTTGCGCGCCGAGTTTGTGAACAGAGAAGGCAGGCTGTGGCCGGGTCAGTTCGTGACGGTCCGCTTGCAGACGGGCGTGAGTGGCAATGCGCTGGTCGTGCCCACTCGCACGGTGCGACAAGGGCTGGAAGGTCCGTTCGTGTTTCGGGTGCGAGAGGACAAAGCTGAAGTCGTGCCGGTGCAGATCGGCTATAGCAATGATGAAATCACCGTCATCACTGCAGGCCTCGCCAAAGGCGACAGCATCGTGACCGATGGTCACTCGCGCCTGACGCCGAATGCGGCGGTGAAACTGGTCGATAGTCCGAACCCTGCGGCGCTGGTGTCCGAGGCGTTGACGCCACGGCCGCAAGGGAGCGCCGGACGATGAGCGACAACCAGCCGGTGCCCAGCAGTCGGGCGCAGACGCATCTCACGCGACCGGGCCTGTCCGACTGGTTCATCAAACATCCGATCGGCACCACGCTGCTCACCATCGGCATCGTGTTGTTGGGCATCGTCGCGTTTCCATTGCTGCCGGTCGCGCCCATGCCGGAAGCCGAGCTGCCGACCATGCAGATCAGCGCCAACCTCCCTGGCGCGAGTCCGGAGACGATGGCGTCCGCTGTGGCAACGCCGCTGGAAGTGCAACTCAGCTCGGTGCCCGGCATCAGCGAGATGACTTCTTCGAGCTCGCTCGGCAGCACGCAGATCACATTGCAGTTCGTGCTGAATAAAAACATCGACGTGGCTGCGCAGGAAGTGCAGGCGGCAATCAACGCTGCCTCCGGCCGGCTGCCGTCGGATCTTCCCAACCTGCCGACGTGGCGCAAGGTCAATCCGAACGACAGCCCGATTCTGGTCGTGCGCATGCAGTCCGAGCTCATGACGCTCACCGAGCTGAGCGACATCGCCGAGACGGTGATCGCGCGTCAGCTGAGTCAGATCGATGGGGTCGCCGAGATTCCCATCAACGGTCAGCGCAAGCCCGCGATGCGCATTCAAGCGGCGCCGGAAAAACTCGCCGCGCTGGGCCTGACGCTGGCCGATCTGCGCCAGTCGATTCAGCAGGCGAGCGTGAATCAGGCCAAAGGCGCCTTGTTCGGGGCGGATCGCGTGTCGACGCTGCAGACCAACGATCAGATCTTCACGCCGCAGGATTACGACAACCTCATCGTCGCGTATCGCGGCAACGCGCCGGTGTTCCTGCGTGACGTAGCGAAAGTCACCTTCGGTGCAGAGAACGAATACGTGCAGGCCTGGCAGAACGGCAAGCCGGGCATCATGTTCATCATCCGTCGACAGCCCGGCGCGAACATCGTTGCTACCGCCGATCGCATTCGCGAAGCTCTGCCTCATCTGCGTGAGTTGCTGCCGGCCAGCGTCGAGCTCGATGTCATCAACGATCGCACGCGCACCATTCGCGCATCGTTGCATGAGGTCGAGGTCACGCTGATCGTGACGGTGTTGCTGGTCATCGTCGTGATGGGCGTGTTCCTGCGACAGCTCTCGGCTACAGCAATCGTCGCGGCGGTGCTCGGCGTCGCGCTCATATCAACCGTAGGGGCCATGTATCTACTTGGCTTCAGTCTGAACAATCTCACCTTGGTGGCGCTGGTGGTCGCCGTCGGCTTCGTGGTCGATGACGCCATCGTGGTCGTAGAGAACATTCATCGACATCTGGAGGCGGGCGATTCCATGCTGGATGCGGCGCGCCAGGGAGCGGCGGAAATCGGCTTCACGGTCGTGTCCATCAGCTTTTCGTTGATCGCTGCGTTCGTGCCGCTGCTGTTCATGGGGGGCGTGGTGGGACGTTTGTTCCGTGAGTTTGCGGTCACCATGACGGTCGCGATCCTGCTCTCGGTGGTGGCGTCGCTCACGCTGGCGCCCATGCTTGCGTCCCGCTTCATGAAGCCGATGAAGCATCACGAGGCGGGCAATCTGTCGCAGCGCTTGATCGCTCAATACGACCGCGGCCTGAAGTGGGCGCTGGCGCATCAGCGCACGGTGCTGGTCGGCTTTGGTGCCACCGTCGCACTTGCTGTCGTGGGCTACGTCTTCATTCCGAAAGGTTTCTTCCCGCTGCAGGACACGGCGTTCATTTTCACGACCACCAAAGGTGCCGACGATGTGTCCTACGAGGACATGAAGGCCAAGCAACAGCAGGTCGCCAACATCATCGCCCAGGACCCGGCGGTGCAGGGGGTGGCGCACGTGGTCGGTGCCGGCTTCGGCAATTCGAACATGGCGAGCGGCCGTATCTTCATCGTGATGAAGGACCGCGGCGATCGCGACGTGTCCTCGGAACAGTTCATAGATCGGATTCGTCCGCAGGTGTCGGGCGTGCCTGGCATTCAAGTGTTCATGCGCACCGCGCAGGACATCAACCTCGGCGCAGGCGGCGGTCGCGCTCAATATCTTTATGTTCTGAAAGGGCCGGAAAGTCGTGAGCTCGGCGAATGGGCGCGACGGCTCGCCGAGCAGCTGCAGGGCTCGCCTCAGCTGCGCGACGTTTCGGATGATCTGCAGCTCGGTGCCGCGATCACTCGCTTGAACATCGATCGTGCTGCCGCCGCGCGCTTCGGCTTGCGTGCCGCGGATATCGATCAGGTGCTGTATGACGCCTTCGGCCAGCGACAGATCAGCGAGTACCAGACCGAGACCAATCAATACAAGGTGATCCTGGAGATCGATCCGAGTCAGCGCGGGCGCGCCGACAGTCTGCAGAACTTCTATCTGCGCTCGCCGTTGACGGGCCAGATGGTGCCGCTGTCTTCGGTGGCGCGCATGGAGCCGCCGGGCTCCGGGCCGCTGGCGATCACGCACGATGGCATGTTTCCGTCGGTCACGATCTCTTTCAATCTGGCTGCCGGGGTGTCGCTGGGGGAGGCGGTGACGCTGATCGAGCGCACCAAGGCCGAGATCGGCATGCCGAGCGCCATCACCGGCAATTTCCGCGGCACCGCTCAGGAATTCCAGAAGTCGCTGGCCACGCAGCCGCTGCTGATTCTGGGCGCGCTGATCGCCGTCTACATCATTCTCGGCGTGCTGTACGAAAGCTTCGTGCATCCGCTGACGATTCTCTCGACGTTGCCTTCGGCGGGCGTCGGCGCGGTGCTGGCGTTATGGCTGGCGAAGACGGACTTTTCCATCATGGCGCTGATCGGCGTGGTGTTGCTGATCGGCATCGTGAAGAAGAACGGCATCCTGATGGTGGACTTCGCGCTGGAGCGTCAGCGCAAGAGCGGCTTGTCGCCGCTCGACGCCATTCATGAGGCCTGTCTGGTGCGATTCCGTCCCATCATCATGACGACGCTGGCCGCCATGCTCGGCGCGATCCCGCTGATGCTCGGTTTCGGCACCGGCTCGGAGCTGCGTCAGCCGCTCGGTGTCGCGATCTTCGGCGGCCTGGTCATCAGCCAGATCCTGACGCTGTTCTCGACGCCAGTGATCTATCTGGCGCTCGATAGAGTGTTCCATAGGAAGTCCCGCGAGGCTCAGCCCGAGACAGCCCTGCTTCCGCAGCCGGAGACGGCGGCGCTTCCTCAGCCGGAGCCTGCGCGATGAGGTGCCGCGTGTTGCTTCGAGTGACATCTGCCGTCGCGCTGGCGGTCATGGCCGCTTGCAGCGCGCCGGTAAAGCAGCGGCCCGCCAGCGATGTGCAGTCGTCGTGGATCGACGAGCAGCGCCCAACGACACCCGCCGATGACGCGGCATTGACGTGGTGGAAGGCGTTCGATGATTCGACCATCGATCAGCTGGTCGATCTCGCTCAACGGCACAATCTCGATTTGCGTGTCGCCGAGGCGCGCGTGCGACAGGTGCGGGCTCAACGTCGTGCGGCGCTGGCGAACCTGGCCCCACAGGTCGATGGCTCGATCGATGGGGATCGTTCTCGCGGGCGCCGGTTCGCCGGCAACGCCATTGGCGGGGTGCTGGAAAATGCGAGTGCCGCCGCCAACGCGAGTTGGGAGTTGGATCTGTTCGGACGACTGCGGGCGGAAGCTCGCGCGGCGGATGCGCAATTGGCCGCTGTGCAGGCGGATCGCGACGGTGTGCGTCTGACGTTGATCGCGGAGGTCATCCGCAACTATCTCGAGTTCCGCCTGTATCAGGTTCAAGCCGAGCTGGCGCTGCGAAATGCGCAGGCGCAGGAGGAAACGGTTCGCATCACTCAGGCGCGCTTCAACGAAGGACTGGGCAGCCGGCTCGATCTGGAACGCACCGTTTCGGCGCTGCGTACGACTCGAGCGCAGATTCCGCAATCGCGCGAGCTGGCCGAATCGGCGCGTCACCGCTTGATCCTGCTGACGGCATCGACCCCAGATGGGCTGAATCCGCTGCTGCCGGCCCCGACCGGCGACCCGGGCGCTTTGCCCGATAGCGACGCGGAGCGTGTGTTACTTACGCCCGCCGACGTGATCTCACGGCGGCCGGACGTGCAGGCGGCGGAACGCCGCTTGATTGCGGCTGCGGAGCAACGAAACGTGGCCGCGGCTTTGCGTTACCCGCGGATTACCCTCGCTGGCCTGTTGGGTGTGCAGGACAGACGCGTCGAGGACCTGCTCCACACCGGAGCGCGCACCTGGTCGGTGGGGGCCGGGCTGCTCGTGCCCTTGATCGATTTCGGCCGCATTCGCGCGGCTATCGACGCCGCGGACGCGGTTCAAGAGCAGGCCTATCTGACGTACGAGCAAACCGCACGGACCGCGCTTCAGGAGACACAGACAGCGCTGGTTCTGTACACACAGGGTAAACTTCGACAACAGGAGCTGTCGCAAGCCGCCGAGTCGGCACGACGAGCTGCCCAGCTTGCACGTCGCCAGTACACTGCCGGTGCGCTGTCCCTGCTCGAAGTGCTGGATGCCGAGCGCAGCGTTTACGCAGTGGAACTGAATGCGGCGCAAGCCACCGCGGATGTGTCCATCCGGCTGGTGAATGTTTACGAATCTATGGGCCTGGTGCCACCGACCGGAGGTTAGCTATTTCTCGCCGTAGCGACGATGCCATGAAAGTTCTGATCGTAGAAGACGAACCGAAGACGGCCGATTATCTCGAGCGTGGTCTGCGTGAGCAGGGCTACGTCGTGGACGTTGCGCGCGACGGCCTCGATGGCAAGCACATGGCACTGGAATACGAGTACGACGTGATCGTGCTCGACGTGATGTTGCCCGGCACTGATGGCTTTACCGTGTTGCACGCATTGCGCGAGCATCGCCAGACGCCGGTAATCATGCTCACGGCGCGCGATCGCGTCGATGATCGTGTGCGCGGTTTGCGTGAAGGCGCGGACGATTACCTGGTCAAGCCGTTCTCGTTTCTCGAGCTGGTGGCGCGTCTGCAGGCGCTGACTCGTCGCAGCCGCGGCCAGGAAGCCATGCAGTTGCGCATCGCCGATCTGCAGATCGATCTGCTGGCGCGCAAGGCGTGGCGCAATGGTCAGCGTCTGGATCTCACCGCGAAAGAATTTGCGTTGCTGGCCGCGCTCGCGCGCCGCAAAGGTGAAATTCTTTCCAAGACCACCATCGCCGAGCTGGTGTGGGATGTGAATTTCGATAGCGACACCAATGTCGTCGAAGTCGCGGTCAAGCGGCTGCGGAGCAAGCTCGACGATCCGTTCAAGCCGACGTTGCTGCACACGGTGCGTGGCATGGGCTACGTGCTGGAAGTGCGCGACGAGCAGAGCGAGGACGCATGAAGCTGTCGATCAGCAAGCGTCTCGCCGCGATGTTCGCCGTCGCCAGCTTCGTCATGCTGTCGGTGCTGAGCGTCGCTATGCATGGATTGCTGAAGCGCGAGCTCGAGCGCCATCAAAGCAATGAGCTGCAGGCGCGCTGGACGATGTACAAGCCCATCATCATGCGCAACGACGAGGTGGCGTACTGGGAATATGTGCGCACCAAGTTCGACAATTCCATTTCCGAGAACAATCGCGTCAGTCTCTGGGTACAGAGTGACGACAAGCGCTTCGTCTACGGCTCGGCGCTGACCGACGCGCAGCGGCAGTCGATGGGCACGCAGGGCTTCGGGCAGGTCATGCTGCCGGGGCATGAGGCGCCGTTGAAAACTTACTCGGCGGAAGTCGAAGGTCGCGGCGAGCGTCCGACGGTGCGCTTGACCGTGGGTATCGATTCGACGCCGTTCGTTGAAACGTTGCAGGCCTTCACCGTCGGGCTGATCGCTTTGACAGTGGTGGGTGCATTGGGCGCAGCGGGCCTCGGATACTACATAGCTCGCGTCGGCATGCGACCACTGGATCGACTGTCGGACGAAGCGCGGGAATTGTCGCCAGGATATTTGTCGCGACGCTTGCAGACCGACACGCTGGCGCCAGAGCTCTCCGAGCTTGCCGATTCTTTCAACGGCGCGTTGTCGCGACTCGAGACGGCGTATCAGCAACTCGAGGCGTTCAATGCAGACGTGGCGCATGAGTTGCGCACGCCGCTGGGCAACTTGATCGGTCAAACTCAGGTCACATTGTCGCGTGAGCGAAGTCTCACGGAACTAAAAGAAGCTTTGCACTCTAACCTAGAGGATCTGGAACGGCTGCGTGCCATCGTCAACGACATGCTGTTCCTGGCCCGGGCGGATCGCGGTGAGCGCGCACCGAACCGGGTCGAGGTGTCGATTGCGCAGGAAGTGTCCCACGCCGTCGAGTACCTGGAGTTCATCTTTGAGGAAGCTGGCGTAAAAGTGCGCATCGAAGGCGATGCCCAGGCCAGTATCGAGACTTCCCTGTTTCGGCGCGCTGTAACCAATCTGTTACAGAACGCCGTCCAGCACGCCCCGCGCGGTGCCGAGATTGTCGTGTTTGTTTTGCAACAGCCAGGGGCGATTCGCGTCTCGGTGCAGAACACCGGCTCCGGTATCGCGCGGGAGCACCTTTCCAGGCTGTTCGACCGCTTCTATCGCGTCGACAGCTCCCGCAGCGGCAGCCGTGAGAATCACGGCCTCGGCCTCGCCATCGTGCGTGCGGTGGCCACCATGCACGGCGGCACCGTCTTCGCGGAGAGCGACGACGGCGCCACGACGATCGGTTTCACCGTCGCGTCGGCGTGATGATCACTCCAGCGTAAACCACTGCACTTCGACGCGGCGGTTCAACTCGCTGTCGGGACCGGCTGGCTCTTCCCAGCCGCGGCCCACAGCTTCGATGCGTGAGGCATCGATATCCTTGTGACGTGCCCGCAGTGCTTCGCTAACAGCCAGCGAGCGTTGACGGGAAAGCTCCATGGCTTTGAGCGCCATGCTCTTCACCAGTTGTTCGCCACCCTGATCGCGGAATTCGTTCACGCGCGCATTATCGACATGACCGCGCAACAGCACGGTCGAGCCGGGGCTGACCTGCAGGAAGCGCTTGATGGTGTCGAGATACTCCTGGTTCTGAGGCGCGTTCTTGTCGAGCTGGGCGGAGTTCGCTTCGAAGAAGAAACGAATGTCCTTGCTCAGCAGCGGATCGCCTTCGAGCGCCGCCTGCGTGGTGCTGCGGATTGGCGCGATTGCGATCCGCTGATCGGCGAACAGCCCTTTCTTGGCCAGCGCATCGAGCGCGGTGACAGCGGCGAAGCGAGCGGCGTCGGTGGGATTGCGAATCACGCTGCCGTACGCCAGCACCGACGATTGGAAGATGCCGCCAAACGAGCCGGCGGAGTCGATCGTGCCGGAGAAGAACGCGCGATTCTCGGGAAGATTCGCGAGATGCACGCGTGACAACTCGTCGCGAGCGTCAGCTTCGGTCCAGTCAAAGGCTTTGGCAACGATGCCGATGTTCGCCGCCGGCTGATCCCGCAAGCGACGGTTGCCTTCGAGGATGCCGTGCACGAGTCCGCGAACCATGTCCGGATTGGCGCGAGCAAAGCCGCCGTTGACGGCGAGTACGTCGGCGATCACGAGCAGGTTGCGGTTGGAGACGAGCACCTTCGCGGCGCCGTTCGAGCCTTCGACGACGTCATCGGTAAACGGCGTCCAGCCGACGCAACCGTTCAAGCGCTGCGAGCCGCTCAGTTCGTGCTCGTACGCTTTGCAGGCGATGGAGGCGTCCTCATAGAACACGAGGCCGAGCTCGCTGGAGGAGGGCTTCGAGTCGAGGTCGCGCAGCACGGTGACGGGCACGCCGGCTTCCTGGGCCAGATAGCGAATGAAGAATTCACTTTCGTTGAATTGAGAGGCGGCGAGCACTTTGCCCGCGAGCTGATTGACCGAGGCGACGCCGCGGTCGACGACGACCATGTCGGCGCCACGTGAGTAGCCGATCTGCACCGGAACTACAGCGTCGAATTGCCGGCCGAGCACGGCAAGGGCGTCAGTCGTGGTAGCAGTGGCGGCGAGTCGTCCGTTGTTCAGCGCTGACCAGGTCTCGCTCTCGCTTTTGGTGATCTTCACCTTGAAGCCATATTCCCTGGCGAAGATGGAGTCGGGATTCGGCTCCATGCCGCCGTTCGCGACGATCAAGCCGCCATACCCGGCGTATTCGCTGATATCGATTTGCAGCACACCGTCTTTGGGGACGTACGTGGCTGCGGCTTCCAGTGTGGGCGTGCCGGTGACGGGCTCGATGGGCGCGGGCGCGCCGCCGTCGCTGGAGCGCGCTTTGCCGGCGCTTTGCGATGTCGGCGTGCCGGAATTGTCTGCAGACTCGCCAGCCTGCTTGCCCAGCCACAAATACACGCCCAGGCCGATGATGCCGACCAGCAACAGCAACGTGATGAGATTGCCCGCGGCGGAGCCGCGTTGGGTCGGTCTGGATCCTAGCTTGCTCATGTGTGAGTCCTTGCTGAGAGCTTTATTTATTGCACCGTCACTACTGCGCCACGCGCTCCCGCCGACGTTTCGTCGGGCTCGCACGCGGTTGGAGCAAATCTGCCGGCGGCGGCTCATCGGTGAGCCCTTCGAGTCCGGCGAACAACTCACGCTGGTCTCTTAGCCAACGATTCGCTTCGTTCAACGACGCCGACAACGCATCGAGCGACGAGGCGACGCTGTGCTCGTCCGTTGCCAGCAGTGCCTGCTCGCGGACCAACGAAACTTGCTGGCGCAGTCGCTCCAGTTCAGCCTCGACCAATTCACGCCGCCGCTGAGCATCCGTGTGACCGGCGCGACGAGAGCGCAGCACTGCAAGCTGCTGTTCCAGGCTGCGCTTGAGTTCATCGCCGATGGAGTCATGCGACAGCCGATCGATGACCCGGCGCTCCTGCTCTTCGAGCGCGCGTTTGTCACGATCGGCGGCATTGATCACCTGCAGGATCGACGCACGAGCGGCAAGCAACTTCAAATGCAGCCACGCCATCTGCCGCACATCGCTCTTCTGCATCTCCGTTGCGCCGGTGCGTGAGAGCAAATCGACGATTTCGCGCGCTTGCGATTCAATCGCCTCCTGACGGCGGCGAGCGTCTTCATCGAGGTGATAGCTGAGCGCGTTGTAGCGCGCGACCCAGTCTTCACCTTTGCCTCCGGCATCGACCGTCCGTCGGAAACGTTCGTTGCGTGACAACGTCCACAGATACAGGCCTTCCAAACCGATGCCGATCAACCACAAGCCTGGATTTACGAACGCGCCGAGCAATGCAAACGCGGCAATGCCGAACCAGTTAGGCGGCACGGGCATGCCAAAAGGACGGGCATTGAAGGCCGCGGCGAGATAGGAGCGTGAGCCGCTCATGGTGTCGCGTTGGGCTCGGCGTATTTATGGAACGCCGGCGGTACGAAGGCGAGGTCGGTGGCTTCGCGAACCGAGATTCGCATCTGGAATTCCAATACGTCGGCTGGCACCGGATTTTGATATCTGACGAGGCATGCATCCACCGCCGCGCGCGGCTCCAGGTTTTCCGTGCGAACGCGGCGATAAGCTTTGACGACGAGCGCTTCGGCGGCGCCCGGCGTCAGCAGCAACGGCATGCGTGCTTGAAGGGCAGTGAGATCAGCCTCGTTCAATTGCAAGCCGTAGCGCTTCGCGAGCGCTCCGATCAACGCGGCACTTTCGGCGTGGGTGCTGGTAGGCAGCAGCGGCACTTTCACATCGACACGGCCAGGGCGTTTCAAATCGACTTCGATCAAGTCAGGGCGCGACGATGCCAGGATCCACAACACGCGGCCGCGATTCGACGAATCCGACATCTCCTGCGCGATCATCGAATAGAGCCGGCCCGACAAACCGCTGTCGCCGCTGCCCGAGTCGCGCCGGCCGAGCGTCTGGTCGGCTTCGTCGATGAACACCATGCAGCGGCCGAGCGCGCGAATCAGCCGGAAGATTTTTTCCAGGTTGCCTTCGCTCGAGCCGACCCAGCGGTCGCGGAAATTCTTCAGCTTGACCACCGGCACGCTGGCCTCGCCCGCGAGACATTCGACTAGAAACGTCTTGCCGGTGCCGACCGGGCCGCACAGCAGATAGCCCATGGGCAGCGCCTTCAGATCGCCTGTCTGCCACAGCTTGATGTCCTGACGCAGCCAGCGCTTGAGCGCTTCCTGGCCGTGATAAGCATCGAGCGTGCGAGCGGATTCGATGAATTCCACCAGGCCGGCGGAGTCGCGCTCCACCAGCTCTTTTTTGATGCGAGTGAGATCGGCGCTGGTCAGCGCCTGGCCCGAGTGATCGCGGATCTTTACCAGACTTTCCAGCGCCGAGATCGTTACGCCAACCAACGCTGCGCCGATCTGCGCGAGATTCGCGTCCGGGGTAAAGGCTTTCGCTTCATGCGTGCGCAGCAGGGTCAATGCTCGTTCGATCTCCGCCGAATCCGGCAGCGGCACGCGAATGCGCGAGGCATGCGTGCTGAACGCAACGAGCGGCTCGACATCATTGAGGTTGTCGGCGATCAGTATGCTGGTGAAGGGCAGATCGGCGAACGGAGCTTCGGAGGACCATTCGCGCAGCACGCTCGTGAGACTGCCGTGCTCGAAACCAGCGCCATCGGCGGGCACGATGTGGTCGACACCGCGCAGGATCACTGCGACGTTTTCTTTTACTTCGCGGCCGAGCGCTCGCAGATTGCCCAGATAACGCAGATAGCGACTGATGTATTGAAGTGCCGGCTGCGGCTCGCGCGGCAGGGACTTCAGATCCGCGCCGCTCCACTTCTCGATCGCTTCTCCGCCGCGCGCAATGCTGAGGCCGTTGCCCAGGTCGTACGAGAGCACGACCTGGAAGCTCGATAACAGATGATTCTCGAGATAGCCGGCGAGCCCGACCAGCTGCGCGCCGACGGCAATCCGATCATGCACGTTGCCGTACAGAATGAATTGCCCGTGCGCGCCGCTTTCGTATGCGAGCGCAAGCTCGTTCGCCCAAGCCGGTGCGCCATGCGGTGCTGGCATCGACGTGGCGTCCGTTCGTTATGTTTCCGACTGCGCACCCATCGTGCGAGTCGCAGGCGCGGTGGGTGTGCTGCCTTCGATCGAAATGCCCTCGCGTGCGGCGAAGTCGGCCAGCGCCTGATCGGCGAGCGCATCCATTTCGGCTTGCTGCACTTCGACGCCGCTCATGTCGATCGAGTCCTTGGCGACGCGTGCGCGGCCGGCGGCTTTGGTGCGCTCTTCCTCGACCATTTCGTGCAGACGATTGAGTGTGTCGCCCGAGCCGCCGATGCTGGTGATCATGCCCGAGGCCATTTCGTGGATCTCGGCCATGGCCTGGTTCATGCGCATGTCGTTGATGGCGCCCTTCAGGCTTTCGATCTTGGCGCGCGCGGTCTGCACCGCCACGTCGCGGGCCTTGATGAGATTCTTGTAAGTGCCTTCGGCCTGTTCCAGCTGCTTGCGGTTTTCTTCGAGCTGCGACTCGATGGTCTGCAGGCGCAGGGCGTACTGGCCGGCAGCCGACTTATTGCCGGCCCGCAGGTGGGCGGCCGTCTTGGCGCGCAGGTCTTTCTGTTCGGCTTCGAGCTTGCGCACCTGGCCCATGATCCGCTCGCACAGGCCGGCATGGGTGGCCAGGCCTTGATTGAAGTTTGCGATCTGTTTGCGCAGGTTCTCCTGCTCCAGTTCGAGCAGGGCCTCGGGATTGCGTTTCTCGATGCCCGAGATGAAGAGGGAGAAGAAGCCTTTGATCAGGTTCCCAAGACGGCTGAACATGCACCCTCCGAGGTTTCTTATTGGCCCGACACCGTAAAAATTGCGCAAAGCCTAACCAAATTAGCAGATTCCGAGTAGGGATCGGGGGTGGGCGGCCGCTGCCCGCCGGTGAGTGGCCCGCCGGCACCGGTGAGACACGGGCCGATGCTACACTCGGCGCCATGCCCACCCCGAATTCGCCGCCCCCGGCTCCGAAGTCCCTGCATGAGGTGCTGGAGCTCGAACAGCTCGACACCAATCTGTTCCGCAGCCAGGTCAACCAGATCAACATCAATCGCACGCTGTTCGGCGGGCAGATCCTGGGCCAGGGCCTCAAGGCCGCCCAGCACACCGTGGCGGCCGATCGCGTCTGTCACTCGTTGCACGGCTATTTCCTGCTCCCCGGCGCCAGCGACATTCCCGTGATCTACGACGTGGAATTGACGCGCGATGGCGGCAGTTTCTCGACCCGACGCGTCGTGGCCCGGCAGCGATCCCGACCGATTTTCCATATGGAGCTGTCGTTCCAGCGCCATGAGGAGGGTCTGGAGCACGAGGTGGCGGTCAGCGGCGACGTGCCCGATCCGGAAGATCTGATGGACGTGCGCCAGCTGGTGGATAAGTTCGGCGACCGTCTGCCGCACGGGGCAACCGCGCTGCTCTCGCAACAGAGCATCATCGAATTGAAGCCGGTGAACCCGGAGATGTTCATGCTCCGCAAGCAGTCGCTGCAGCGGGCGCAGTACTGGATTCGTTCCGCATCCCCACTGCCGGACGATCCGCTCACGCAGCTGGCGGGGCTGGCCTATCTATCGGATTACTTCCTGGTCTCGACCGCGCTGCTGAAACATCCGGTAGCGATGCAGAACAAGGACGTGATGCTGGCGAGCCTCGATCACGCCATGTGGTTCCATCATCCGCCGCGCGCGGACGAGTGGATTCTGGTCGAGGCGGTGAGCCCGTTCGCCGGTGGCGCCCGCGGTCTGACGCGAGCGGAGATGTTCAGCCGTGACCGCAAGCTGGTCGCGGCGGTCGCGCAGGAAGGCTTGATGCGCTTGATCGATAAGCCGCCGCGCTGATCAATCGCTGCCGAGCGTCGCGGCTCGCAGCTTCTCGACATCCTTTTTTCCGAGCAGCTTGGCCTGACCCGGCTTGAGATCGCCCGCGCGCAGCGGGCCGATCGCCACTCGTTCCAGCTCGCGCACTTTCAGACCAACGCGCGCGAGCATGCGACGGATCTCTCGATTCTGCCCCTCGCGTAAGGTCACGCTGAGCATCGTGCGATCGCCGCGCGCACGGTCGACAAAACGTTTGATGATGCGCACGGACTCCATCGCTGCGCGCTTCGACGTCTTCGTTCCGTCCGATGCCGGGTTGACCAGATACATGCCGGCGCGCAGCTTCTGCAGCTGCTCATCGGAGGCGAGCCCCGTGGTCAGCACCCGATATTCCTTGGTGATGCCGAACTTCGGATGCGTGAGCTGATACGCCAGATCGCCATCGTTCGTGATCAGCAGCAGTCCGGTGGAATCGCCGTCCAGTCGGCCGACGGGAAACAGGCGCTCGTCGCGGCGGATCGACGTGGGCACCAGATCGATCACGTTGCGACGACCTTCGGGATCGCTGGTGGTCGTGATTACGCCCTTCGGCTTGTTGATCAGGACATAGATAAAGGCGCGCGCCTTCGATGCTGCCTGAGTCGTGCTCGAGTCCGCGCTGTCTTCCGGAATGGGCAGCTCGATCACTTCGCCATCCAGCGCGACCACGTCGCTTGCAGGGTCAACGAAGCAGGGCAAGGTCTGCACGACGCGTCCGTTCACCTGAACGCGTCCGGCGACAATCATCTCTTCGCAATCGCGCCTCGCGCCGAGGCCGGCGTCGGCCATGGCTTTCTGTAATCGGACGCCTTTCGAGGCGCGTTCGGATGCTATGCTTTTGGACATGAAATAATTTCAGTGCGTTGCCTGATGGGGACAAGCTTACACGCAATCCCCCATGAAGCTGTCAGGCATCCACGCAAATGTTGCACGTCGGGGAACTTCTGGGCCGCATGTCGGTTTGAAACCGATGCGCGTTCGGAGGACGGATGGTTCAAGAGCATTTCGATGTCGTCGTGGTCGGGTCGGGGTTCGGGTCGTTGTTTTTTGTCGAGGGTTACCTGAGCAAGCGACCGGCGGCGAAGATCCTGATGCTCGAGCGCGGCACTTTCAATTCGCACGCGTGGCAGCTCGAACAGAACCTGAACTCGCCGATCCTGCCGAGCTCCACGTTTCGCACCGACGCGGCGAAGAAGGTCTGGAACTTCACCATCGGCGTCGGCGGCGGCACCAACTGTTGGTATGCGCAGACACCGCGCTTTCATCCGAGCGATTTCCGGATGCGCAGCAAGTACGGAGTGGCGCAGGACTGGCCGCTCGACTACGACGAGCTGGAGCAGTACTACCTCGCCGCTGAAACCAAGATGTCGGTGGCCGGCTCGCCGCAGATGGGCGAGATCCTGCCGCGCTCGGCGCCATTTCCTCAGCCGCCGCACAAGCAAACCGCGGTCGACGCGATCATGCGTAAGGCTCAGCCGCAGTTCCATGTTCCCATCGCGACGGCACGCGCCAGTGTCGCAGACGCCGGGCGCCCGCCATGCTGTGCCTCGGCTCGATGCAATCTGTGTCCGGTCAACGCGAAGTTCACCTTCGAGAACGGCTTCACGAATCTGCGCGAGCTTCCCAATGTCGAAATTCGCACCGAATGCGAGGTGACGCACTTCGATCATGCCAATGGCAACGTGAGCGCGGCTGTCTATAAACAGGGTGGGGCAGAGCATCGAGTCACGGGCGACCTGTTCGTGCTGGGCGCGAATGCGATCCACAGTCCCGCCATCCTGATGCGCTCCGGCATCGATCATCCATTGACCGGTGTGGGCATTCACGAACAGGTGGGCTACCACCTGGAAGTGCTGCTCGACGGCTTGGACAGCCTCGACGGCGGCACGATCACGACGGCGTTGAACTACTCGCTGTACGACGGCCCGTTCCGTAAGGACTACGCGGGTGCGTTGATCTATTTCGACAATCGTTGGCCGCATGGCTTGCGCAAGGAATATGGGCGTTGGCGTCAGCTCACGCCGCTGGTGGTCGTGGTGGAGGATCTGCCGCAGGATTCCAACCGCGTCGTGCTCGATAGCGACGGCGTGCCGAAGGTGTTGCACGCGGATGTTTCCGACTACGCCAAGCGTGGCCTGCAAGAGTCGCTCACGAATATCGAGAAGGTGCTCGAGCCGTTGCCCGTCGAGCGCATCGATTTCAAAGGCATGCGCGACACCGAGTCCCACATCCAGGGCTCGCTGCGCATGGGCACCGATCGTGCGTCGTCGGTGATCGACGCCAGACAGATGCACCACGATGTGCGCAATCTCGTGGTGGTCGGCTCGTCAGTGTTTCCGTCGGGGCCGAATTCGAATCCCAGCCTGAGTGTGGCCGCGCTGTCCCTGCGCAGCGCCGCTTTGATTGCGTGACGAGATGCCGATGAATCAGACCAGCAAATTCTCTCCCAGTCGCCGCAAGCTGCTCATTGCCGGCGCCGGCGGCACTGTTGCGCTGGGAATCTTCGGTGCTGCCTCGTGGGGGCAGCTGTCCAATTATCGTGCGACCTGGGTCGAACGGGTGGTCAGAGAGAACCTGCCCGGGATCGATCTGGATGGGGCGTCATTGCAGACGTTCATCAAAGACATCCTGGCGAGCGAACGTATGCTGCGTAAGGAAGTGAAGGTGACCGTGTTCGCCGATCGCTTCGTGCCCTGGTTGCCTGCGCACATTTCCAAAGCGCGCAACGGACTGGAAGGGCTGGAGCGGTATGTGCTGACTGAGTATCTGATCGGCAGCAACTTCTTCCGCGTGCCCGATCCGAAGCGCGAAACGATCGTTTACAGCGGCATGATGGTGGCCTGCCGGAATCCATTCATCTACATGGACGCCGCCTTCGGCAACGCCTCGGGCTGACGATCAGGCGCGCTGCTTCTTCGCGAACTCGTGATTGAGCAGGGCGCGCAGGCGAACCGCTTTCAGCGGCTTGTGCATCATCGTCAGGCCAGCCGCGCTGACCTTGCGGAGCTGCTCGGTTGCCGTGTCGCCAGAGATCAGCACGGCGGGAATGCCATCGCCCAACTTTGCGCGCAGCTCGCGAATCGCGTCGATGCCGTTGCGATCGCCGCGCAGGCGCAGGTCCGCAATGATGAAGTCCGGCACGCGACCGTTGATGCTGCCGAGGGCCTCATCCGAATCCATGGCGGTGATGCATTTGCAGCCCCAGCTTTCCAGCAGGCTCTGCATGCCAAGGCGCACCGACTCTTCGTCGTCGATGACCATGATGAGCTTGCCGCCGATCAGGTTCGGCACCTTCTGCTCGATGGTGGCGGCGCCCGAGTGAATCTTGTTTGGATCGGCGAGCGGTACTTCGATGCTGAAGCGCGAACCGCGACCCAGCGTCGAGCGCACGTTCAACGGGTGTTCGAGCAGGCTGACGATACGGCGCACGGTCGCCAGTCCCAAACCCAGGCCGCGTGAGCGATCGCGCGCCGGATTGTTGAGCTGGTAGAACTCTTCGAAGATGCGCTCGTGTTGTTCGTGTGGGATACCGATGCCCGAGTCCCACACTTCGATGCTCACGCCATTGCGGCGCTTCCGGCACGCAACGATCACGCCGCCTTTCTCGGTATAGCGGATCGCGTTCGCGACCAGATTGGACAACACGCGGAACAGCAGCGTTGGATCGGTGTACAGCACGCCGCGCGAGCGCCGCACGACCAGCTTGAGGCCCTTTTCTTCGGCTGACTTCGTGAACGTGCTGCGCAGACGGTCCAGCACCAGATTCGCCGGCACGATTTCTTTCTTGACCTCGACCTGACCGGCATCGAGCTTGGAAATATCCAGCAGGTTGTCGAACAGCTGTTCCAGCGATTCGGTCGCCTGCAGGATCTGATCGATCATGCGGCGGCCTTGTTCGTCGACCTTGCCATTGCGCAGGGCGGTCGCGAACAGGCCCAGCGAATGCAGCGGCTGGCGCAGATCGTGATTCGCGGCGGCGAAGAACAAAGATTTGGAACGGCTGGCGGATTCGGCACGCGCGCGCGCCTGATCCGCCAGTGCATATTGTTGCTGTAGCTGACCGACGAGCTGCTCGTTCTCATAACGCAACCGGATCTGCGCCACGATCACTCGCGCCTGGCGATCGCCGAACAGCAACAGATAACCCAGCACCGCAAACCACATCACGCCGAGTGCGGCATTCCCATAACCGCCGAGCATGATGTAACGAAGCGCCAGCAAGCCAAACACCGGAGCGGTGAATGCATGGAGCGCCGGAGGAAAGTGAGCATGTGTAATCACGCTGATCGTGGCGCGAGCCGCCAGACACGCCGCGATCAATGCCAGCGTGAGCGATTGATCCGAATTCACCAGCACGAATGCCGAAGAGCCCCACACGCAACCTGCGATGGCGGAAGCCACTGTAAAACGCCAGCCCCACGCACTCGACGCGGTCGCGCGATCGCCAGAGTTTCGATAGCTCGCGGTGAGCAGGAGAGTGGCGAACTGCACGAGCAGTGTCGCAATCGACCAGCTGACGATTCGCGTGTGAGACGTGTGCGGCCAGGTGATGACCGCAATCATGGCGACCATGAGCAACGCGGAGCCGGAGACTGCTAGCGCATTGCCATACAACATTTCCACGCGCTGTTGCTCAACGCGTCGCAACAGTGCGGCGTCCATGGGAAGACGAATTGCTAGAGGAACGAGTTAGCGCGCGTTCGCGTAAGCAGGTGACGAGGGCAGGAAGCCGCGCTTCTGCGCGACCAGCACTGCTTGAGTCCGATTGCGCACATTGAGCGCTTCGAACACCGCGCTCACGTGTGCCTTGACCGTACGTTCGGCAACATCCAGCGCACGCGCAATCTCCTTGTTGGAGAAGCCGCGGCCCAACATGCTGATGACTTCCAGCTGGCGCAGCGTCAGCCCGTTGGGCTGTTCGGTGGCGGTTAGATTGGTCGTCTCGGGCACGAACACTTCACCGGCGAGCACCTTGCGGATCGAAGCGATCATCTCGTCGGCGGTAAAGGACTTGGGAATGAAACCGGAAGCGCCGGCGGCCACTGCGCGGGTCGCGACGGCTTGCTGGTCGTCGCCGGAAATCATGATGCAGGCAGTGGTCGGGAAGCGCTCGCCGATCACTTTCAGTGCGTTGAAACCATCCTCGCCCTTGAGGTGGATGTCGAGCAGCACCAGTCCGATGTCACCGTCCGTTTGCAGGCTCTGCAGTGCCTCGGGCACCGAGGACACGCTCAGCACTCCGGCATCCAGGTCGCTCTGCTCGAGCACCGCATGGAAACCGGCGCGAAACAACGGATGGTCATCGACGATGAGGATTTTCATGATGCTGCTCCCCGGAACCAAGAATCCCCCGACTGGACACGCCGGAGCATGGGCTCGGCGTGCGGCGGTCCATCGCCGGGATCTGGGTTATGTAGCCTCCCGATCCATCCCGCAGGCATCGTACGTGCGGGCTAGGGGGAGGTTCAATGCCCATTGGTGCAGGGTGGCGAAACATTCGCGGCTTCCAGCCAGCTTAGAATCAGTTTTGCGACGGCGCTCTCGGCGCCTCGGGCCGCCACCACGACGGGGTAGGCCTTGGCCAGCCGTTCCCGGGCCTCGACCGATGAGTGATCAATCAGATACAGGGCCCGGCCGAGCACGGCGCTGGTGATCGCGTATTCGACGCTGCGTTCGCCGAATTCCGCTGCCCACGTCGGCAGGGCGGCGCGAGCCAGCCTGTGTGCCTCCTCGGCCCCCTCCTTGATCTCGACCAATGACCGGGCGAGCCAGGCTTCGGCCTCGGCGATGAAGGCGTGTTTGGCCGGGAGGTGGCCCGCCTTCACGTTGTGCTCGTAAATGGCGAGGGCGGCCCGGAACGACTCGGCGGCGGCGCCGAAATCCTTCAGATCGTAGCTGACGCGCCCGATGCGGGCGTGGTCGTTGCCGACATACGGATGTTTCCGATCGCGCACTTCGATGTTGAGGGCGAGGGCTTCCTGCAGCACTTCCTTCGCGCCCTTCAGGTCGCCCATGGCTCGCAGCACCGAGCCGAGATTGGCGAGTACATCGACCAGGTCCGGGTGACGCGGCCGTTGCACGTCCTCACGGATGATGCGGACGGCGGTGGTCATATCTTCCTTGGCTTCCTGCAGTTTGCCGGCCGAGGCTTTGACGGTGGCGAAATTGATCAAATGCAGCGCGTACTTCAAATGTCGGTGGCCAACCTGACGGCGGTCCAGATCCAGCACCTTTGTATAGATGTCCGCGGCGCGCTCGTAGTTGCCACGTGTCTGTTGCACTCGGCCCAAGGCATCCAGGAGTCTCGTGACATTCGGATCCGTGCATTCCAGATGCAGTGTCTCGAGAATGTTCAGGCCGCTCTGCGCCGATTGTTCAGCAGCCGCGAACTCTCCAAGTTGCAATTGCGTGACAGCCAGTTCATTGAGATTGAGCGCGACCGGATAACTGCTGCCGCCGAATACGCGACTGTCGATCGCGAGCGACTTGCGTACTTCCGCTTCGGCGGCGACGGCGTCGCCTGACTGACGTAATGCGCAGGCGTAACTATTGAGCGACCGGGCGGTGTCCGGATGATCCTCACCGAAAAAGTGACGGCGGAGGTCGAGCCCGCGCTCGATGAGCTTTTTGCCGTCTTCGAGGCGTCCGCGATGTAACAAAGCCAGGCCCAGGGCATCGAGGATGGCGCCGGCTTGCTCGGGCTGGTCCCTCAAGTCGATTTGTAGCGCGCCTTTCGGGGGCTCGGGCAGGGAGGTGGAGTCGTCCGCGATCAAAATGAACATGGAGGGTCTCCTAACATTCAGCCGCTCAGAAGGAACGCATGCTACGCATGCGCTGCGCGGCGGTGCCATCGCTCTTATGTCACAGTTTGTTATTTCTGTTTCAGTCGGGCAAAGAAGGCCTGCGCGGCCTCGGGCCGGCGCAGCTGGTTATAAAGATCTTCGATCCAGCCGCGCACTTCCTGTGCCGATACGACATCTGCAGAAACCTCCGAGTGCATGAGAATCGGATAGCTGGTGGCAAATGCGCGCTCGGCCTCCGGAGTGTTGCCGAGTCGTGCCCAAACGCGGCCGCGAAGGGCGCTGGCGGCGGCGTAGCCCGAGCTGTCTTTGCCGTATGACACGGCCCATGTTTCTATTGCTCGATCGAGCGTCGTACCCGCCTCTTTGAGTCGCTGCAATTCGAGCAGCGTCCGGCCCAGCCGAGTCAGGGTGGTCGCGATGTAGCCATGCCCGGGCGGCAGGGTCTTGCGATAGATCTCCATGGCTTCGCGCAGGTGTCGTTCAGCTGTCACATAGTCGCGCTTGCGCAGCGCCACGCGGCCGAGACTTTCCAGATCGTGGCCGACATACGCGTGATTGGGGCGAACCTCGCGATCGCGCGCGAGCATGGTTTCGAAAATCTTCTGTGCTTCGTCCAGCTGCCCCTCTTTCATGAGATAGCGGCCGTAGTTGCTCATGGCATCGATGGTTTCGTGATGATTCGGGCCCAGCACGCGGTCGAAGCGATCGATGGCCTGTCGATACAAGGGGCCGGCGGCTTGCAGATCGCCCTTGCCTTGTAGCACCGAGGCGAGATTCTGCAGGTGGCGCGCATAGAGCGGATGGTCTGCGCCCCGTGCCTGCTCGTCGATCGCCAGCGCTTCGCGCGTCAGGCGCTCGGCAGTTTCGAAATCCTTCCGGTCCATGGCGATCACCGCCAGATTGTCGAGCGGGTCGGCGACCATTTCGTGAGATTTGCCGAGGCGCGCGATACGAATGTCGAGGCAGCGCTGAAACGATTGTTCAGCCGCGGCCAGGTCGTTCTGGCGATGCTGGATGAAGCCGAGCTGACACAGGTTGAGCGCCGTTTGCAGACTGTCGGCGCCGGCATGTTTGCGCGCCAGCGCCAGGCTCTCGCGCGCCAATTGCTCCGCTTTCGCGAGGTCGCCGCGCTCGCCATAGACCCGATTCAAGCTGAACAGACTACGGGCGACGTCGAGGTTGTCTTCGCCATACGTGGCGCGCCGGATCGACAGCGCCTGTTCGATCAACGGCTGCGCTTGATCCAGCTGCCCCAGCCCCAGATACACCGTGCCGATGGTGTCCATCAAAGTGGCTTGCAGCTCAGGCTGGCCGCGCAGCTTGTTTGCGATCCGCTGAGCGCCCGCATCGAGAATTTCTTTCGCCGTGATCCTGTCGCCCCGCGCCCGAGCGGGATCCGCCAGGGTGAAGGACTCGACCAGAAACTCGGAGACAGCTTCGGAGCGCGCCCGTTCAGCTTCGGCGATCGTTCGTTCTTTGGTTGCGACGTCGCGTTCGCGCGCCACGCGCTTCGATTGCACCAGCGTGGTGACCGAGAAGCCGATCAGCAGCGCCAGGAAGGCTGCGCCCAGGCCGAGCGCCGCACCGTGACGTTTGATGAATTTGCTCGAGCGATAGCTCCATGAATCGGGACGTGCGATGACTGGCAGTCCGCGCTGCAGGCGATCGATATCGGCGTTGAGCTGTTCCACCGATGGATAGCGGCGCTCCGGCTCCTTGCGCATCGCCATTGCGACGATGTTGTCCAGGTCGCCGCGCAGCTGCCGCTGCAGTCGGGCAGGTGTCGTGGCTCGCTGAGCGGCGACCTGCTCGATCGCACTGTGGGCGGATTCGCGAGCGACGCCAATTGCCTCGCTGGGGGAAGGTGGGTCGTCGTCGCAAATCGCCCGTTCCAGCTCGGACAGGCGCATGCCACGAACCGAGAAGGGTTTGAAGCCGCACAGCAGTTCGTGAAGCAGCACGCCGAGCACATAGATGTCGCTCGCGGTCGTGATCAAATCGCCGCGCACCTGCTCGGGGCTCGCATGGCCCGGCGTCATCACCCGGATGTCCGCTTGGGTGACCTCCATGGTGTGCATCATGTGCCCGCTGTCATCGAGCCATTTGGCGATGCCAAAATCGAGCAGCTTGGGGGTGCCGTCGGCGGTCACCAGAATGTTCGAGGGCTTCAGGTCCCGATGCACGATCAGATTCTGATGGGCGCGGTGCACGGCCGAGCAGACCGCCTGAAACAACTTCAGCCGCGCCTCGATGCTGAGGCCGCGTCGATCGCAGTGGATATCGATGGGCTCGCCATCGACATATTCCATGACGATGTAGGGTGTGCCGTCGTCAGTGGTGCCGCCGTCGAACAGGCGAGCGATGTTTGGATGATCCAGCGTGGCCAGAATCTGCCGTTCCTGCCGCAGCCGCCGCAGGATCTGCCGTGACAGCAAGCCCCGGCGCACCAGCTTGATGGCAACTTGCTGCTTGAATTGCGCATCCGCGCGTTCAGCCAGGAACACCTGGCCCATGCCGCCTTCGCCCAGGCTGCGCACCAGACGATAGGCGCCGACGCGTTGGCCGGCGAGATTGGGGCGTTGTGCGGCGTCGAGCTCCTCGTCGTCCTCGGACGAAGCGCTGCCGAACCAGTTCTGCCGCGAGTCGGCACGGGAGTGCAATTCGGCCACGGCGCTTTCATATAACTGCGAATCGGTCGCGCACGCCTGCCGCAGAAACGGCAGCCGATCCTCCTCGGGCAGCTGCTGTGCTTCGTCCACGAGAGCGGCCAGGGACCTGGGATGCACGGTCATTTCAGTAGCTGCATGCTGCGTGGACTTTGGTCACCTTGCTCCGGCGTCCGCGGCTGGTGCACACTCGTTCGCACCCTTCGCTGGAGCTGAATCATGTATCACACGATGCTGTCTGCTGCGATGACCTTTGTGTCCAAGGCCCGGCGAGGGGCGAAGTCTGCTCCCCGTTGCGGGAGCTGTCACCGGCCTGTGGAGCTGTAATTGTTCAGGAATAGCCCGGCCGGGCGATGCTACGCCGAACGCGCACGTATAGATACGTTCGCGGGGCGTGCAGGAGCATGGTTCAGGTTGTAAGCTCCGGTTCAAAAGGAGTGAGCAACCATGCAGGAACTTTCACGCCGTCATTTCATGCAAGGCGCGGTCGCTGCCACCATCGCGGCGCCCTTTATCAGCACCGCCGCCACACGCGAGAAGACCGGCTCCGGTAAGAAACTGGGCGTGGCACTGTGCGGGCTGGGCACGCTGAGTACCAACCAGATCGCGCCGGCCCTGCAAAAGACACAACATTGCCGACTCGCCGGCATCGTCACGGGCACCGGCAGTAAAGCCGACCAATGGCGTAAGAAATACAACCTGCCGGCGCGCAGTGTCTATACATACGACACCATGCATCGCATGGCCGACAACGACGACATCGACATCGTGTACGTCGTCACTCCCAACGCGCTTCATTTGGAACATACGGTGGCAGCGGCCAAAGCCGGCAAACATGTGTTCTGTGAGAAGCCGCTGGAAATATCGGTGGAGCGCTGCCAGCAGATGATCGATGCCTGTAAGGCGGCGGATCGGATGCTCGGTACCGCTTACCGCTGCCGGTTCGAGCCACACCATATCGAATGCATTCGGATCGCACGCGAACAGGAGTTGGGGCCGGTGCGCATCATCGAGTCGGGCTTCGGCATCGACGTCGGTGCGGCGGATCAGTGGCGGGTGAAGCACGCCCTATCCGGCGGTGGTGCGTTGATGGACGTTGGTATCTATGCCTTGCAGGCGACGCGCTATCTCACGGGCGAAGAGCCGGTGTTGGTGTCGGCGACAGAAACGAAAACCGATCCGGTGAAGTTCAAGGAAGTCGACGAAACCGTGACCTGGACGGCGCAATTCCCGGGCGGCGCGATCGCCTATTGCACGGCCAGTTTCAAAGTCCACGGCATCAAGAACTTTCGCGCGACCGCGGATCGCGGCTGGTTCGAGCTGGATCCTGCCTATTACTACGGCGGCATCAAGGGCGTGCGCAGCGACGGCAAGCCGCTGTCATTTCCCCAGGTCGACATGTTCGCGGCCGAGCTCGACGACTTCGCTCGCTGCGTCATCGAGAAGCGGCCCACCATCGTGTCCGGCGAGGAGGGCATGCAAGACGTGAAGATCTTGTCGGCCATCTACGAATCCATTCGCACCGGCCGGGCCGTGAAGATCTGAGCTAGTCCGCTGCGGCGTGCGCCGCGCCGCCAGTGGCGGGCCGGCGCGCCAGCCAGACCAGTGCAATCATGGCCAGCGTCAGCCACGACGAGATCCAGAAATAGTCGATCGAGGACAATAGATAGGCCTGGCCGACCATTTGTTGGTTGAGCGCCGCCAGCGCGGCGCCATCTGACATGCCGAGCGAATGCATTTGTGTCAGCGCCTGCTGCATGGGGGCGTCATAGACGCTCGAGCTGTTGGCAAGATGAGCCTGATGGAACGCCTCGCGACGATCCCAGAAGGTCGTCGTGATGGAGGTGGCGAAGCTCGCGGCAATGGTACGCAGGAAGATCGCAAGGCCCGACGCCGCCGGCACGCGCTGCGGCTCGATGCCGTCGAGCATGATGGTGAGAATGGCGACGAAGAACGTGCCCATCGCCAGGCCCTGAATCAGCTGCGGGATGATGAAGTCGATGATCGCGGCGTCGGCGGTCAGCTGCGCTCGCATGTAGTAAGAAACAGCGAAGGCGACGAACGCCATCGAGGTGAGCCAGCGGGCGTCGTACTTCGCCAGAAAGCGCGCCGCCATCGGCGAGATCATCACCGCGATCAAGCCGCCGGGCGCGGCCAACAATCCCGCCCACGTCGCCGTGTAGCCCAGTTGCGTCTGCATCCACAGCGGCAGCAACACGATGTTGCCGAAGAACACGGCGTAGCCCAGACACATCGGGATCAGCGCGAACGTGAAATTGCGATGCTTGAACAACGACAGGTCGACGATGGGATGCTTCTCGGTCAGTTCCCAGATCAGCCAGGCTGCGAACGCGATCACCGAGACGATGGTGAGCGTGACGATGAACGGCGACGAGAACCAATCTTCGTCCTTGCCCTTGTCCAACATGATCTGCAGCGCGCCGACCCAGACGACCAGCAGCGACAGACCGATGGTGTCGACGGGCAGCTTGCGCGTCGGTGTCTCACGCTTGCGCAGATAGATCCAGGACACGGCCACGGTAAACGCGCCGACCGGGATGTTGATATAGAAAATCCAGGGCCAGGTGGCGTTGTCGGAGATCCAGCCGCCAAGCATCGGGCCCATGATGGGCGCGACCAGCGTGGTCATGGACCACAGCGCCAGTGCCAATCCTTTCTTGCTCGGCGGAAACAACAGTAGCAGCAGCGCCTGCGAGCCCGGCACCATCGGGCCGGACACGGCGCCTTGCAGGACGCGGAAGAAGACCAGTGATTCCAGATTCCAGGCGACACCGCACAGGAACGACGCGACGGTGAACGCCAGCACGGCGGCAACGAACGTCCGCACGATGCCGAAGCGTTGCATGAGCCAGCCAGTGAGCGGCACGCTGATACCGTTGGCGACGGCGAATGACGTAATGACCCATGTACCCTGATCCGCCGACGCGCCGAGGTTGCCGGCGATGGTCGGAATGGAAACATTGGCGATGGTCGTATCCAGCACCTGCATGAAGGTGCCGAGCGCCAGCGCCAGTGAGGTCACGGCGAGTGCGCCGCCCGTCATGGGGGCGGGCGCGAAGTCATTCGCAGTGTTTGTGCTCACGGGACGTTCCTCGCCGGCTGATTACCGGCTGGCCTGGCGCGTGCCGGCGGAGTCGGCCGAGGCGACCGCGTCATACGCTGTCGAGTTCTGATGAATGATCTCGGCGATGCGTTGTTCGATGCCCGTATCTTCACCCGCGCTCTTGCGTACCGGTTGCGGCGTGTTGCGAACCTGCGTGGCCACCAGCGGGCCCGATGTGTCGCGCACGTCGATCTTCGCGTGCGTCGACAAGCCGACGCGCAGCGGGTTGTGCTTGAGCTGCTCGGGATCGATGGTGATACGAACCGGGACGCGTTGGACGATCTTGATCCAGTTGCCCGATGCGTTCTGCGCCGGCAGCAATGCGAACGCGCTGCCACTGCCCGCAGCGAGACCGGCGACGGTGCCCTGGTATTCGACGTCGTTGCCGTAGATGTCGGCATGCACGCTGACCGGCTGGCCGACGCGCACACTCTTCAACTGGCCTTCCTTGAAGTTGGCATCGATCCAAACGTCATCCAGCGGCACGACGGCCAGCAGCGGCTGGCCCGCGTTCACATGCTGACCCACCTGGACGCCGCGCTTGGCGATCGTGCCGGCCACGGGGGCTCGAATGGTCGTCCGACGCAAAGACAATGACGCATCACGAAGCCTGGCAGCGGCCGCCAGTACGTCGGGATGATCTTCGATCGTCGTGCCTTGGATCTGCGCGAGCGTGGCCTCGAGCTCCCGCTGCGCGGCTTGCAGCGATGCGCGTGTCTGCGCAATCGTGTCCTGCGCGTGAGCCAGTTCTTCGCCCGACACGGCGCCGTCGGAAACCAGCGCCTGGCGACGAGCATAGTCACTCTGCGATTTCTTCAGATCGGTCTGACGCTGGGCGATCTGAGCGCGCAATTGATCGGCCTGGGCGTGAAGCGCGCGAACCTGTCGAACTGTGCGTGCCAGATCTGCTTCAGCAGCGGACACGGCGATGTTTGCATCGGCTGGATCGAGCTCGACGAGCACCTGGCCGCGCTCGACGCTTTGTGTGTCATCGACGTACACACCCAGTACGGCGCCGGGCACTTCGCTGGTGATCTGTACGATGTCGCTGGCGACGTAGGAGTCATCAGTGCTTTCGTAGTAACGCGCTACCGTCCACCAGTAGATCGCGTAGCCGACAGCGGCGACCGCAACGACGGCGCCGAGGATGAGCAGAGCCTTCCGGCGGGTACCGTTGCCGTTACCGTTGGCAGCAGGAGCAGTTGTATCGCTCATAAGATTCCGTGTGGAAGTAACAATCAGCTGGCGGCGGTGAAGTTGCCGCCGACGGCCAGCAGCAGAGACACACGAGCGAGCGCCTGTTGATGAAGAATGTCGACGAACGTGGTGCGCGCGTTCAGTACCTGGGTTTCGGTCGTCAGCACGGACAGATAATTCGCCAGTCCCGCTTCGTAGCGCTTCTGCGCCAGCCGATAGGCTTCTTCGGCGGCAGTGAGCGTGGAGCGCGCCTGCTGTAGCTGCTGCGCGCTGTAGTTCACCTGACTCAGCTGATCGGCGACCTGCTGAACGGCAGAGAGCACTGCGCCGTTGTAGGAGCTGACGGCTTCGTCCTGCAGCGCCGTGGCCGCGTTGAATTCCGACTTCAACCGATGCGACTCGAACAGCGGCAGGCTGATCGCAGGGCCGATGCCGAAGGTGCGATTGTTGGCTTGAAACAAATTGCTCAGCCCGATGGCCTGGAAGCCGGCGAACGCGCTCAGATTCACGTTCGGATAGAACGCTGCGCGAGCGGCAGCTCGCCCCGAGGTAGCCGCTTCGACTCGCGCGCGAGCCGCGAGAATGTCGGGACGCCGACCCAGCAGATCGGCCGGCAACTCGTTGGGGATCGAGAGCGCGGCTTCGAGATTCAGCGTGGGTTTGCCGATTCGCTCGTAAGCGTTCGCGCCTTCACCCACCAGCGCAGCCAGGCGATGCACGGCAACTTCTCGCGCCGCTTCGGCCTGCAGTCGCGCCAGCTCGGCCTGTGGTACCGCTGTTTCGGCTTCGCGCAGCTCGACATTCGTATCGAGTCCGGCCGCGATACGCTTGCGCGTGATATCGAGAATTCGCTTTCTCTGGACCACCGATTGCTGCGCGATGTCCGCGCGCGCGATGGCGCGATTCAAATCGAGATACGTTTGTGACAGAGCCACGGTCGTCGCCAGTCGGGCGGCCTCCGTGTCGAGCCGCGTGGCCTCTTCCGTCGATCTGGCCTGATCGATGAGCGCGGCCTGCTTGCCCCAGAAATCCAGATCCCAGGACAGATTCACCAACAACTGACCGTTCCAGAATGTGCCGCCACCGAACGGCGGCGGATAGATATATTGTTCCGGCCAGTGGACCCGTTGTTCTGCACCGTTCAATGTCACGCCGGGCGTGCGCTGTGCCGTAGCCAGCTCCACTTGCGATTGCGCCGCTCGCAGGCGAGCCAATGTTTGCTGCAGATTGGGATTGTGTTCGAGCGCGGTGGTGACGAGCTGATCGAACTGCGGATCGCCATACTGTTCCCACCAACGATCGGCTACCACGGGGGCCGTGGTCGTGCCGAGGCCGACACTCTGGTCGGCGATCGAATGCACCTGTGGCTGGGTTTTCGGCGGAGTCACGCATCCGCTGAGCGCCGTAACGATCCCGAGCAGCAGCGCGCTCGAGCGGCAAGCTGCCATGGTCATGACGCTTTCTCCTTGTCCGACGCCGCGGCGGAATAGGGCACCAGCTCTTCCAACCGGCCGATCAGACGTCTCAACATCGATTGCAGCATCTTCACTTCTTCACGCGTGAAGCCGTCCAACGAGGTATTCAACGCGTCACATGCCGTAGGAACCAACGTATCGAGCACGTCAGCGCCCGCAGCAGTGAGGGAAAGCTCGACGACGCGTCGATCATCGGCGCTGCGCCGCCGCTCGATCAGCTTGCGTGCTTCGAGCTGGTCGACCAGGCGCGTCATCGCGCCGCTGTCGTGATGCAAGTCCCGACAGATATCGGCGATCGTGACCGCCAGCCCGTCACGCAAATACATCAGCACGACCCACTGCTGCAGAGTGAAGCCCTGTTGCTCGAACAGGCCTTCGATGCGTTCCTGCATCAGCCGCTGGGAGCGTTTGACCAGATAGCCAATGCTGTCGCGCAGGTGGAAAGAGTCGGGGCGGTAGTGAGATCGGGGCATTGCTTGCCTCGGCAATAACTGCCTAGGCAGGGATTATAGGAAGCCGCTGCTGCCCAACAAGGCGCTTTCAGGAACTAGTCAGCGGAATCCTGGGCACGAAAGGACGCGGTGGCAGCGTCCGTGCTCAGCGGCGGACGGCCCAGCCAGCGGGCCGGTAGAGACAGGGCGCTGATGAGCGACATGACCAGCGCGGCGGCGTAAGGAATTGCCTGAATGAGCAGCACCGCGACCCAGAGTGAAACATCGGGCGCCTTCAATTCTTCGGGAATGCCGACGACCCAGCCGGGCGCGATCGTGTACTGACCCGTCAGGCCGACGGCCGCCAGCACCAGAACGATCATCCAGGCCGTTTCGGCGCGTGCCGCCGCGAGGCCTGCGAGCAGCGCGTGTGGTTGTTTGTCCTTGGGCGTGCGGAAGAACGGTTGATTGCGTGTCAGCAACCCTTGGACGACGGCGACGCTGACGACGTGTGACAAAGCCAACCCCGCCAGCGCCGCGGCCAGGGTCTGACGGATGTTGGCGCCGACGCGGGCTGAATATAGATGCGCCAGCTTGGCGATCTTGAATGCAAACAATGCCAGCGGCAGCACCGAGAACATCATCAATGGCGGATCGAAGCGATGGGGGGCGAGGATCATCGCGGCGGACCACGCCACCGCAAACAGATTGAAGACCAGGTTCAGCCCATCCATCATCCAGGGCAGCCACCCGGCAATGAAGTGATAGCGCTGACCTTTAGTGAGTCGATCGTCAGGTCGCAGCAGTACGTCGGCGTGAGAGCGCAGGATCTGCACCGCGCCGTACGCCCAGCGGAAGCGTTGTTTCTTATAGTCGGTGAACGTCTCGGGCATCAGTCCGCGCCCGAAGGTCATCGGCAGGTATTGCGCTTCATAGCCGTGCTCGAACAAGCGCAATCCCAGTTCCGCATCCTCGGTGATGCACCACTCGGCCCAGCCGCCCACGCTCTGCAATGCCGAATGTCTGACCAAGGTCATGGTGCCGTGTTGAATGATGGCATTGCGCTCGTTGCGCACGACCATGCCGATGTGAAAGAAGCCGCGATACTCCGCGTAGCACATCGCTTTGAACGCGTTCTCTTCGGCGTCACGGTAGTCCTGCGGCGACTGCATGATGGCGAGCTTCTCGTCCGCAAATGCGGGCACGAGCGTGTGCAACCAATGCGGATCGACCTTGTAATCGCTGTCGATGACCGCGACCACCCGAGCATCGGCAGCCGTGTGTTTGAGCGCGAAGTTCAGCGCGCCGGCTTTGAATCCCTTGAGCGGCGCGACGTGAAAGAATTTGAAACGCTCGCCGAGCTTCCGGCAATGCTGCTGCACCGGCTGCCAGGTAGCGGGCTCGGGCGTGTTGTTGTCGACGACGATGACTTCGTAGTCGGGATAATCCAGAGCGGCGAGCGCGTCGAGCGTCTCGATCAGCATTTCCGGCGGCTCGTTGTACGCCGGCACGTGGATGGAGACCTTGGGCAGCGCATGCGTATCGAGTGCTGCCAGGTCGAAGGGGCGTTTGCGCGGCTTGCCCCAGCGTGCCTCTGCCCATTCCAGCGCTTCCGTGATCAGAACCGCGATGACGCCGAGCATTCCCAGAATCAGCACGGTGCCGATCAGAATGCTGGATACGGTCAGGTAGCGCCGCGAATAGTCATAGATGATCCAGACCAGCGTCGTGGCGACGCCATACACGACCACGGCCAGCAAGCTGCGTCCACGGGTTCCCAGCGCGAGGCTGTGCACGTAGAGCATGGCCAGGATCAGGGTCGAAATGCCGACGGACACGGCGGCGAGCGTTTGCCACTGTGGAATGCGCACGATGGGCTCGACGAACGCAAACTTGGGTTGCCGATGGACGTCATAGACGCCCCAGTACGCCTCGACCGCGCCTTGATACCGCGCCTTCCAAGGCTGATCGAACGCTTCCATCAAGTAGTAGACGTAGCCTTCCTGCCTCGCCAGCTCGAGGAAGCGCCGAAGAAACATTGCCTGATTGCTCGTCGACGCGACCGCGCCGCCGCGAGTGCGTCCGTCCGATGGCCAGCCAACCTCGGCGATTACGATTGGCTTGCCGGGATAAGCGCGCTGCAGCTGTTCCATGCACGAGATCACGTACTCGATGGCGTGATCGACCGGGATGCCTTCCCAATACGGCAACAGATGCACCGCCAGATAGTCGACGTGCTCGACCAGCTCGGGATATTTCAGCCAGACGTGCCAGGGTTCGGCGGTGCTCACCGGTTGCGCTACCGCTGCACGCACGCGATCCAACTGTTCTGTCAATTGCGCAACGGTGAGATCGCCGCGCAGGATGGACTCGTTACCAACGATGACGCGGATGACATTGGGATACTTGTTGGCCAGCTCGATGGCGGCGGCCGCTTCCCGATCGTTGGTGGCCAGCCTGCGATCGAGCCAGGCTCCGACCATGACTTTCAAATCGTGGCGGGCGGCGAGCTCGGGAATCAGCCCCAGACTCTTGAGCGTGGAATAGGAGCGAACGGCCGTAACCTTGCCGGCCAACAATCGCAGGTCGCTGTCGATCTGTTGCTCGGTCGGCAGCTCCTGGACGAATGGATCCTGCCCCGCCTGGAATGGCGAGAACGCCATGCCTTGCACCCGCGCCGGCCAGGGCGGCTCGGCAGTCGGGCGGTTCATGTAGGCCCACAGGCCGAAGGTGAGCGCCGCAAACACGGCCGCAACCAGAAAAGCCGACCACTTCATTGTGACTCGATTGACGACGTGGGGGCGAATAGCGTGGTTGAGGGCAACGTTCAGGCAACGAACCTGCGACATGTTAACTTAGCCGGCGCGACGCACGGCCGAAGTCGGCACGCTCGCATCCGAAGGAGTCTTTAGGCTATGTATCGGCACATTGGTAAGTCGTTCTTTCCACGGCAGTTTTCCCTGCGCAACTGGATGCGGGCTGCACTCGGCCTGACGCTCCTGGCGGCAGCTGCCACGGCCTCCGCGCAGCAGGCGAAGAAGGACTATGCGAGTTGGGAGATCACCCCTTTCTACGGATACATGGGCGGCGGCCGGTTCGAGGATTCGACCACCAATACCGACCGCGATCTGGATGAGGACAACAGCTACGGCATCATCTTCGATGCGGCTGCGGATCACTGGCGCCATTACGAGCTGATGTACGTCAAGCAGAGCACCACTCTCGAGGGCACGGTGCCGGTGAGTCTCGACGTGGAATATCTACAGATTGGCGGCACCGTCATGTACGAAGATGCCGAAACGGTCTTTCCCTATTTCGGCATGACCTTGGGCGCTTCGCGCATGAGCCCGGGCGGAGCGGGGCTCGATAACGAGACCAATTTTGCGTTCTCGATAGGCGCGGGATTCAAAGCGCCCATCAGCGAACATTTCGGCGTGCGCTTCGATGCTCGCGCGTTCCTCACGACGCTGAGCACCAGCGGCAGCATCTTCTGTGCGTCCGATAACGGCGTCGGCACATGCGCGATTCGCGCCAAGTCCAGCAGCTTCGTGCAGTACCAGGCGGCACTCGGCCTCACCTACAGTTTTTGATCGCGAGGATCACTCTGCGCTCGCGATGCTGCAGGTCGAAAACATCAGTAAGTCCTTCGCAGGAACGCCACCGCGGCGCGTGCTCGGTGGCGTTTCGCTGCAGCTCGCGCCGGGTGAGTACGTCGCCGTCATGGGCGAGTCGGGCACGGGTAAATCCACCCTGCTCAATCTGATCGCCGGGCTCGACACGCCCGAGGGCGGCCGGATCTGCCTCGATGGTCAGGACATCGGCGCGCTCGACGACGATGCTCGCACGCGACTGCGTCGGGCGCGCATGGGCTTCGTGTTTCAGGCGTTTCATTTATTACCGCACTTGAGTGTCGAGCGGAACGTCGCCTTGCCGTTGGCGCTCAATGGTCAGCGAGGCCGTGAAGCTGCCGATCGAGTGCGTGAGTTGCTCAAGGCGGTGGGTATGTTGGAACGTGCCAACGCCGCACCTTCGCAACTCTCCGGTGGCGAGATGCAACGTGTCGCCGTCGCGCGCGCGTTGGCGCATCGTCCGGCGCTGGTGCTGGCCGATGAGCCCACCGGCAATCTCGATGCGGAATCTGCGGCTGAAGTGCTCGAGCTGCTGGCCACGCAACTCAAGCGCGACAATGCCGCCGGCATTCTGGTGACCCATTCGGAGCTGGCCGCCACCACTACCGATCGCATCCTGCAACTCTCCCGGCAAGGATTGGCGCCGCGCGCTGCCGCTTCCTCACGTCCAACGTGATTGCGCCGCTGCTCATCGAGGCCGCGATCACCGGGCCGATGCGGCGCTCGCCTGGACGCACCTTGCTCGCTGTTCTCGCCATCGCGCTGGGCGTGGCGCTCGGGCTGGCCATCTATCTGATCAATCGTTCCGCCGCCGATGAGATTTCCCTGGCGGCGCGCAGCTTGTATGGGCTCGCCGATCTCGTCGTCGAAGGCGGCGCGGATGGGTTCGATGAAAACTTATATCCGCGCATAGCGCGCGTTCCTGGAGTCGCGGTTGCCAGTCCCGTCGTCGAGGTCGAGGCGAAAATCGTCGGCCGTCGTGGTCCGCTAACGTTGCTGGGGATGGACGGCTTCAAGTCGAAGCTGCTGCAGCCCGCGTTCGCTGCCGCGGTGGTTGGCGGCGGCGCCGAGGAAGAGCGGTCGGGCGGCGCTTCGGAGGATGCGGAGCCTGAGAATCAGTTCAACGATCGTTCGCTCTTGCTGAGCGCCAGTGCAGCTCGCGAGTTGCAGCTGAGCCCGGGCGATTTCGTCGAATTCCAAGTAGGTGTGAAGCGCGAGCGTTTGCGTGTGTCGGGTGTGCTGCCGCCGGCGGCGCTGCAGGACTTTGCGGGGGTGGTCGATATCGCAACCGCTCAATGGGTGTTCGAACGTCTCGGCAAAGTGTCGCGGATCAATCTGCGGCTCGCGACGGGTTCGAGTCCGGAGCAGGTGAAAGCAGCACTTGCGGACATGTTGCCATCGACAGTGCGAGTCACGACGCCGGGTCAAGCAACTGACGACGCTCTTCGGCTCTCGCGTGCGTATCGTTCCAATCTAACGGCGCTTGCGTTGGTGGCGTTGTTCACCGGCGGGTTCTTTGTGTATTCCACGCAGTCGTTGGCTGCGCTTCGTCGGCGTCGCGAGTTCGCGGTCATGCATGCGATTGGCGTGACTCGCACCGAGCAGCTGATCCTGATGCTTTCTGGCAGCGTGATCGTCGGTGTCCTTGGTGCAGTACTTGGCATCGTGCTCGGTGTGATGATCGCGAGAATCGGATTGAGCGCGCTCGGGGCGGACCTGGGCGCGGGCTACTTTCGCGGCCTCGCGCCGGGGTTGAATGTTCACATCGTTGAAGTTGCCGTGTTCTCGTTGCTTGGCATTGGCGTGGCCGTTGCCGGTGCGCTACGACCGGCACTCGATGCGGCTCGCGTTCCGACGGCCAGCGCGCTGAAGGCGGGTGATATCGCCAGCGGCGAAGTGCGTCCGCATGGCTGGATGGTGCTGACGCTCGGAGTGCTTGCGGCGATCGCCGTGAGTCTGCCGCCGATCGCGGGATTGCCGTTACCCGGCTTCGTTGCTATCGCGCTGTTCCTCATTGGTTGCGTGGTCGCGATGCCTTCCGTCGTCCGCTTCGTGTTGCGCCACGCGCCGCGCTGGCGTCGCATTCCCTATGAGATTGCCATCGCGCAGATCGCCGGCACTGCGCGCTATGCGACGCTGAGTGTGTCTTCCATCATCGTCAGCTTCAGCTTGATGGCATCGATGGCCATCATGGTCACATCGTTCCGAGATTCGCTCGATCAATGGACGCAGAAAGTCCTGCCGGCGGATTTGTACGTGCGCGTAGGATACGTTGGGCAGTCGTCGTATCTGGATGAGTCGCTGGCCCGGTCGATGGCGCAGGTGCCGGGTGTCGAGCATGTTGAGTACAACCGCCTGGCTCGCGTGCAGCTATCGGCCGATCGCCCGGCCTTGGCCCTGATCGCGCGATCTCTGAATCGAGATCATCCCGATAAAACGTTGTGGATGATGAGCACCGCGACCAATGACATTCCGGCAGGCGCGGTGCCGGTGTGGATCAGCGAGGCGGCGTCCGATCTGTTCGCGATCGAGGCGGGCGATGAGATCAGGTTCGAGCTCGCGGGCAAGCAGGTTGTCGCCTCCGTGCGAGGGGTGTGGCGCGACTATGAGCATCAAAACGGTGCCATCGTCATGGGGCGCGATGAGTACGTGGCTCTAACCGGCGACCACGCAGTCAACACCGTCTGGTTCTGGCTCGACAATGGCGCTGACATCGGCAAGGTTGGCAACGCCATTCGCGATCTGCTGCCGCCAGGCATTGACTACGACATGCGGACACCGGGCGAATTGCGCAAGATGTCGCTCGCGGCGTTCGATCGGACGTTTGCGATTACCTACTTGTTGGAACTGGTGGCGGTGACGATCGGTTTGTTCGGCATCGCCGCGGGCATTAGCGCGCAAGTACTGGCTCGACGCAGCGAGTTTGGCGCGCTCAGACACCTCGGCTTTACGCGCGGGCAGGTTGCGACGATGCTGGCGATCGAGGGTTCGGTGCTGGGTGCGCTTGGCGTGATCGTCGGATTGATTGCGGGCACGGTCATCAGCTTGATCCTGATCTATGTGGTGAACCGGCAATCGTTTCACTGGAGCATGGATTTGAGCGCGCCTGTTGGCTTGCTCGCCGGATTGAGCGCGGCTTTGATCGCTGCCGCTGCGTTGATCGCGGTGGTGAGTGGCAGACAGGCGATGGGCGGCGAAGTCGTGCGCGCGGTCAAGGAGGATTGGTGATGCGACTGTCGCGTGGGCTGTGTTTGCTCGCTGTGGCGACGCTTGTGGTGTTTGGTGCGCGTGCCGATGCGGTCTATCCCGCCGTCGTTCCTGGTTATCAAATCCAGTTTCCCCGCGACGAGGGCAGTCATCCTCAGTTCAAGACGGAGTGGTGGTATGTCACCGGCTGGCTCGAAGGCACAGCGAATCAGCCGATCGGTTTTCAGCTGACCTTCTTTCGCTCGCGCACCGGCATCGACGACGACAATCCTTCGCGCTTCGCTCTGCGCCAGGCGTTGTTCGCTCACCTGGCGATCAGCGATCCAAAGCGCGGCGTCTTGTTACATCACGAGAAGTCGGCGCGCCCGGGTTTCGGTCTGGCCGAAGCGGCCGAAGGAGCGCTCGATGTTCATATCGACGATTGGCAGCTGCGCAGGGAAGGTGACGGTTACATTGCCATCGCCAGGGCCGATGACCTGCAGCTCGACTTGCAGCTGCAGCCCCAGGCATCGCCGTTGCTTCAGGGCGATCATGGCTTCAGTCAAAAAGGCCCGAACCCAAGCTCTGCCAGTTACTACTACAGCCTGCCTCAGCTCGCCGTCACGGGCCGCGTCACCATCGACGGCAAAGAACAAGCCGTGCGCGGCGTTGCCTGGTTCGATCACGAGTGGTCCGGCGCGATCGTCGATGAGCGCGCACAGGGTTGGGATTGGGTCGGTTTGAATCTCGACGATGGCGGCGCACTGATGATGTTTCAAATGCGCGGCGCTGAAGACAGCGAGCTGTGGGCGGCCGCCAAGTGGCGGGCTGCCGGTGCCAGCGAAGGCGTTTCATACAAACCAGAAGCCGTGGAGTGGCAGCCAGTGCGTTACTGGCGCTCCTCACGCACGGGAGTTCGCTATCCGGTCGAGTGGCAGGTGACCGTCGGCGATCGAGTCATCACCTTGAAGCCGCTCATGGACGATCAGGAGAACGACGCCAGTGGCAGCACCGGCACCATCTATTGGGAAGGTGCCGTGCGTGCATTCGAAGGAGACAAGCCCATCGGCCGCGGTTATCTGGAGCTGACGGGCTACGGCAAGAAAATACGCTTGTGACCGCCGTTACTTGACCAGTTGACGGCGCGCGACGATGACGCCGTCCTCGTCCGCATACAGCCAATCGCCAGGACGAAAAGCTACGCCGCCGAAGCGAACCACGATGTCGCGCTGACCTTCGCCGCGCTTGTCGGTCTTCAGGGGATGAGTGCCGAGCGCTTTGACGCCGATGGGCATGTCGGCCATCGCGGCGGAGTCGCGGATGCAGCCGAAGACGACGATGCCTGCCCAGCCATTGTCGACGGCCTTCTGGGCGAGCATATCGCCCACCACGGCACGACGCATGGAGCCGCCGGCATCGATGACCAGCACGCGGCCGTTGCCGGCTTCAGCGGTCAGCTCGCGAACCAGCGAGTTGTCTTCGAAGCATTTGATGGTGGCGATCGGGCCGCCGAACTGGATCTGTCCGCCGAAATCGCCGAACAACGGCTCACAGATGTCCAGCTCGTCGCTGAATTGATCGCACAGGTCGGCAGTTCTGATGTCCACGGCGCAGCCTCGTCAGGAGAAGACGGGGCAGTTTGCCGCAGACCCGAGGGTCTGCGCGAGTGCTACTTCTTCTTGCCGAGCAGGCGCGACAGCAGCGAGTTGCTCTGCGGCAGCTTGCGTACGCCGCTCTCGGACAACTCGACTTCGCGCGCCTCTTCCAACAGCTCGTCGGCCAGGCTCTTCTTGAGCTGCTTGTGCTTGCCGGTGTTGCCTGCGCGAGTCGGCTCGGAGCGTTTGGTTGCGGGGCCGGCGGCTTTGGCGGCAACCCTGCTGTCCAGCGCTTTGTGAACGCCGGTGGAGTTCAGCTTGAACGCACCGGTCGCATTGGGCTTGAAGGCGCCGGTTGCGCCCGGCTTGAACGTGCCGGTGGCGGAGCTCAGCGCGCCCGTCGCGTTCGGACGGAACGCACCGGTGGCATTGGGGCGAAATGCACCAGTGGCCGACGTATCGACTTCCATGGTGATGGTCGGCACGACTGGCGCGCGACTGGCGCGGGCGTTGTTGAGCTCGACGACGTTGTTCTTCGGCTCTTCAGGTTCGGCGCGACGCGGTTGTGGCGCATCTTTGAAGCGCAGCTGCTCGGCGGCGCTGATGCGCAGCACCGACGGCGATGCGAAGAATGTTTTGAGATAGCCAGCCACCGCTTCGGCAGACACGGCTTCTTTGAAAAAGCCCAGGCGCAGCGAGTGCACGATCTTGCCGCTGCCCGCCGTGGCGACCGAATACAAGCGATACGCCTCGAAGATATCGAGGTGCGGCATGGTGTCCAGATTCACCGGCTGCTCGGACGCGGCGAGCTGAATCGCAAACCACTTTTCCTGCGCGTTGTCGTTCAGCTCTTCGCTGGTCAGCGCGCGGATCGTTTGCGTGCTGTCGAGATTCGGATGCGCATTCGAGGTATCGCGCACTGGCGCTGGCGGAACCTGCTTGGGAGCCGGCGTTGCCGCTTTATTCACCACGGGCGGTGCGACCGGTTTTGCCGGCGGCTCAGCCTTCTTGGCAACGGGTGGCGCTGCGGGCTTCGCGGCAGCGGGTTTCGGCGCAGCGGCGGGTTTGGCTGCAGCCGCTTTGTTTGTTACGGCGGGCGACGGTGAAGCAGCAGCGGGCGCGGCGGACTTGGCCGGCGGCTCGTCGTAGAGGTCGAGCTCGAAGGTATCGACATCTTCGATCTTCAGGCCTTTGCCGACGTGATACGGCTCGTTCGATCCTTTCGCCTGCTGTGCGGCAGCCGGCGTCGGTTCAGGATCGGAGAACGTAAGAGCGGGCACGCGCACGCTCCGCGCTGTATCCAGCTTCGGCGGCACAGCGACGGGCGCGGGCGGAGTGGCTGCCTTGCTTTTAGCAGCAGCGGCAGCGGCTGCGGGCACCGGCGCGGTGGTTTTGATTTTGAGCTTGCTGGTATCGAGCGCGGCAAACTTGCCACTCAACAAACCAACAGCGAGCGGTTCTTTCGACGGTGTCGGCGCAGGAGCGGCGGCGAGCGGTGTGGGAGCGGGATCGTCGTTCCAGCTCATCTCATCGAGGCCGGGGGCTTCGGTGAGCGCTTTGATCTTCGGCAACGACGCCGACGTGACTGCAGCTTTGGTTTCTTCGTCCGGCTCCCACGTCATCTCCACGACTTCGTCGCTCGGAGCTTTCGCGGCTGGCTTCGCCGGTTGAGCGGGCCTGGCAACGGCCTTAGCAGGCGCGGCTGCCGGCGGCGCGAGGACCGGAGCAGGAGCAGCCTTCGTCGGAGCGGGAGCTGCAGCGACAGGAGCAGGCGCAGCTTTCGGAGCTGGCGCTGCGGCGACGGGAGCGGGTGGCGGTGTGTTGACAACAGCAACGGCAGGACGCGGAGCAGGCGCCGGCGTCGAGGCGGGCAAGTAGCCGCGCGCGAAGCGGCGATCCTCATCGCTCAGGCTGGTTGTGAATGCGGTTGGATACTGCTGACGAACGACAGTAAGAACGCGTTCAGCATGCGCTTCGTTCGTGAAGAAGCCGAGGCGCAGACGATGCCGCGTGCGTCCATCCTCGACACGCGCGACCTGATAAAGCTTGTAATTCTCGAGACCGGGAATGTTACGACCCGTCGTCGGCACCGGTGCGATGGAGGCGCACAGATTGATGACGAACAGCTGCGTGCCGCTCCCTGCGTTTTGGGAGACGAGCGGCGGCTGTGAGCTTTCCGGCTCGACATAGACCTTGCTGGTATTGTCTTCCACGTTTCTTCCCCGACCCGTTGCGCCGCTGATCACCGCCCGCGTGCGGTGGACGCGCTTGCGGCTGAACGATTCATTTCGGCGGGGGGAGTGAGCGCGCTTATGCGCATCGCGCTCGTTCACGGCGGTTTCGCTGTTGTCTTTTGTGGCGAAACCGTTGCCGCATTATGTCGCGGCCCCGTGGCAACCCCGCTGTCTTAGGAAATGAATCCGTTAGACCGGAAGCTTTGCGTCCTCGCCTTTCGGCGAGTTTGCCCAGGAAATCTAACAATCGTCTTGGAACGATTCGATCATCGGCACGCTCAAGGCATAAGTCAAGCAAGTCCGGTCGCTTTCAGCAGACAAGGGGTTTGGCGACAAGTGAGATGCTGCGTTTGCCTTGAGGTTATGTCTCATCTGGTCCGTTGTTGGCGGTTTTGTTACACCGCCATGCGCGTCCACGCTTCTTTGCTCGCGCTCGCGGGCTCGCCCGCCATGATGCGCGGCGCGAGCTGAGAAACGATATGAACCTGCGCAGCATCGGAAAGGCCGAGCGCGCGTAGCGCACCTTCGAGGCCTTCGATCAGCTGACGACGCTCGTTCTCCGTCGGACAGCTGTCACGCGCCAGCGCAGCGAGCTCATCGCCCACGCTTTCCAATGTCTCGGCGATCGAGGGCGCGAACTCGCTCAAGTCGCCCCGCAGCCGCGCGGCAAATCGAAACGAGTTGTATGCGCACACGTACGCGCGATGTCTGAGCTTCAAGTTCTTCAACATTCCCACCGCATGGGTCTCCCGCACGAGGTCACGGGCGAAAGTGTGAAGGGCGACACGAATTGGACGGTGTGCGCTGGATCGCAAAACGCCGTCGCATTTCGGCGTTGCATTTACGCCTCATTACGGATCAAGCACGTACGCCCAAACTATTTTTCGCCGCAAAAAATTTACGCACTGGCCGTTGACAAAGAGCAACTGTCATGATGCTGGGCGCGTCGCGAAGGATGCGCCACGAGGACAGCGGGCGCGCGCGGGTGGCCGGGCTACTCAGGCGCGGCCGACATTGCGATCCGTGGGCGAGTGGAAATATTCGCTTTCTTCGGCGAATTGACGCATCAGTTTGCGCAGCTCCTCGATCCGGCCCTCGGCAGTGCTGATGGGCTGGCATTCTTCGCACTCTGGATCCGAACAGGGTTGCCGCGAGTACAACCAGTACTGCACGGCGCCCGCCAGCAGACCGTCGGCGATGTCCCAGATGTCGGCCTTGTCATCCGTGTCGGCGATCCGGTTGCCCAGGTCGACGGCCTTGCCGAAGGCTTCGCTGAAGGGGTTGTCGGGTTCCTGCATGGGGGGGTCACTCGAGCGTCTGGCGCCCGTTGCTCTCATTGAAGATGGCCCCATTGTAACGGCGTTGTGCCCCCTGACGAAGACTGTCACCGCCTTGAACCCAGGCACGCTGACTGGTCTACTGTCATAAAGCACTCGCCGATACCGTAGCCCGCTGCAAGCGGGCGAATTCATTAGAGGTTTCACATGGCCGAAGATCGTAATCAGGACCCGCAGATGGACGCCGAGGGGCTCTACCAGGAAGACAATTTCACCGACCGCAAGGTGGGTGCGATTCGTCGCCTTTCCCCGGTGCGCGCCGATGGCTCCGCCGATCCTGCCCGCCCGGTGCTGTTCATCGGCCAGGCCGAGATCATGACCAACATGGGTCCGGTGCCCATCAGCTTCGAGATCGAGGGGCAGACGCTGGCTGACGCGGTCATCGGCTTCGCGCCGGCGGCACAGGCCGCGATCGAGCGTACCGTCCAGCAGATCCAGGAAATGCGTCGCCAGCAGGCCTCGCAGCTCGTGGTTCCGCAGGGTCCGGTGCCGGGCATCACCGGCGGCCGCGGCGGCGGCAAGATCCAGATGCCTTGATGATCCATGGGGCGCGTGGCGCCCCATGATCGTGCGTGGGGCCCGTCATTCGGGCCTTACGTGGTGCGTCCCGCCGCGATTTGCGCAGAAATCGCCCATAACTGGCTGCTTTCGCGGCTGGCACGTTTTTCGCTCCATCCCGACTCCAAGCTCGAGCCATGGCATCGCTGCCCGGCTACAACAGAGGTCTGGATGTCGGCGATTCCGTACGATGAAATGCATGCCAGCGACGGCGAGGTGCGAGAGCACTACAGAACCTTCGCTTCCTGGCTCGCGCGCACCCCGAGCGAGCGCGTTGCGCACAAGCGCGCCGAGGCCGACACGTTGTTTCATCGCGTCGGCATCACCTTCACCGTCTATGGTGAGGAAGCCGGCACCGAGCGGCTGATTCCTTTCGACATCGTCCCGCGCATCATTCCGGCCAACGAGTGGAAGCATCTCGCCGCCGGCTTGAAGCAACGCGTGCGTGCGCTGAACGCGTTCACCAACGATATCTATCACTCGCAGGAGATCCTGCAGGCCGGCCGCATTCCGGCCGAGCAGGTGCTTTGCAATGGTCAGTATCGACCGGAGATGCAAGGCATCGACGTGCCCGGCTCGATCTATGCGCACATCGCGGGCGTCGATGTGGTGCGTGCCGGCGAGGGTGAGTTCTACGTTCTCGAAGACAATCTGCGGGTGCCGTCGGGCGTGTCATACATGCTCGAAGACCGGCGCATGATGATGCGACTGTTTCCCGAGTTGTTCGCGCTGCATTCGGTGGCCCCAGTCGAGCACTATCCGGATTTGTTGCTGGAGAATCTGCGCAGCGTTGCGCCGTCGGGTGTGAACGATCCGACCGTCGCGCTGCTGACGCCGGGTGCTTACAACAGCGCGTACTTCGAGCACGCCTTTCTGGCGCAGCAGATGGGCATCGAGCTGGTCGAGGGACAGGATCTGTTCGTCGACGATGAGTTCGTCTACATGCGTACCACTCGCGGTCCGCAGCGCGTGGATGTGATCTATCGACGCATCGATGACGACTTCCTGGATCCGTTGGTGTTTCGGCCGGATTCGATGTTGGGTATTCCAGGATTGTTGGCCGCCTATCGCGCGGGGCGAGTGACGATCGCCAATGCGATTGGCACAGGCGTCGCCGACGACAAATCCATTTATCCCTATGTGCCGGAGATGGTGCGCTTCTACCTCGGCGAGGAGCCGTTGCTGTCGAACGTGCCGACGTACGTTCTACGACGCAAGGAGGATTTGGCATACACGCTCGCGCATCTGTCGGAGCTGGTCGTCAAGGAGGTGCATGGCGCAGGTGGGTACGGAATGTTGATTGGGCCGGCGGCAAGCAAGGCGGAGTTGGAGGCGTTCCGGCAGCGGATCCTGCGCTCGCCGGAAAGATACATCGCCCAACCGACGCTCGCGCTGTCGGCGTGCCCGACGTTTGTCGATGCGGGTATCGCGCCGAGGCACATCGACTTGAGGCCGTTTGTGTTGTCGGGGCGTGAAGTCACATTGGTGCCGGGTGGCCTGACGAGAGTGGCGCTCAGAGAAGGGTCGCTGGTGGTGAACTCGTCGCAAGGCGGCGGGACGAAAGATACGTGGGTGCTGGAGCGCTAGCATGCTGAGCCGCACCGCCGATCACCTCTACTGGATGGCTCGCTACACCGAGCGGGCCGAGAATCTCGCTCGCATGCTCGACGTCAACTCGCGCATGTCGTTGCTGCCACAGGGCGCCGAAATCCTCGAGCAAGGCTGGATCGCGACCCTCACCATCATCGGCCTGATGGATGCGTTCCGGCAGCGGTATGACGCGGTGACCTCGTCGAATGTCATCGAGTTCATGTCATTCGATCGCGACAACCCGATGAGCATCTACAGCTGCATGCGCGCCGCTCGCGAGAACGCGCGTGCCGTTCGGGGCACGCTCACTTCGGAAATCTGGGAGACATTGAATGCGACCTGGCTGGAAATGCGCGGGACCAGCCTGCGGTCTTCCACTGAGGCAGAAGTGGGCAATTTCTTTGAGTGGGTGAAATATCGCTCGCATGTGGCGCGGGGCGTCGTTCAAGGCACGATGTTGCGCGATGAAGCGTGGCACTTCACCTGGCTCGGCACGTATCTGGAGCGCGCCGACAGCACCGCTCGCATTCTGGATGTGAAGTATCACTTGCTGCTGCCTCGCGGCGAGCAAGCAGGCGGCGCGGCGGACTACTACCAGTGGAGTGCGCTCCTGCACTCCGTCTCCGCGTTCGAAATCTATCGCCGCGTTTATCGTGACCTGATCACTCCCCGACGCGTCGCCGAGCTTCTCGTCCTGCGCGATGACATGCCACGCTCGTTGCGTCGCTGCATGTCTCAAGTGCACATGCATTTGCAGTCAGTGCGCAACGCGCAGTCGGCGGAGACCGAACGGCGGGCCGGTGAATTGCAGGCGTCGCTGCACTTCGGCCGCATCGAGAGCGTGTTCGAGGTGGGGCTGCACGAATATCTGGTGCGATTCCTCGGTCGCACGCGCGATCTGGGCGATCGAGTATCACGAGACTTCCTGGTGTCGGCCACCGACTAGGGCCTGTGAACACTCATTTGATGGGCTGCGTTGCGCCTCCAATCGCCTGCAGCAAGGCGCAAAGCGCAGCCCGTATGTCGATACGGGCAAGCTTTGTAACGCAGCGGCAGGCGATTCGAGGCGCAACCCATTCAATGAATAAATATCCTTTGATGGGACGAGCTATTGCGGTTCAGGACGTCGTTGCTCCTCCCTTGTGTGCAGAGAGCACACGGCGGTCGTCCCGCCTAGCCCTGAACCGCAATAGCTCGTCGCAGCCCATCCAATGAGTGTTCACAGGCCCTAGGAGCGCGCGCATGCAGCTACATATCCGACACGAAACGGTCTACCGCTACGGCGAGCCGGTAAAGCGCAGCGTGCAGAACCTGCGACTGACGCCTCGCCGCGATTCCATGCAACGTGCGCTCAGCTGGAGCATGGCTGCGCCCGGGCGTTATCGCTCGCAAGTCGATGCTTACGGCAACATCGTCCATTTGCTCACGCTCGATGAGCCTCATCGCGAGATCCGCATCATCGTGAATGGCATCGTCGAAACCGAGGACCAGCCTGCGGTGTCCTTGCCTGACGAGGGGCAACTCTCACCGCTGGCATTTCTTGCCGAGACGCCGCTCACTCGTCCGGACGAAGCCATCACCAGCTTCGCGCGCGCTCGCCTGCAAGCGGGCGGTGACGTGCGCGACAAACTGCTGGCTCTGGCGGAAGCGGTGTGTGAAGAAGTTCGCTATGAAAAAGGCGCCACCGACGTGCACGAATCGGCTTCGCGGGCATTCGCGCGCGGTGCGGGGGTCTGCCAGGATCATTCGCACATTTACATAGCCAGCTGTCGTAGTGCAGGGATTCCAGCACGCTATGTCAGCGGTTACTTTTACGCCGGTAAAGACGGCGAAATCGCCAGCCACGCGTGGGTGGACGTTTGGACCGGTCATGACCAGGGCTGGATGTCCATCGACGTGACTCATCGCACGCCCACCGATGGGCGGCATTGCCGGCTGGCCGTAGGTCGCGATTACCTGGATGCCTGTCCGGTCCGCGGCGTCCGTCGCGGCGGTGGAGCCGAAGAAATGCAGGTCGCGGTGAGGATCGCGGCAGCCGCGCAACAACAATAGAAGTGACTGATGACTGATGAATACTGAGTAGTCAGAAGCCGAAGCCTCCCTGGCCGGGCGGCGCAGAAATGAGCTATCGTTGTGCGCTTCACCACTCTGACCATTCATTAGTCATTAGTCACTAGTCACTTCTATGACGTATTGCATAGGCATGCTGCTGGATGCCGGCCTGGTGTTCCTTTCCGACTCGCGCACCAACGCGGGCGTGGACCAGATCAGCACGTTCCGCAAAGTGACCATTTTCGAGCGCCGCGGCGAGCGCATCATGGTGCTGCTGACGGCCGGCAATCTGGCGATCTCGCAGGCGGTCGTGAATGTCTTGCACGAGCATGAGCACGAGCCGGGCATCAAGGGCATCTGGAGCGCCAAGAACATGTTCGAGGCCGCGCTCGCGGTCGGCGAGGCGCTGCGTGAGATCCACAAGCGCGACGCCGAAGCGCTCAAGGATCATCACATCGAGTTCAATGCGTCGCTGATCTTTGGCGGCCAGATCGGAACCGAAGAGCCGCGGCTGTTTTGTATCTACGCGGCCGGCAATTTCATCGAGGCGACGGCGGAGACGCCATACTTCCANATCGGCGAATCGAAATACGGCAAGCCGATCCTGGATTCGAGTCATCTTCACGCAGCACCAGTTCTTGGCGCAAGGGCGCGAAAATTTGCGCACTTCATTTTTCGATGGACTCGACCATCCGCTCCAATCTGTCGGTGGGCGTGCCGCTGGACCTGCTGTCGATCAAGCGGGATGAGCTGAAGATCCACAGTCACGTCAACATCGACGAAGACCATGCGTACTTCCTGNNTCTTATACACATCTGACGCTGC